>PAPR01000036.1 GCA_002709085.1 Pseudooceanicola sp. | reverse complement strand
GGCCTCTTTTCCAGCGGCGAATATCGCCTTTAACAGTCCGCTCCCGATCCCCTGCCGACGATGCGTCCCGGTCACGCCCAGATTATCGATATAGAGCGCCGCCGGACGGTCCGGCCCGTGCAACACCATGCCGAGGCATTGTCCGACCACGAGGTCCGCGTCCAGCGCCACGAACAAATGGTGGTTGCCGGCGGCGAACATCGCGCCAATCAATTCGGGATCAATCGGTGCGTCAAAGACATCCGGCGCGATCCGGTCCAGCAATCCGATTGTGTCAGGGCCGATCCGGACGATCCGCGTCATTCGTAACGGTTGTCTTCGCCCTGCTGCCACGGCTTCACGAGGTTGCCAAAGCGGGTGAAGCGTCCCTCAAAGCTCAGATCGATCGAGCCGATGGGACCGTGACGCTGCTTGCCGATGATGACCTCGGCCTTGCCGTGCAGCTTTTCCATCCGGTCCTGCCAGACGGCCATTTCGTCGAGCCGGTCATCGGAAGGTTTCTCGCGTTCGACGTAATATTCCTCGCGGAACACGAACATCACCACATCGGCGTCCTGCTCGATGGAGCCTGATTCACGCAGGTCCGAAAGCTGCGGACGCTTGTCCTCGCGGCTTTCGACCTGACGGCTGAGCTGGGACAGGGCGACGACGGGGATATTCAACTCCTTGGCGATGGCCTTGAGGCCCATGGAGATCTCGGCGATCTCGTTCACCCGGTTCTCGGCGGTGCCGCGCACAAGCTGGAGGTAGTCGACGATCAACAGGTCAAGCCCATGCGTCCGCTTCAACCGCCGCGCCCGCGCGGCCAACTGCGCGATCGGCAGGGCGGGGGTGTCGTCGATGAACAGCGGGCAGGCTTCAAGCTGCTTGGCGGCATCCACGAAACGGCGGAATTCGCCTTCGGTCATGTCGCCGCGTCGAATGTTTTCCGACGGGATCTCCGCCGCTTCGGACAGGACGCGGGCGGCGAGCTGCTCTGCGCTCATCTCCAGTGAGTAAAACCCGACGACCCCGCCTTCGACCGCGCCCTCGGTGCCATCGGGCAAGGCGCCCCGCCGGTAGGCCTTGGCTACGTTGAAGGCGATGTTGGTGGCTAGCGAAGTTTTCCCCATGGAGGGACGACCCGCAAGGATCAGGAGGTCGGATTTGTGCAGCCCGCCCAGCTTCTTGTCCATGTCGATCAACCCGGTCGACACGCCGGCCAGCCCGCCCTCGCGCTGATAGGCGGCGTTGGCGACGTTGACGGCATCGGTGACGGCGGACAGGAAGGACTGGAACCCGGTATCGGCAGAGCCCTGTTCGGACAGCTTGTAGAGCTTTTGTTCCGCCTGGACGATCTGTTCCTTCGGCTCGTTCTTCACGTCCATGCGCATCGCCTCGGCGGCGATATCCTGCCCCAGCAGGATCAATTCGCGCCGGATCGCAAGGTCATAGATCATCTGCGCGTAGTCGCGCACCGCGTAGGCGGCGATCGCCGCGCCCGCGAGCCGGGCGAGATAGCCCGGTCCGCCCAGCTCCTTGAGGCCCTCGTCATCTTCGAGAAAGGCCTTCAGCGTCACCGGCGTGGCCAGGGCGTTCTTGGCGATGCGGGCGGCGGCGACCTCAAAGATGCGGCCATGCACGGGTTCGTAAAAATGATCGGCCTGGATCAGTTGCGCGATGCGGTCGTAGACATCGTTGTTGGTCAAAAGCGCACCGAGAAGCTGCTGCTCGGCCTCGATGGAATGCGGAACGGTATCGGCCTGCGCCACTTCGGGCGACGGTTGCCCACTGGCGTTGAAATACGCGAGATCGTTCATTTACCTGGTCCTGCCCCTGTCATCGAATTATTGCCGGGGAATTGCTACGGGAGAGACCGTGCGCCTGTTAACGCTTCGCCCTCTCCCTCGCTCGCCTGTCACTGCCTGCCGAGTGGACGGAACCATTCCCCAAGAACCATCACCGGGTCGTTAACTGCCTATTAGCAAATTAGATAGCCGAAGCCCTTGCGAACAGGCAATCTGGATATCCTGTGGATAAGCGAGTATCTTTTCTCTCATACCACATCTGGTAAGCTTTGTCTCGACTCTCGCTTCATTTTGTGACGCGTGCAAGCCTATCGGGACAGGCAGTAAACCGGGTCCAAAGTCGTTAAAGCCGGGGGCTCTACTCCTTTCGAATAGGATTTTGCGCGTGAACCATGCGCAATTGTCACTGCGGGCCGAGGGGGTGCGAGATCGCGCCGAATCGTCAGGTTTTCGCGCGGGCATCCTGCCAGGCGCGCGGTGCCTTGAGGAACGCCTCGACCTCGGCCAAGGTCTCGCCGTCAAAGGCCTGCCGACGCCGCGCCTCGGCCAGCACATCCCACCAAGTGCAGAGGTAATGCAGTGCGACCCCATGATCGCCGAGCGTCTTTTCCGTTTCGGGGAAGATGCCGTAATAAAAGATCACACCGGTATGGGCACACTCCGCCCCGGTCTCGCGGATCGCATCGACGAATGAGATCTTGGAGCCGCCGTCGGTCGTCAGATCCTCGACGAGCAAAACGCGCTGGCTCTCACGCATCTCGCCCTCGATCCGGGCGTTGCGACCGTAGCCTTTGGGCTTCTTGCGCACGTAGGTCATCGGCAGGGCCATGCGTTCGGCGACCAGCGCGGCAAAGGGAATGCCGGCGGTTTCCCCGCCCGCGATATTGTCAAAAGATTCCAGCCCCGCGTTGCGCATGACCGTCACGGTCAGGAAATCCATCAGGGTGGAGCGGATGCGCGGATAGGAGATCAGCTTGCGACAGTCGATGTAGGTCGGGCTGGGCAGGCCGGAGGCAAGCGTGAAGGGCTCGGTCGAATTGAAATGCACGGCCTTGATGTCCAGCAGCATTCCAGCGGTCAACCGGGCGATGTCGTCTTGGGCGGGATAGCTGGCGGGGATCATGGGCGTTACCTTCGCGGTGTCTGTCAGATGGGGAGGGCGGAGGCCTCCGGCGGGGATATTTTCGGCAAGTGGATCGTCAGGCCGACCAATAGATCGGGAAGCCCGGATCAAAGACGGTGACGGGGCCTGTTTCTGTCTCGATCTTGGAGGGGAACGCGGTCGGGGTGTCCGATTTCGTCAGCGTCAGCGTGGTGTCATTCGCCGGCAGGCCATAGAACGCCGGGCCGTTGAGCGAGGTGAACCCTTCGAGCCGGTCGAGCGCGCCCGCCCCCTCGAAAACATGTGCGAGCAGGGCCATGGTGTTGGTCGCGGTGAAACAGCCCGCGCAGCCGCAGGCGTGTTCCTTGAGGTGATCGGGATGCGGCGCGCTGTCGGTGCCGAGGAAGAAGCGCGCATCGCCCGAGGTCGCGGCGGCGACGAGGGAGAGCCGATGCTCTTCGCGCTTGGCGACGGGCAGGCAATAGTAATGCGGCTTGATGCCACCGACGAGGATATGGTTGCGATTAATAATCAGGTGATGCGTCGTGATCGTCGCGCCGAGATCCTTGTCATGCGCGCGCACGTAATCCGCCGCCTGCGCCGTCGTGATATGTTCCATCACCACGCGCAGGCCCGGCGTGGCGCGCCGGATCGGGTCGAGCACCCGGTCGATGAAGGCGGCCTCGCGGTCGAAAATGTCGATCTCGGGCGCGGTGACTTCGCCGTGGGTGCAAAGCGGCATGCCGATCTCGGCCATCTTTTCCAGCACCGGGCGCACCTTGTCGAAATCCGTTACGCCGGAGGCGGAGTTCGTCGTCGCCCCCGCCGGATAGAGTTTGACCGCGCGCGCGATGCCGTCGCGATAGGCGGCGGCGACGTCCTCGGGATCGGTCTCTTCGGTGAGGTAGAGGGTCATCAGCGGTTCGAACGTCATATCCTCGGGCAGGGCGGCGAGGATGCGGTCACGGTAGGCGGCGGCCTCGGCTGCGGTCACGACGGGGGGCACGAGGTTCGGCATGATGATCGCGCGCGCGAAATGACGCGCGGATTCAGGCAGGACGGCGGCCATCATCGCGCCGTCGCGCAGATGCAGGTGCCAGTCGTCGGGACGGCGGAGGGTCAGGCTGGTGCTCATGCTCTCGCGATTACACAAGCGCGCGCCGGGATGGAAGCACCTTTGGCGCGGGCACGCGAGGCGGCTGCGTTATTCGTCCTGTGCCTTCATCGCGCGCAACCGTCGGGCAAAGCGGGGGGCTTTGTAGCGGGCGGTGACGTTCCGGCACAGGATCGCAGTCAGGTCCGGGCGCTCTGACGCCTCGAGGTGAGACAGGAGGCGACGGAGGTAGGGCAGATGATTGCGCCGCGCCCGGTAAAGGCGGGCAAAGGACTGTGTGTTCAGCCGATCCAATGCCGCCGCCTGAATCAGCGGGAACAGCCGCTTCATGAACAGAAGGTGGCTTTGCAAGGCGTCGCCCATGTAGCGCATGCGGAACTTTGTCACGTTCGGGCGGGTGAAGAGAGCGGCGTGCATCGCATCCAGCGTTTCGGCCGGATCGTAGATCACATAGGCGCGGCTCGCCGCCTCGATCATGTCAGGGGCAAAACCGTAGCGATCGCTAAAATCTACGCGCCGCATGTGGGCAAAGCGGTCGTCCCATTCGGCCACCGCGGGGTCGAGCGTCGCCTGCGGCTGGATCGCGACCACCACGCTGCCGGGGGCCGACACGGAAAAGGTCGCCGCCGCATAGGCGCAGGGACCGGCACCGTAGAACACAACGGTTTCATAGTCGTCAAAAAAGCCCTCGTCGATCAACTGGTCGAAATAGGCATAGACGTCAGCGTCGCGGAACCAGGTGTCGCCGTCGCTCGCCAGCAGTAGATGTGACCAGCCGAGGCGTTGTGACAGATGCCAGCCGAGGGGGTGCTGTGTTTCGGTCAGCCCACGCATGCCCTGCACGGTTTCGAAGGTCACCAGGAGGACCGGGCCGGATTTGATGAAGGCCGCGAAATGCGCGTCGCCCAGCCGGTCCGCCGCGCCCTCGATATCCGCCAGGGCCATCACGCGGGCGATCCATTCGGACTTGTCCAGCCCGGCGAGGTCATTGCGAGGAAAGTTACCGTCCATAGTTCGTCCTGCTGCGAGTCGTCGCGAATATGCGTTCACCTTAGCACCAACTACCACCTATTGTGTAGAAAGCTGTGTTCCTCACTGCTTTTGGTTCGGATCTTCGGCAGGCCCGCGCCTATGGTTCGGTCTTGCGCGCACGATTGGCGTGGCCGACGAGGAATTGCGCCTCGTTCAGCGGCAGTGCCCGCGTCGGCGGCGTCATCAGCAGGCGACCAAAGAGCGCGCGGTAAGGTTCTTTTGCCATCAGCGCCTCAAAACGGTTATGGCGCCATGCAACCGCTGCTTCGTGCAGGTGGGCGAGGTCCGCGTCGCCTTTCAGTGCGGCGAGCTCGCGCTGCATCCGGGGGGCGAGGGCGGAGATGGAGGTGTCTTCGTCCTGGTTGAAATTCCGCTCCACCCAATAGTCTACCCCCAGCATATGCTCGGAGTGGACCGCGCGACCGCGATCGGCCTTGACCACGTAGCTTTCCATCGCGCCGAGGGGGTAGTGGTTCAACTGCACCAGCGCGTAGTTCGAGCGTCCGTAATTGCTGAAAATACGGGTGGTGCGGAACTTCTCATCCAACTCGCGCCCTTCGCCGTCGAACCAGCGCGCGTGCTCAAGGCGGGCCGGGTCGGCATCGCGGGGACGGTGAACCCCGAGTTTCCGGTAGGTGCCGTCATTGCGATAAAGCGTTTTGAACATCGCCGCGCGCCAGGGCCAATACATCGCCACAGGCGCGGCCCGCCGAAAGGTTTCGGTCACGGGCGCGTCCGAATAGCGCGCGACCCCGCCGCAGCCGAACAGCCGCCACGTTAGAGTGATTGCACTGGCCTCTGGCAGGGCGGCAAAGAGCGCCGACAGGGTGTGGTCACCGGTATGAATGTTGACGAATTCATCGACATCCAGCGTCACAATCCAATCGGCGCGTTGAACGATCTCCATGCTGTCGGCCTGCTTGTAGGCGGTAAACTGGATGCCGCCTTGCTCGTAGGGGCCATCGTTGCGCACATGGCGCAGCACGCCCATGGCGTCCAGCCGGTCGAGCATCAGGTCAGTGCCGTCCTGACAATCGTTGGAAAAGACGAGGAAATCCGTGAACCCGCAGGCCCGGTGATGGGCCAGCCATTCCAGCAAGAAGGCGCCTTCGTTGCGCACCGTCAGGACGGCGAGGCAGCGCATCAATCGACCCTCGAAAAGGTCACGACCTTGGCGTTCGACCGCTTGGGGTTATAGACCAGCCCCGCCTTGTTCATGGCGTCAAAGATCGTCTGCACGCCCTTCAGCCCGATATATTGCGGGTGAAGCTCCACGATGGCCGCGCGCAGGCGGCTGAGGTCGAGCAGCGGCAGCACCTGTAGCTCTGCCCCTTCGATGTCGCAGATCAGCACGTCGGGGTTGATCGCCGCGATGGTCTCGCGGGCGGGACGGACGGGGACGGTCACAACGTCGATCACATCCTCAGCCGGGTCCGGCAGCATCGATGAGGCCACGAATTTCTCGCGCACGTAGAATTGCGCCTCGCCGGCCGTCTCGCCCAGCAGCGCATGGTGCAGGGTGACGTTCGTGATGTCGTTTTCGGAATGCACGCGACGGATGCAGGGGATCATGGCGGGATTGGCCTCAAAGGCGTGAACCTCGCTCGGGGCGCAGTTCACCGATACGATGGAGGACATGTAACCCATGCCCGCGCCCAGTTCGACGACCCGGTCGCCGCGCTGCACGACACGCAAGGCGGCCTTGGTCTCCCTCGCCTCGTAGTCGTTATTCACCAAGGCACCCCGCATCCGCGGCAGGAGGGGCGGCAGATCGGTTGGAAAGGTGACGCCGTAGCTCGTGACGTGCGAGGGGCGGCCCGCCTCCGCAAGCCGCGCGCGCTTGTCCGGGTCGCCAGAGCCGGGAAAGCGGTCGGAATGATCGACAAAGGCCGTTCGCATGGCTCAGCTTTCCAGATCTTGCGCCAGCGCATAGGCGACGCGTTCGGTTTCGGTCAATCGGATGGACAGAGCCTGTTTGTAGAGGTCGTGAAACTCGGGCGTCGCGTGCAGTTCGACGACCTTGTCCTGATGCCAGGCAAAGCCCTGATTATGCAGGTGGCGCAACTCCGGGTCGGCCAGAAGGCGGGTCATCTCTTGCTCAAGGCGGGGCAGGTTCCGGTGGATGGTCACGTCTATATGGTCGCACCAATCCATGCGGATCCAGTAGTTCAACCCGATTGAGCGATCGACATGCAGCGCCCGCCCGCGCTGTCGTTTGACAAGGTAGCTGTCGGCAGATCGCAGGGCGTAGTGGTTCAACTGGATCATATCGTAGCCGACAGAGCGTTTGGAACTGCGCCACCCGGACTTGAGCATCTCGCGCGTTGTGACCTTGCCCGAACCATTGACCCACATGACCTGATCCGCCTTGTCCTCGACCAGCTTGTTGGGACGGTGGCAGGACAGCTTTTCGTAGGCACCGATGTTCTTGAAAAGGGTCTTGAAGCCCCAGACAGTATGGGGCTTCGGGCAAAATTTTGGCGCGCAGGCGGTGAATTGTTCAATCACGGGACGGTCGAGCAAATCGGTCACGCCGCCATGTCCAAAGAGACGCCATGTCATCGCCACGTTGGTGGCCGCCGGGACGCGCTGAAAGAAATCGTCCAGCCTGCCGTTGCCGCAGCGGACGTTGACGAATTCATCCACGTCGATATGGGCGATCCAGTCGGCGGCCTTCACGACGTCCTCTTCCAGCGCCGCGTCGAGCGCGAATTGCTGGGGAGAGTTCCCGGTCCAGCCGTCGTTATTGCGGTGATGGACAATGCCCATCCGGTCCAGCCGTTGCAGGATCGCGTCGGTGCCGTCGCTGCAATCGTTGGTGTAAATAAGGAAAGAGTCGAAACCGATGGCGCGATGATAGGCGATCCATTCGACGATGTAGGGGGCCTCGTTCTTCATGCAGGCGACGATCAGCCGTCCGCTGCTGCCTTGTGGGAGTGTGCGGTTCGGGGCGGGCTTGAAAGCCTCGGCCAATTGCGCCTCATCCACCCGTCCCAACCGGTTGTGCGGCTTGAAGGATGAGGTCTGAAGGCTCGCGAACTTCTCCACCGCGAGGGGCGACATGATCGCGCGTGCGGAGGGGCTGATCGCCTCGGTCAGGGTCGGATCGGGGGAGGCGTTTACGGGTTCGGCGGTGGCGCTCGCTGTGTCAACTTCGGTCCCCGCCTGCTGTTCTTTCTGATGCTCTTTCGTTGCGCGGTCGATCCGCCAAAGCCAGGCCAGCAGATATTGCGAGGCGCGAAACCCGTTGCGAGGCGCGGGTTCACCCCAGGAATATTTCCCCGGCGCGACGGTTGTCGGAGTCAGCTTCAGACCCGGTTGGTCCGCCAGCAAAGCGCTGATCCCATTGGCGAAACGGGCCGAGATTGGGCGCAGGGAATCCGCCGTCATCGGCTGACCGCCAATCCGCAGATCATCGAGGAACTTTTTCCACATCGGTCGCGGCAGAACCTTGTCCTCACGCGCCAGCAGTCGCAGAAGAAGACCATTCATCTCGCGCGCCCGCGCGACCCATTCCTCCGATGGCGCAGGGCGGGGCTGCCAGGGGTCCGCCTTGCCGATCTGGTCGGACAGATCAAACGTCGCGCGCACTTCTTCGGTGAACTCCGGGCGCGACCAGACCTCCGCGTCATAGGTGCGCAACCGGGTCGTGCCGGCCCCGAACGTGGCGTCCCAATGCGCGACCAACCTTTTGTAATCCAACCAGAAGGCCGGACCCTGCACCGTCGGAAATATACCTTTGGCCGGATCGGAGGGCGGCGTGACGGAGCGGCAGGTCTGCCACCAGTCGCGCTCCTTCAGCATGGCAAGTTCGAGGTCCAGCCCGCGTGCGCGCCCCTCCATCACTTGATCGACGTAGTGACGTACCAGCACCTCTGCCGGGTCGCCGACATGGGCGATGATTGCGATGTCACGGCTGAGCGGTGCCAGCAGATCGCGCAGGGTTTCCAGCTCCGCCCTGGTGGAGAGGGTCGCGGCGAGCTGCGCCGCCGACAGGATCAGCACGTCGGGTTTCGCTCGTGCCACTTCACGGGCAAGACCCTCGGCCACCTCGTCACGCAGCCGCGCCTGTTTGTCGGGGTCCGCAAAGCCGCGATTGAACCGGAGAGGATCAACTTGCTCGGGCGCGGTCACGGCCATGAACAGGCGCGTGTGGTTCTTGGCCCCCGGCGCACGGGGAAAGAGCACGCCCTTGCCCTCAAGCTGCGCGCGCTTGGCCGTCAGAACGTCCTGCATGCGATGCGTGCCGCAGCTTTCCAATCCGATGTGAAGCAGAATCTTCATGCCGCGCCTTGCCCCGCCTTCGGTTCGTCATTCTCGGGCTTGGCAGGGTTAACGTTGGCCTGTCCCCACCACGGGATATCGCGACCGATATGCGCGGCGAGCTGCGCCGCCGCATCCGGTGCGGCCACATCGAGCCGCAGGAAGGTCGGATCGCCTGCAAAAATCCGGTCGAGAAAGGCGTAATGCGCATCGATCCAGCGCGTCCGCTGGCCCGTGTCACGTCCATATCCGACCGGCAGACCGGGCAGGGGGTTCCGCTTGATCCGCTGAACGAGGTTGTTCCATTTCAGCATCGACTGGCTCAACGCGGCCGGGTCGCGGTAGCTGGCCACGAAACGCACGCCGGGATGATGGTGGCGGATCGCCTCCAATACGCCGAAATCCATCTGTGGCCAAGCCGGATTGCCATCGTGCATGACCGAGATTTCACCAAAGGCGTCGAATTCGTGCAGCCGTTCCAGCGGATCGCCCGAGCCGTAGTATCCTTCATAGATCAGGTGGCCGACAAAGGCGCCCTCGATCTCGGTCACATCGGTCAGCTTGGCGTGCACGCGGTGGTCCACGGTGCGCAGCCCGGCGCGGGCCAGCGCCTTGGCCAAAGTCGTGGTCCCGGATTTCGGCAGGCCGAGGTTGATGACGCGGAGGCGATCGCTCATGTCGCGCCCTCCTGATACGGCGATGGCGGCAGTGGCAGGCCGAGACTGGCGAGCAGAGCTTCTTCGTCGGGGCACAGCGTTCCGGCCGCCATCAACTGAGCTTTCATCGCGCGATAATCCTCCTGCGCCAACAGCTCGTCACGCTTGCCCCGGTGCCGCGCGCAGGCCTCATCGTGCAGCGCGGCGATCCCCGGCAAGGCTTTCAGCGCCGCGATTTCCGCACGCAGACGGGGCAGGTAGCGGTGGATGGATCGGTCCTCATGCGCGACGTCATTCCGCTCGCGCCAATAGGTGTCATCGAACGCGCGGTGTTCACGGTTCACATCGCCCCGGTCGTTCTTGACAAGGTAGCTGTCGAGCGAGCGCAGCGCATAATGGTTGAGTGTCGCGAACCGGCGCGCCCCAAAGGCCGGAAACTTGCGGATCCGTCGGGCGTTCGCGGCGACGAGAAACTTGTGCGGCACGGGCCGCCCGGATCCATCGCTCCACTGCGGACGTTTCTTCGGTGCTAGTTTGGATTTAAAAAACGGACGATGCGCGCCGTAGTATTGCAAAGGAAAGTCTTTGCGGATCAAACTTTTGACCTCGATCGCGAACTCGCCGCACCAGATGTCGGGATTGTGGCTGCGGTTGAACTGCTCGATTACGGGAAGGTCTTCAAAAGCCTCCACACCGTCATTGGCAAAGAACTGAAAATTCAGTGAGATCGCCTGCGGGTTGCCGCAGGCTTCGATCAGCGCCGGGATCGTATGATTGCCGACGTGGATGTTCAGGAATTCGTCCACATCCGCAATCCAGACCCAGTCGGCCTCCTGAACCACTGTGTGATGGCGCGAATCCTTCAGCGCCTCCATCTGATAGCCTCTCCCCTCCGCGGGGTTGGGAAGGTGCCGAACAATGCCCGCCTTCGCCAGCGCATCGAGCATCCGATCCGTGCCGTCGGAGCAATCGTTGGAGTAGAACAGGAAATCCGTTACGCCGAGCAGCCGGTGAAAGGCGATCCATTCAATCAGGAACGGGCCTTCGTTCTTGACGCAAGTCACCGCGGTGACACGCATCGCGTCATCCCCGCCGGCGCGGTTGGCCTGCTGGTGCTGTGGAGTCATCATCTGATCCCGTTATCTGCTCTGCTTTTGGGCCTCAGTTCGTAACCGGACCGCTTATTTTTTTCTTGGCTCAAGTGTTACACCTGCGTCTCACTGCGTCAATCTTTCGGGCTGGACCCCCGACCATGCGCTATATCTCCTGCTATTGACCTCGCGCCGCGCGCATGCAGTTCTTCCCCGACAGGAGAGGCCCCATGCACACACCCAAGACCATCGACGATATACAGACCATGCTCTCGGGGCAAAATTATGTCGCAGGTCGGGCACTTTCGACAGTTGTCTTCCTGTCCCTGACACTCGGCAAACCCCTCTTCCTCGAAGGCGAGCCGGGCACCGGCAAGACCGAGATCGCCAAGGCCATCGCCGCTGCCCTCGGTCGTCGCCTGATCCGGTTGCAATGTTACGAGGGGCTGGATGTCTCGTCGGCCGTCTACGAGTGGAACTTTCCCGCCCAGATGGTCGCCATCCGTACTGCCGAAGCAGCGGGTGCCACTGACCGCAAGGCGCTGCAGACCGAACTCTTCAGCCCGGAATTTCTGACGGAACGCCCGCTGCTGCAGGCCATGCGCCCCGATCCCGCCGGCGCGCCGGTCCTGCTGATCGATGAATTGGACCGTTCGGACGAACCCTTCGAGGCTTTCCTGCTCGAAGCGCTCTCGGACTTTCAGGTCACGATCCCCGAACTGGGCACCATCAAGGCGCCCGCCCCCCCCATCGTCATCGTCACCTCCAATCGCACGCGCGAGGTGCACGACGCACTGAAGCGGCGCTGCCTATATCATTGGGTCGAGTATCCCGATTTCGCGCGCGAGATGGAAATCCTCTCGGCCCGCGCACCGGACGCCTCCGCTGCACTGTCGCGCGAAATCGTGGCCTTCGTGCAGAAACTGCGCTCCGAGGATTTGTTCAAAAAACCCGGCGTCGCAGAGACCATCGACTGGGCGCGTTGTCTGCTGGCGCTCGACGTGATCTCCCTGTCCCCGCAGACCATCGCCGAGACCCTCGGTGCCGTGCTGAAATACCAGGACGACATTGCCCGGCTGGAGGGCGGCGAAACCAAACGTCTGCTGGACGAGGCGCGCGCGTCGCTCACTTCCTGATGATGCGCGCCAGCCCCCGGATCCCCAGACCGAGCCTCCGACCACCCCCCTTCGGATGTGTCAGCCCCACCCTATCCACACCGACCAGAGCGATCGCCGCATGCAACTGCCTGAGCTGACCCTCCCCGACGACCCGAAACTGGCGGAAAACATAACGCATTTCGCCCGTGCCCTGCGCCGTGCCGGCCTGCCTGTGGGCACGCATCACACGCTGGATGCGATCCGCGCGGTAGAGGCGGTCGGCTTCACCGACAAGACGGATTTCTACTGGACCCTGCACGCCTGCTTCGTGTCACGGCCCGATCACGCGCAGGTCTTTACCCAGTTGTTCCGCATGTTCTGGCGCGACCCCAAGCAGATCGAAGACCTCATGGCGATCATGTTGCCCGCGATGTCGCGTCTGGCCCAAAGCCGCCCGCCGGATCCCGGCGACACCAGGGCCTCCGCCGCGCTGACCGACGGGGCCGAGCCACCGGACGCCCCCGAGGACGAGTCGAGCGAAGAAACAGAGATAGAGATCGACGCCTCCCGCACCATGTCCGCCGAGGAACGGCTGCGCTCGCTCGATTTCGAACAGATGACGGTGGAAGAGGCCGCCGCGGCCCGGCGGATGCTTGCTCGGCTGACCCTGCCGGTGGCCCCTCTGCGCACCCGTCGGGCCAAGCCATCGCCACAGGGCGCGCGGATCGACACGGCGCGTACCTTGCGCAATGCCGTGCGAAACGGCGGCGAGATGCGCAAACTCTCCTATTCCGTGCCGCGGCTGCGTTGGCCCGCGCTGGTGACGATCTGCGACATCTCGGGGTCGATGTCGCAATATAGCCGCATGGTGCTTCACTTCCTGCATGCGGTGGCAAACGAAAAGGGCGCAGGTTGGGCCAAGGTCCATGGCTTCACCTTCGGCACCCGATTGACCAACATCACCCGGCATTTCCTGCAACGTGACGTCGACGCCGCCCTCGCGGCCGCAGGCAGCGAGGCGCAGGATTGGGAGGGCGGCACCCGCCTCGGGGACTGCCTGCATACCTTCAATCGTGACTGGTCGCGCCGTGTGATGGGGCAGGGCGCGGTCGTTCTGCTGATTACGGATGGCCTTGATCGTGGCGATCCCGACGTGCTCGCCGCCGAAATGAAAAGGCTGCATCTGTCCGCCCGCCGGGTGATCTGGCTGAACCCCCTTCTCAGGTGGGATGGCTTTGCCCCAAAGGCCCGCGGGATTGCCGCGATGCTGCCCCATGTGGACAGCCTGCGCGCAGGCCATTCGATAAAATCGCTCGAAGACCTCGCGATGGCGCTTTCGGACCGGGATGACCGGGGGGAAAAGGATCGCCTGCACCGCGCGCTAAGTGACTGAAATCCATCCTGCTATCCGATAACAATGAACTTGTTGAGATGCCGCGCGTTGCTCTCTCAAGTCCGCATGTATGCGGTCCTGAAAGGATGACACTATGAACAGCAAGTTTTTGAGATCCACCACCGCGATCGTTTTGAGCCTCAGCCTCACGGTCCCCCATGTCGCCATGGCTCAGACCGCCGCAGAACTGGAGGCTGAACTGGGCGTGGATACCTCTGGCAAAGCAGAAGCGGAACTCGACGTTCTGCGTCAGCAGTTGAACCAGCTCCGTGCCCAGGCCGCGACCTCTGGCGAAGCTCAGGCGGAAGCCGATGGGGACGCCGCGGCAACAGCCACCACCGAAGCGGAGGTGAAAAACGTGGCGCCGACTGACCCCGCGACTGCAGAGGCGGAGGCTGAGACGACCGCCGCACCAACTGCCTCGGCGGAAGCCGAGACCGCCACGGCAGAGCCTTCAAACGAAGCCGCAGCCCCTGAAGCAACGGCGACGGCAGAGACCGAAGCGACATCTGAAACCACCGCAGAAGCCGCTCCGGCGGATGAACCGGTTGCAGAAGATGTTGCAGAAGATAATGGCGCTGCGGCCAGTGCCGAAACGGGTGCGACCGATGGCAACACAACTGCCACGGCTGATACCGGTGCGACACAAAGCGCCGACACAACCGCCGAAGCCGATGCTGGCGAGTCCACTGCCGAGAGCGACGCAACTGCAACCGCTGAGGCCGAGGCTGCGACCAGCGCCGACACGACCGCCACTGCGGAAACGCAAGACGCGCCGGCCCAACAGCCTGCACAGCAGCCCGCAGAGCAGGATGACCAAACCGTAACTGCGGCGCCTGAGGCGCAGACCACGGCGACGACTGACGACGCAGCGACCGCTGACGCCACCACGACCAACGATGCGCAGACCGAAAGCGAAGCGCAGGAACTGGAGAACGCGCTGGCCAACGAATCCGCTGCGGATCAGGCCGCACGTCAGGCCGCTGCCGAGGCTGAGCAGGCCGAAGCGCAGACAACCTCCCTGGCGGCGAGCGCTGAAGGTGACGCCGAAGCCGAGGAAGTCATCGAGCAGACTGTGACCGAAGAGACCGCGCGCTCCTCCTCCGAGGAATTCGCAACGACGGCGGGCGCGACAAACGCCCAGGCGACGACCACTGCCAACACGTCGGGTCAGTCAAACGACGATGATGACGGTCTCGATACCATTGGCAAGATTGCCCTCTTTGGCCTTGGCGCGCTTGCGGTTGGCCAACTGCTGCAAAACGGCTCCGAAGTTGTGTCGAACTCTGGCGACCGTGTGGTCGTGCAACAGCCCGACGGCAGCTTCAAGGTTCTCAAGAACGATGACGTTTTGATGTTCCAGCCGGGCACCGACGTGAAGACCTACGCCTATTCGGACGGCTCCACCCGGACGGTTGCGACCCGTGATAACGGGATCAAGATCGAAACCGTGCGTGCCGCTGACGGCACCGTGATGCGCCGGACGCGCATCCTGCCCGATGGCCGCGAGGTCGTGCTGTTTGATGACACCGTCGTTGCCCAGCAGGTCAATGTGAACGAGTTGCCGCAGGTCACAGAGACGCGGAACACGATCAACTTCCAGCAATCGCAGACAGATGAGTTGCGTGCGGCGTTGGAAGCCCGTCCGGAAAACATTGATCGCCGCTTCTCGCTGAGTCAGGTTCGCAATATCAACGCGGTCCGTGAACTGGTGCCGGTGATTTCGGTCGACAACATCAACTTCGAGACCGGATCTGCCGTGATTCGCCCCGAAGAGGCCGAAGATCTGGCCGAGCTGGGGACGTTGATGCGCGAGCGGATCGACGCCAACCCCGGTGAAGTCTTCCTGATCGAGGGTCACACGGACGCCGTGGGCTCTGCCAGCTACAACCTTGCCCTGTCCGACCGTCGGGCGGAGAGTGTTGCACTGGCCCTTTCGGAATACTTCCAGGTGCCGCCCGAGAACCTTGTCGTGCAGGGTTATGGCGAATCCGATCTGAAGGTCCGCACCGGCAATGCCGAACGCGCAAACCGCCGCGCGAGCGTGCGCAACATCACTGCGTTGCTGACCTCTAGCTGATCGCCGCGCGATCATGGGGGCCCTCCACTTCGCGTGGGGGACCGGCCCTAGCGTAGATGATCAGGCAAATACGAAGGCCGGGCAGGGAAACCTGTCCGGCCTCTTTACGGCCCTCTGGGGATAAAGATGCTCCGACAAAGGTGAAGCATGGGCCGCGAGTCGATCATTACATTAGAAGGTCAACAAATCCTTGATCCCGCCTTGTTGCCTGCCCAAATAGGTGATGTCTTGCCGATCTGATCGTTGGACCGGGCTGGCCCGGTCGGAGATTCCGATCTGATCGCATTCCTGAATAGGGACCTCGCTGATGGACCGTATACCTGAACAGGCTCTCGACTGGCACCGTGCCGGTAAGGGCGCGGCCCTAGCGAGTGTCGTGGAAACATGGGGCAGCGCGCCGCGTCGCGTGGGTGCCATGCTGGCAGTGTCGGGCGATGGTGAGCTGGCCGGCTCCGTCTCGGGCGGCTGCGTCGAGGGTGCGGTTGTCACCGAAGCTCTCGATGCGTTGGACAGCGGACGAAGCCTCATGCTGACATATGGGGTCGCCGACGATGACGCCTTTGCCGTCGGACTGGCCTGTGGCGGCACGATCCGAATCCTGCTGCAACCCATCGGTACCGAGGGCGGCTTGCCGGTCGAGACACTGGAAGCGCTGTGCCGCGACCGCGCGGCCCGGACCCCGGTCGCTCACGTCATCGACACCGAGACGTGGGAGGGCAGCCTTGCCGGGCAGGCGGACTATCCCGAACGCTTTCGCAGCGACAGGTCCGGGATGCTTGAGGATCAGCGCACCTTTGTCGCCATTCACAACCCGCCCTTGCGGATGACCATCATCGGCGCGGTCCACATCGCGCAGGCGCTGGTCCCGATGGCGCGTATCGCAGGTTATGACCCCCTGATCGTCGATCCGCGCCCCGCATTTGCCGCCGAAAGCCGCTTTCCCGGTGAAACGATCCTGGACGATTACCCCGAGGAGGCGCTGAAAGATCGCGGGCTGGACAGTCGTACAGCGCTCGTCCTGTTGACGCATGACCCAAAAATCGACGACCCGGCGCTGGAACTGGGGCTGAAATCGGCGGCGTTTTACATTGGCGCCCTCGGCTCCACCCGCACTCACGCCAAGCGGGTCTCACGGCTGGAGGGCAGAGGCTTCGCACCCGGGGAGATCGCCCGTATCCACGCGCCGATCGGTCTGGATATCGGTGCAGCCGGTCCTGCCGAAATCGCCGTCGCCGTGATGGCTGAGGTGACGCGCGTCCTGCGGAGAGGCGCCTGAGGTGAAATTCGGCCCGCACCCCGTGGCCGAGGCCGAAGGCGCCGTGCTGGCGCATTCCGTCGCGCTGACCTCCGGGCGCCTTCGCAAGGGACTTGTGCTCACCCGCGGGCATCTCGACGACTTGGCCGGCGAAGGTCTGGATGATGTGATCGTGGCCCGACTGGAACCCGGAGACGTCGGTGAGGACGCGGCAGCCCGCCGTGTCGCCGAGGCATTGGTCCCCGATCCGTCGGCGGCGCGTCTGCGGATTACCAAAGCCTTTACCGGGCGCGTCAACCTGATCGCGGAGGGGCCCGGTGTGGTCCGTCTGGATACTGATCGTTTGAATGCACTGAACGAAATCGACCCGATGTTGACGCTGGCGACGGTGCCCGACCTGCAACAGATGGCCGAAGGCGGCATGGTCGCGACGGTCAAGATCATCGCCTACGCGGTTCCGGGGGCTGCGGTTGAACAGGCCGAAGCGCTGCTCGGGGACGCGAGGGGCGGCGCTATCGGGCTGGCCATCCCGGTGATGTGCAACGCGCGTCTCATCGTGACCGAAATCCCCGGCGGGGCGGGGGACAAGGGCGTGCAGGCGATTGAAAATCGGCTTCGCGCGCTCGGCATGACCTTGACCGAAGTGCTTAAGGTTCCGCACCGCGAAGAGGCTATTCGTAAGGCCCTCGCTGCACCGGATGCCACTGACCTCACGCTGATCCTGACCGGCTCGGCGACCTCGGACCCCTACGATGTTGCGCCAGAGGCGGTTCGACGCGCGGGCGGAGAGGTGTCGCGGTTCGGTATGCCCGTTGATCCCGGCAACCTCCTATTCATCGGCGACTTGGCGGGTCGTCCGGTGATTGGACTGCCGGGCTGCGCCCGTTCGCCCGCATTGAACGGCGCCGACTGGGTGTTATCGCGCGTGGTCTGCGGGATCGGCGTCTCAGCCTCGGATATCGCGGCCATGGGGGTCGGCGGATTGCTCAAGGAGATCCCGACCCGCCCGCAGCCGCGCGCAGGTCGCAAACGCGCCGGATCCGAGTGAACGCCCCCGGTCCGTGCCAATACTGACGCTCGTCGACAAGGCGCCAAAAGAAAAGCGGCCCCGAAGGGCCGCCATCATCGCGCATCGGCAATCGTCAGTCGCCTATTTCGGCAAGGGGCCGATCATCATGATCATCTGACGACCTTCCATCTTGGGCATGCTCTCGACCTTGCCCATTTCCTTGGTGTCCTCTGCGACGCGTTCCAAGAGTTCACGACCAAGGTTCTGGTGCGCCATTTCGCGACCACGGAACCGCAGCGTAACCTTGACCTTGTCGCCCTTGGCAAGAAACTTCTCGACGTTGCGCATTTTGACATCGTAATCATGATGGTCGGTGTTGGGCCGGAATTTGACCTCTTTGACCTCGATGATCTTCTGGTTCTTGCGCGCTTCGGATTCCCGCTTTTGCTGTTCGTACTTGAACTTGCCGAAGTCCATGATCTTGCAGACGGGCGGGCTGGCGTTCGGGGAAATCTCGACAAGGTCGAGCTCCACCTGTTCGGCCAATTCCATCGCGCGTGCGGGCGTCACGACGCCGAGGTTCTCACCTTCTGCGCCAATCAGGCGGATTTCCGTTTCGCGAATACGGTCGTTTACGCGGGGGCCGGTGTCGCGTGTCGGCGGCGCGTTATGGGGTCTGCGAGCTATGTCTCTGGTCCTCTTATAGCCAAGTGTCAGTGAGCGCGTAAACTAGTGGCGACGGGGGTTTCTTTCAAGCGGCAAATGGGGGAAAGGTTGCGCCGATCCCGAATCCAACTTGCGCGGGCATGGGCCGCTGTGGCTTAACTCTCCTCAACTCTCGGAACGGGCATCGGGACACATGCAAGGAACAAGTCTATGGGTAAGATAATCGGTATTATCGTGGCATTGGTCGTCGTCGGGGGCGTGGCCTTCTACACGCTTGATCAACGCGACGAAGTTGTCGAGGCAAACGGGTCTGAAGCCGATGTGACGGTGTCGACCGAAGCAGAGGCGGAGGTCGGAGCCACGACCGAGTCGGCAGAAGCCACAGGCGAGTCCGCTGACGATGTCGTCGACACGGTCACAGAAGCGGTCACGAGCGCTGTTGCCGCCGCAGAAGAAGCCGCCGCCGAAGGCGCGGACACCGTCGGGGACGCCGCCGCGATTGCGGCCGATAAGGTCGAAGAGGTCGCGGGTGATACCATTGCCGCGGTCAAGGACGCGGCCAGCGCCGCAGGGGACGCAGCCAGGGAGTCGGTATCGGCTGCCACGGAGGCCGTGACCCTTCCCGAAGGTGACGCGGATGGCGCCAGCGTCTCTGTCGACGCCGATGCGGAAGTCGAAGCGACGGCAACCACCACCGCGCCGGATGAAGCTCCGGCACCGGCACCGGCGACTGACTCGAGCGTCGCGGAGACGAGCCCGACCGACTCGACCACGACCGAAGGTGCATCGGTTGACGCGACCGAGGCCGCGACAGCAGAAACCAGCACAACCGTCGAGGCCGAGGCGGACGCTTCCACGACGGCGACCAACGCAAGCGCAGATGTCGCACAACTGGCCGAGACCACTGGTTTTTCCGTTGCGGAAATCGGCGAGGTCCTGACGGTGGATGGCTTTAACCTCGACAAGGCGATTGAGCTGGTCGACGCCGCCGAGATCGGCACGATGCAAAAGGCAGCTCTGAAAGCCAGCCTGGGCACGGTCCAGAACAACCCCGAGCGTCTCGCCGAGGTCCTGGGGCGTATTCGTGAATTGCTAGGCTTCGGCGCGTAATCACGCCGGATATCACAACGAGAAGGCCGGGTGAAAACTCCGGCCTTTTTCGTTTGTCGGGCGGTTTCCGTCCCACAGACTGTTTTACAGCCCGCTCATTTCGTTTTGATGAACCCAAACACCCCTTTGCCTATGCCCAAGCATATGTGCTCACAGGGGCAGGGCAGTGGTCGACTTGATTTCCTCCATCGACAACAGCGCGGTGACGTTGTGGATTTTCACCTCTGAAATCAACGCCTGGTAGAACACGTCATAGGCCTTTGCGTTCGGAACCCGGACCTTGAGAATATAATCGATGTCGCCTGCGAGACGGTGCGCTTCCTGCACCTCCGCGCGTTCGCGCAGGGCCTTCAGGAACGCATTCTGCCACTCTGCGTCGTGCTCGGACGTCCGGATCAGCACAAAAAAGCAAGCCTCGAAACCGAGTGCGCCAGCGTCCAGAATTGCCACCTCGCGGGTGATGATTCCCTTCTCGCGCATCTTGCGGATTCTGTTCCAGACGGGCGTCTTGGAGGAGCCGACGGATCGGGCGATATCCTCGATCGACGGCGTGGTGTCTTGCTGCAAATGCAAAAGGATTTTCCGGTCGAGTTCGTCCATTCGGGTCGCCATTCTTGTTTTCCTTCGTTTGCAGGGATTCCCGACCTAGAGGGGCAGGGAGCGCGAACACTGTCCTTATTCGGCTGAGTGACTGGCGCAATATGGGGAATATTTCCTATCTTACCAACAAGTCAATCCAGCCCGAAAGGCCGAAGCGATGCAGCATTTTCCGATCTTCCTTGCCATGGCGGACACTCGTGTCCTGCTGTCGGGCGGTGGTGCGGCGGCGCTGGCCAAGTTGCGGCTGCTCATGAAGACCCCCGCCCGCATTGAGGTTTACGCTCTCGACGCCGCGCCCGAGATCCATACCTGGGCTCGCCAGGATCGCCTTACCGTGGTCCCCCGTCCCTTGCAGGCCGAGGACCTGAGCGGGGCGACCCTGGTCTATGCGGCGGATGAGGATGGGGCTCGCGATGCGCGCACCGCGCTTCTCGCCCGTGAGGCTGGCGTTCTGGTCAACGTGGTCGACAATCTCGACGCCTCCGCCTTTATCACGCCCGCCATGGTCGACCGAGCGCCCGTGACCGTTGCCATCGGGACCGAGGGGGCCGCGCCGGTTCTGGCGCGCCGGATCAAGGCGGTGCTTGAGGAACAGCTTCCGCTCGCCACCGGTCCGTTGGCCGTTGCCGCCGCTGGGTTTCGCGACCGGGCGGAGCTTCTGCCGCACGGGCGTCCCCGCCGTGCCTTCTGGGCGGAGTGGTTCGATCGGGCGGGTCCGCAGGCCCACGCTGCCGGTCTCGATCTGGATGCGGCCTTGTCCGGTCTTCTGGCCGCGCATCTGGACGGTGCGGGACTGCGATCGCGCGTCACCCTCGCATGGACCGGCAGCGCGGATCCCGACCTTCTGGTGATGAAGACGCGCCGCGCCCTCGATACCGCCGACGTGGTGGTGCACGATGCCGACATTGCGCCGGAAATTCTGGAGCTGGCGCGCCGCGAAGCGGATTTCCTGACGCTTCACCCGACGGCCACGATCCCGCCTTTGCCGCACCTTCTCGCTCAGCGCGCGGCGAATGCGCGTCATGTCCTATATCTGTCATCTCAGCCCTGTAGCGAAGGCCTCGCCACGGCCATTCGTGTCGCCGGCCCCGACGTCACACTGATTCCCGGCTTGCCCGGCGAACCCACCATTCAGAGACAGGAGCACGCCTGATGCCCCGTACCTTCACCCCCAAAGTCGTCACCGCCAACGCCCTGCTGGAGGGCGACGTGGTTTACCTGACCGAAGATGACCGCTGGAGTCGCGATCTTTCCGAAGCGGAACTGTTGACCGATGAGGCGCATGCCGAGGTGCGTCTGCTGGACGCATCGCGCCGTCACGCGGAAATCGTCGGTGCCTATCTGGCCGACATGGCCGGTGGGCCAGCCGGCCCCGAGCCCACGCATTTTCGCGAGGATTTTCGTCGCACCGGCCCATCCAATTATTTCCACGGCAAGCAAACGGAAGATCTCTCGCGGAGCTGATCCGCGCCCTTCCATCCTCAGCCGCCGCCCAGGAGACCCCAAATGTATCGCTACAACGACTTCGACCATGCCTTTCTCGCCGAGCGTAATGCTCAGTTCCGCCAGCAGGTGGAACGCCGCATCGACGGATCGCTGACCGAAGACGAATTCCGTCCGCTGCGCCTGATGAACGGTCTTTACCTGCAATTGCACGCCTACATGCTGCGCGTCGCGATCCCCTACGGGTCGCTGCGCGCGGACCAGATGCGTCAACTGGCTCTGATCGCGGATCGGTGGGACAAGGGGTATGGCCACTTCACCACGCGCCAGAACATCCAGTACAACTGGCCGAAACTGCCCGAGGTGCCCGACATCCTCGACGCCCTGGGCGAAGTGCAACTCCACGCCATCCAGACCTCGGGTAACACTATCCGCAATGTGACGGCAGACCACTTCGCCGGTGCGGCAGCGGATGAAATCGCCGATCCACGTCCGGTAGCTGAATTGATCCGCCAGTGGTCGACAGATCATCCCGAATTCCAGTTCCTGCCCCGTAAATTCAAAATCGCGGTCACCGGTTCCCCGAACGACCGCGCCGTGGTCAAGTCACATGACATTGGACTGCGGATGATTCAGAACGATGTCGGTGAGGCAGGCTACGAAGTGCTCGTCGGCGGCGGTCTGGGCCGTACGCCAATGATCGGCAAGGTGATCCGTGATTTCCTGCCGCCGGCCGATCTGCTGCCGTATCTCGAAGCGATCGTCTCCGTCTACAATCAGCTCGGACGGCGGGACAACAAGTACAAGGCGCGTCTCAAGATTACCGTTCACGAGAACGGGCTGGATACGATTCGCGAAAAGGTTGAGGCTCGATTCGACGAGGTGAAGCGCGCATTTTCCGGCATCGATCAACAGATGCTGGCCGAGATTCGGGACCACTTTGCCCCGCCCGCGTTCCGGCAGGCCGAAACCAAGGTTTTCGATCAGGCCTA
The DNA here is from genome assembly GCA_002709085.1 of Pseudooceanicola sp. Taxonomy (GTDB): domain Bacteria; phylum Pseudomonadota; class Alphaproteobacteria; order Rhodobacterales; family Rhodobacteraceae; genus Pseudooceanicola. The sequence continues at coordinate 36,158 of PAPR01000036.1, read as the reverse complement.
CGAAGCCAATCCGGTGTTCCGCTCATGGGCTGACACGAACCTCGCGCCGCACAAGGCCGAGGGCTACGCGATCGTCACCGTTTCGATGAAAAAGCAGGGCGCGACGCCGGGGGATGCGACCTCTGCCCAGATGCGCGTGCTGGCCGACCTGGCCGAGAACTATGGTCACGACGATTTGCGCATCAGTCACGAGCAGAACGTGATCCTGCCCCACGTGCATAAATCCGACCTGCCGGCCATCTACGCCGCCTTGCGCGAAGTCGACCTTGCCACGGCCAATGTCGGGCTGATCTCGGATATCATCGCCTGCCCGGGCATGGATTACTGCGCCCTCGCCACAGCGCGCGCCATTCCGGTCGCACAGGAGATCGCGCAGCGATTTGACGAGCTGAAGCTCGAACATGATATCGGACCGCTCAAGCTGAAAATCTCGGGCTGCATCAACGCCTGCGGACACCACCATGTCGGACATATCGGCATTTTGGGGCTGGATCGCGCAGGGGTGGAAAACTACCAGATCACTCTGGGGGGTGACGGCACGGAAACGGCCGAAATCGGGACGCGGACAGGTCCGGGTTTTGCCTATGACGAAATCACGAACGCCATCGAGCGTATTGTACGCACTTATCTGGATTTGCGCGAGGGGACGGACGAAACCTTCCTGATGGCCTATCGCCGGGTCGGGGCGGAGCCGTTCAAGACCGCCCTTTACGAGACCGAGAAAGCGAAAAGCCATGCCGCCTGAGGCCGCAATGGACTTCAGCAACGCCCCTGTCCTGCCAGAACAGGCCGAGCGGATGCGCGCGCTGAACGAACGCTACCGCCATCACGGGGCGACGGCGGTTCTGGAAGGTGCTCTGCGCGACCCGGAGGCGGGGCGCATCGCGCTGGTCTCCTCCTTCGGGGCGGAATCAGTTGTTTTGCTGCACCTCGTGGCGATGGTGGATCCCGGCACGCCGATCCTGTTTATCGACACGCAGATGCTGTTTCCCGAAACGCTGGATTATCAGGCGGAACTGGCCGAACGACTTCACCTGCGCGATCTGCGCGTGATCCGCGCCAATCCGCTGGAGGTCACGCGGGAAGACCCCGAGGACAAGCTGCATCAGGTTGACACCGATGCCTGCTGCGATCTGCGCAAGACGCGTCCCCTGCAGCAGGCGCTGTCGCAATTCGATGGCTGGGTCACCGGACGCAAGCGGTTTCAGGGCTCCACCCGGTCAGAGCTTGAGTTCTTTGAGGCCGACGGTGCGCACCGCATCAAGGTCAATCCGCTGGCTCACTGGGCACCCGAGGACGTGCGCGCCTATATGGACGAGAACCGCCTGCCGCGTCACCCCATGGTCGCGCGCGGCTACCCTTCGATCGGCTGCGCGCCCTGCACCTCACCTGTGAAACCCGGCGAGGATCCCCGTGCCGGTCGCTGGCGCGGTCAGGACAAGGAAGAATGCGGAATTCATTTCGTTGACGGAAAAATGGTAAGAGGAGGTGCAGCATGAGCGTGATCGTCACCGATGAAGGCTTCGCAACCGAAGATTGGGCCAAGGGTCTGACCGACGGGCAGGTTATAGATCTGGAGTCCGACACCGATCCCGAAGCTCTCAGCATCCCGAACGCGGCCCTCATACGCATCGCCTTTCCCAGCTTCTCGGACGGACGTGGCTTTACCATCGCGCGCGTTCTGCGGCGGCGGGGCTATACGGGCAAGCTGCGGGCATTGGGCCATGTGATCTCGGATCAATATGCCATGGCGCGACGCTGCGGTTTTGACGAGGTCGAGATCTCTAACGAGCTGGCCGCACGCCAACCCCAGGACCAGTGGAAATTCCGCGCCGACTGGCGCGGGCACGATTATCAATCGCGCATGCGCGCCGGTTGAGCGAGTTTCCAATTTTGCAACGACACGCTAGAGGGGGGTGGCGACACCCTGAATACCTATGACCGAGGCCTTAGTGACCGACCAGACGATCCCCAAAGTTCCGACGCTGCCCGACGCGCAGACCGTGACCTATGTGAAACATTGGACGGACAAGCTGTTTTCGTTCCGGGTCTCGCGGCCCGCATCGCTGCGATTCCGCTCGGGCGAATTCGTGATGATCGGCCTTATGGGCGACAATGGACGCCCGCTTCTGCGCGCCTATTCCATCGCCTCGCCCTCTTGGGACGAGGAGCTGGAGTTCTACTCGATCAAGGTGCAGGACGGTCCGCTGACCTCGCGCTTGCAACACCTGAAGGTGGGCGATGAACTGATCCTGCGGCCCAAGCCCGTCGGAACGCTGGTGCATGATGCGATCCTTCCGGGCAAGCGTCTGTGGTTCTTTGCGACCGGCACCGGCTTCGCGCCCTTTGCCTCGCTCCTGCGTGATCCGCAGACGTTCGAGGATTACGACGAGGTCATCATTACCCATACCTGTCGCGAGGTTGGTGAGCTGGCCTATGGCGCAAACCTGATCGCATCCATCCGCGAGGACGAGATGTTGCAAGAACTGATCGGCACGGAGAACCTCGCCAAGCTGCGCTATTACCCAACGACCACCCGCGAAGAAAGCCCGACGATGGGCCGGATCACGGACCTGCTGCGTTCAGGTCAGGTCTTTGCCGACCTCGGGATCGAGCCGATCGAACCGGGTGCGGATCGGGCGATGGTCTGCGGCAACCTCGCCTTTAACGTGGAGATCAAGGAAATCCTCGAAGGCTTCGGTCTGCGCGAAGGAGCCAATTCCGATCCCAAGGAATATGTGGTCGAAAAGGCGTTTGTCGACTGATGGGGTAGGGTGGCGTGCTCAGGCTTGAGCATGCCCCTGTCTCACCTTACAGGTCAGGGCCTACGCTGTCACCGGCGGCCCGGCCCCTCAGGTTCCGTAGGCCTTTACCTCACCCATGACATCATCCGCCGCCGCGATCAGCGCGTCTGCAATCAACGCGCATTGATCCGGCGTCAGACGCGCGGGCAGGCGAGTATCACAAGCGCGCATCAGCATCGCGCGCGTCTTGGGCAGGTCCGGCAGAGTGCCGAGGAACTGCCAGTTCCAGAACGCTCGGGCATTGTCGCTGGACAGACCGAACACCTGCACCTTCACGCCGCGCGCGGCGGCGGCGTCCTGAAAGGCGCGTGTTTCGTCGTCACTGACCCCCACGAGGTTGAATTGCAGGCTGTCGGGCGCGCGGACCTCCGCTGCCAGCTTGGCCGGGACGTCGATCCATGGCGAGGCCGCGATCAGGGACGCGACGAGGTCATGATTGCGCCGCCCATCCGCGATCCGGCGGGGCACCTCGGGCAGCTGCGCGCGCGCGATCTCTGCGCTGAGGTTCGACAGGCGCAGGTTGTAGAGCGGCAGCTTGTTCTGCCAGCGTTCCAGCGCGTCGATCAGATCGCGCGAATTCTCGCCGTGCCGCGCCTTGTGCTTTTTCCACATATGCTCATAGGCGCCGGACATGATGATGGCGCGGGCGACCGCGTCGGCATCATTGGTGATGAGAATGCCGCCCTCGCCGGAATTGACCATCTTGTAGGACTGGAAGGAAAAGCAGCCGATCTGCCCGATGGTCCCGATCTTGCGCCCATCCCACAGGGTGCCGAGCGAATGTGCAGCGTCCTCGATCACCGGCACGCCTGCGGCGTCGCAGGCCGCCATGATCGCGTCCATGTCAGAGGTGTGGCCGCGCATATGGCTGATGATGACCGCCTGAACGCCGGGCAATTTGGCGCGGAAATCCGCAAGATCGATCCGGTAATCCGCGCCGCATTCGCACAGGACCACGTCGCAATCCGCGTGCACGATGGAGGAGGGCACCGCCGCAAAGGTAAACGCCGGGATCATGACGCGCGCGCCACGCGGCAGGGCCAGCGCCTTGAGCGACAAGAACAGCGCGGCCGAGCAGGAGGACACCGCCAGCGCATAGCGCACGCCCATCATTTCAGCGAATTCGCTCTCCAGCAGCGTGACAGGGGCGTTCTCGGGCGCGGTGTAGCGGAAGAGGTCGCCGGAAGCGAGCAGCGCCTCGACCTTTTCGCGGGCGGCCTCGGGAATGGGCTCAGCGTCGTAGACATTTGGGGGGAGCGTCATCGTTCGGCTTTCCTGAAAGTCATCTTTGGGAAATCTAAACGATGCCGGGATGACAGCCAAATGAAATAATTGCGACGGGGCGGCTGTCCCTTCGTCACACGCCGAGCCGGTCGCGTAGCGAAAACCAGCTCATCGCCGCGACGAGCAGGGGGGATCGCAGCGCGCGCCCACCGGGAAAACGGGTTGAGGGCAGGCGCGACATCGCATCAAAACCCGCCGCCTGACCCTGGACCGCCAGCGCCATCAGGTAACCCGCATGACTGGCGGTGCCGAGCCCGTGTCCCGAATAGCCCGAGGCTGACAGGATGTTCGGTGCAAGACGGGCAAAGACCGGCAGGCGCTTCATCGTGATCGCCAGCGTCCCACCCCAGGCATAGTCGATGCGCACATCGGCGAGGTGCGGGTAGATCTCGGTCATTGGCTTGCGGACCTTGGCGGCGATATCACGTGGGAAGCGGTAGCCGTAGTTCTCTCCGCCGCCGAACAGCAGCCGCTTGTCGGCAGAGAGGCGGTAGTAGTTGACCACGAACTTGCTGTCCGCGACCGCGATGTCCTCCCCCAGCACCCGCACGGCGTCATCGCCGAGGGGTTCGGTTGCGACGATGAAGTTGTTGATTGGCATGACGCGGGCGGCGACCTTGGGCTGCAAGCCGCCGAGATAGCCGTTGCAGGCGAGGATGACGTGATCCGCGGTGACATGTCCGGCGCCGGTCTGCACGGTGGTGGGGGTGCCCTCTTCTATCGCGCGCACTTCGGAACGCTCAAAAATCTGCACTCCGGCCCCTTGTGCCGCCCGCGCGAGGCCAAGGGCGTATTTCAGCGGATGCAGATGCGCGGCGTCGCGATCGATCACCCCGCCCGCATAGGCCGGGGAGGGGATGATCGAGGCAAAGCGCGCGGCATCCGGCGCTTCCATATGCGGGTAGTCGTAGCGCGCGGTCAGGTGCGCGGCGTAGTCATGCAGGTGGTGGACGTCCGCCTTGCTCACCCCGGTCCATGCGACGCCGGGTTTCAGGTCGGCGTCGATGGCATGCTTTTCGATCAGGCTCTTGGTGAAGGTCTTCGCGTCCTCGCCGAGCCGCCAGTAGAGCCGCGCATCATCGAGTCCAACCATCTTTTCAAGCGCCATCTGATCCTGCCGCTGCCCGCTGCCCAATTGTCCGCCGTTGCGCCCCGAGGCGCCAAAGCCGAGGCGCTGCGCCTCCAGCAGAATGACCGACAGGCCGGATTCGGCGGCGTGCAGCGCGGCGGAGAGGCCGGTGTAGCCGCCGCCGATCACGCAGACATCCGCGCGCATCGCACCCTTGAGCTGCGGGCAGGGCGCGAGCGGGTTGGCGGTGGCGGCATAATAGCTGGGCGGATACTGCCCGGCCCGGTCGTTGGCGTGGAGCAGGTTCATCGGTTCGTGCGGCATTTTCGGGGCGAGAGGAACCCTATGGGCTGAGCCTCCGGCGGGGATATTTGCAAAACCAAAGTGGGCCCGGCGCGCGCGATCATCAGACGTTGAGCAGGAGGTGTTCGCGCTCCCACGGGCTGATGACCTGCAGGAATTCGTCGTATTCGGTGCGTTTAACGATGGAATAGACGCGGCAGAATTCCTCGCCCAGGACCTCTGTGATGCCCGTCGCCTCGTCCATGGTGTCGAGCGCCTCGCCCAGGGTGCGGGGGAAGTCGCCGTCGCCCTCATAGGCGTCGCCACGGAACTGCTTTTCCGCGCGTTCCTCGCGCATCAGGCCGAGATAGCCGGCTGCGAGCGAGGCGGCGATCCCGAGGTAGGGATTACAATCCATGCCCGCGACGCGGTTTTCGATGCGTCGCGCGTCGGGTTCGGAGATCGGCACACGGATGCCGGTGGTGCGGTTGTCGCGGCCCCATTCCAGGTTGATCGGGGCGGCGTGGTCCTTCACGTAACGCCGATAGGAGTTCACGTATGGCGCGAGCAGCGGAATCACCTGTGGCAGATGGTGCTGGAGGCCGCCGATGAAGTTGTAGAATGCGTCCGTCTCACCGCCCTGCGGGCCGGTAAAGATGTGGCGCCCGGTTTCGGCGTCGAGGATCGAGTGGTGGATGTGCATGGCAGAGCCCGGCTCCTCCCCGATCGGTTTGGCCATGAAGGTGGCAAAGCAATTGTGACGCAGGGCCGCCTCGCGGATCAGGCGTTTGAAGTAGAAGACCTCGTCCGCCAGTTTGACCGGGTTGCCGTGGCGCAGGTTGATCTCCAACTGCCCGGCACCGCCCTCTTGGGTGATGCCGTCGATTTCGAAACCCTGCGCTTCGGCAAAGTCGTAGATGTCGTCGATCACGGGGCCGAACTCGTCCACCGCCGTCATCGAATAGGCCTGACGCGCAGCCGCCGGGCGACCCGAACGCCCCATCATCGGCTCGATCGGTTTGGCGGGGTCGAGGTTGCGCGCCACGAGGTAGAATTCCATCTCCGGCGCGACAACCGGGGTCCAGCCCTGATCCTCGTAAAGCTTGCAAATCCGTTTCAACACGTTGCGCGGGCTAAAGGGGATCGCCGCCCCCTTGCGATCATAGGCGTCGTGGATCACCTGCAGCGTCCAGTCCCCGGTCCAGGGCGCGGCCGTCGCGGTTGAGTAATCCGGGCGCAGGATCATGTCGGGTTCGGTGAAACCCTCTGAGCCGGCCGCATCGCCCCAATCGCCTGTGATGGTCTGAAAGAAGATCGAATTGGGCAGGTGAAAAAAAGACTGACGCGCGAATTTCGACGCCGGGACCGCCTTGCCACGCGCAATGCCGGGCAGGTCCGAGATGATGCATTCGACCTCATCGAGCCGGCGGTTTTCCAGATAATCCTGGGCGGATTGCGGGATCAGATTGATCCAGTCCTCGTTCATGCCGAAATTCCCTTGAGCGTGTTGGTAAGGCGGCGCACTTCGGCGGTGGTGTCGAGCGACCCGCCGAGGCTGGCCTTGGCGCTGGCGATGAGCGCGTCCGGAACCAGTCCGGGACCGCGCGTTTCCAGCAGCCCGGTGACTTCGGTAGCGCTGAATTCCGGGTGCGGCTGGATGGTGTAGGTCCGGTCGCCGTAAGCCAGTGCTGCGTTGGCACAGAAATCGGACTCCGCGACGACGCGCGCACCGGGTGGCCGTTCCGTCACCTGATCCTGGTGCCAGGCATTCAGTGAAAACGTTCCTTCCGCATTGCGGTAGGTCTGGCGTCCGACGGACCAGCCGCCGGTGAATTTCTCGACCTTGCCACCCATCGCCTGCGCGATGATCTGATGGCCAAAGCAGATGCCGACCAAGGGCCGGCCAGCGGCGTGAATTTGGCGGATCAACTCTTCCAGCGGCGGGATCCAGGGCAGGTCTTCATATGCGCCGTGACGCGATCCGGTGATGAGCCAGCCGTCGCAGGCCTCTGCGTCCGCGGGAAAGATGTCATCGACCACCGGATAGAGCGCGAAGTCAAAGCCCTGGCCCGACAGCAGCCGTTGGAACATGTCGCCATAGTCGCCGCTTTCCCGTTGCAGATCATCGGGATAGTGGCCGCATTGCAGAATGCCGATCAGCATAAGACACCAGAGGTTGCGAATTTGCCGGACGGTAGAGGAGCCGCCCGAGCGCCACAAGGGGTCGACCGGCCCGGCGCGACAATTCAGCCGCGCTCAGACCGCCTCAAGGTAGGTCACCCAATGCTGATCGCGCGGCATCTCGCTGAGGATCGCGTTTTCCTGCCGCTTGGTCAGCACGAGGTTACGCGTGAGCGGCGCAGGAAAAATACGCGACATCAATTCGTCGGACTCAAAGGTGTCGATCGCGCTGGTCCAGTCGGGGCGCAGTCGGGGCAGGTCGAGGTCATAGGCGTTGCCGTGAATGGGGGGTGGGGCGGTCATGGCATCCTCGATCCCCTCGAAGGCCGCGCCGAGGATCGCGGCGAGGACGAGATAGGGATTGTTGTCGCCGCCTGCGACGCGGTGTTCGATCCGTCGCGCGACTGAATGGCCACCGGGAATACGCAAGGCAGCCGTGCGGTTTTCATAGGCCCAGCACGCGCCGGTCGGGGCATAGCTGCTATCCACGAAACGATCATAGGAAGTCCCATGCGGCGCGAAGATCAGGGTCGAGGCCGGCATCGCCTCAAGGCATCCCGCGACAGCGCTGTGCAGGAATGGCGTGCCCTCGGGGCCGCCATTGTCAAAGATGTTGCGCCCGGCTTGGTCCAGCACCGAGAAATGCACATGCATGCCGGTGCCGGCCTCGTCGCGCAGCGGTTTGGCCATGAAAGTGCCGGCCATACCGAATTTGCGCGCCATACCCTTGATCAGCGACTTGAACAGCCAGGCGTCATCGGCGGCGCGCATGGCTTCGCGGTGTTCGAGGTCAATTTCGAATTGGCCCAGGCCGGCCTCGGAAATCGTCGATTGGGCCGGGATCTCCATATCGTCGCAGGCCTCGTAGACCGCCGACAGGAAAGCGTCGAAGGAATCGAGCTGTCGCAGGGACAGGATTGCGTTGCCCTGTAGCGGTCGGTTCGACTGCGGGTTCTGCGGTGGCATCAGGAAAGGGCCGCTGTCGTCGACGAGGTAGAATTCCATCTCGATGCCCGCACGCACGGTCCAGCCCCGACTGGCGTAGCGCTCCAGCACTGTCGCCAGCGCATGTCGCGGATCGCCGAGAAAGGGCGCGCCGGTATCGTGGTACATGCTCATCGGGACAAGGGCCGAGGGTACGTCGAGCCAGGGCATCGGCACGGGTCCGCGATCCGTGGGCAGCAGGACGCCGTCAGCATCGCCGCTGTCAAAGACCAGCGGGCTGTCCTTGATATCCGCGCCCCAGATATCAACGTTCATCACCGAGAGCGGCATGCGAACCGACCCCTCGCCCAGCTTTTCATAGGCCGAGCGCGGCAGACGTTTGCCGCGCATTTGACCGTTCAGATCAACCGCGGCCACACGAAACGTGCGAATATTTCCAAGCGTCATGTTTAGCGCACCAATTGGGGTTTTGCCCGGATCCGGGGCCGATTCCCCGCAGGGAGGTGTCGGTTGGGAGGCCGGTTGATACCTGCGTATATCCCGATGATCGCCGGGGTGAGAAGGATGAAATGGAGCGCGAGGACGGGATAGCGGATAAAGAGACTGAGCGTTGCGTCGGCGAAAGCGCTGGCGTCTCCAGATCGCTTTCGGGCATCGAGCCTGCGCAGGGCGTAGAGGAATTCTCCGCCACTGGCCGCGATGTCGGGGAACAACACGATCGCGGACACTGGCTTTCGGGGGGAAGGCGGGTCGTCCCGTTGATGCCTTGCCTTGTTGTCAGTATGTCTGGGCGTCCTCGCCGAACCACTTCAGGATCAGGGTGGTGAGCGCGCCGTCCTCTTTCATCGCGCGTAGAGCGTCGTCAAATGTCTCGCGCAGATCTTCGTCGCTGTCGCGCAGGCCCATGGCGATCCCCTTGGCCAGGGCGATATCCTCACCGACAAAGATGAATTTGCCACCGGAGTCCTCGACGAAGGGTTTCAGGTATCCCTTCCCGGCAATAACGGCGTCGACCTCACCGTTCTGCAAGGCCGCGATGGATTCATCAGGGGTCGCGAATTCGACCAGGGTGGCACTGCTCTCCGCCACATGCTCTGCCTGGATGGTGCCGGTCTGCGCCGCGATCTCGCCGCCCTCCAGGTCGATATCTTCTGAGACCGCGATATAGGCCGACAATACCGGGGGCATATAGGTCTGTGTGAAATCAATAACCTCATCGCGTTCATCGGTTATCGACATGCCGGCCATGATCGCGTCGTAATCGCCAGAAATGAGATTGGCGATCAGGGTCTCCCCGTCATTCGTGACCCATTCGCATTTCAATTTGGCGCGCTCGCACAGTTCGTCCCCCAGTTCACGCTCGAATCCATCGACCTCACCGTTGTCGTTGATGAAATTGAATGGCGCATTGGCCGCCTCGGTGCCGAGCCGGACAGCAGTCGTCGCGTGACTTTCGGCCAGTGCCATACCAGCAGTGAGAGCCAGCGCGGCGGTGGTCAGGATCAATGTCTTCATGATGGGCTTTCCTGTTTGGTATGACCGACATTCTCCGGCCCGTTTCCCCACGCGGCCAGTTTTCCTACACGGCCTGTGTTGCGCTGCGGCATGGCTGTCACGCACATGGGCGCGACGGAGCTGGCATAGCTTTCGTGAAGGTCGCAACTGCCAATGATTGGCGGGGCCTGCAAACCTTAGCTCTCGGGGGCGATTTCCCAAAGTAGGGCTTAGTTTGTGCGAAATTGCAACGGGGGCATGTCGGGCGCGGCGGTGCGATCGGCGGAATCCTGTCGCCATTGGCTGCCGCTATGCGGGGTCGGGACCGTGAGATAGGCGATCTCTTCGGCCGGGGCGACGCCATGCAGATGCAGGACTGCGCGATCCGACGCTGGCAATTGCGCAACTGTGGCCTGCAAGGCCTGACAGAGCTTGGCTCTCATATCGCCGGAAGCTGACACCGCCGTGACAAACGGGGTGGCAGGGGTGGCGCGCGTCTGTCCGATCACAGAAAGCCTGGTCGCCCAGGGATCATAGGCCTGCACCATTCGCCAGCTTTGCGCGTCGATTGCAGCGATGTCGGCCTTGCCCTTCGCCACCATCCGCGCCGAGGTCCGATGCGCCCCCGATGCGATCTGCGACGCGAAGCCAGTGCCCAATGTTTGCGCATGCGTGAGGATGGATGCCCAACCGGATTGCGATCGAAGCTCGTTGAAGGCAAGGCGCATCGCCCGCCAATCCCGCGGGGCCACCCAGTCATCCGCGCGCCGTACGACGATCTTGGAGGCATAGTAGCCGGGCGGGCAGCCATCCAGGCGATAATCCGGACTGGCCAGAAGCGTAACCTTGCCCTTCAGGCGCATCTGATACGGCAAGCTGCAGGTTTGGGAGAAGAGCAGATCGGGCGCTTCCCACTGCGCCCAGAGATCCTCGTGTCGCGTTAAGGTCTCGGGAGCCTCGACGCCCGACCGCGCGAGGCTGTCGTGCATGGCGCGCCATAGACGATCATTGGCCGGCTGCACCTCTGGCCAGTCGTACATGGGCAGGCTGGCGATCACCCGCGCGACACGGCCAACCTGGCTGCATTGCTGTCCTGATCGCTCACCCCGAGCAGCGATGCCACCAGTCGCAACAGCGCATCTTCCTCGGGTTCGCGTTGGCCATCGGCCATCACCACTTTCCACAGGGCTTGGATCACGCCGAGCCGGTGTTCGTAGGGAACCGCGTCCTTGATGGCGCGCGTAAACCGTACGGTGTCCGGCGCTTCGCGTTCCAGCCCCTCGGCCTCTGTAACAAGTCGCTCGGCGGCGTCGGGGGCGAGGCCATAACGATCCTCGGCAATGCGGCGGATCACCTCGCGCTCTCTGCTTTCGTACGACCCGTCGCTGCGTGCCACCCGCACCAAAAGCGCAGAGAGCGCCAACCGCGCATCTGTATCAACCAGGGGTTCAGGGTCGGGGCGGACCAGCCGCGTGAGGAAATCTGCAAACATACATGCGATATAGTCGAGCTTGGCGCGCGCGCCAATCACCTCGTCGCCAGCAGAGCGCAATGATGGCCATTAATTATGCGGCAAAGGTGGCATTGCATAAATGGTTAGTGTGTCATTAACGATTTGCTCGCCTAATGGTTGCGGTGTCAAAGTTTCGCCGCAATTCGGTGCAACGCTCTGGGTAGTGGCAGATGCCCGGAGACAAAAACAATAACCCGAATGGGGGGAAACGAGCGATGCTTGCCATAGTGCAGAAAGACTGGACGAGCATGGCGCCAGAGCGCCAGATATCGATGCTGAAAAAGTTGAAACCCGACATGCTGTGCAGTTTTGTACGGCGCGTCGATCCGAAAATCACCGATGTTTCGGTTCTGCGCTGGATCGCGGCGCGCCAGGAACTGGACCTCGGGACCGCATTGACACTGTTCTTCGCGTTCGAGCCGCGCCGGTTCAATCTGTTGCCGCGCGACGCGTTGAAAGACGAGGTCCGGGCAAAATGCGCGGTGGTCGACGCCCTGTGCCAACGCATCAACTGCGGATTTTACGTGCCGATTGCCGCGCGCGGCATGCCCAACCCCTCGCTGGTGTCGGTCTGGCTGGCCCGCCAGAAGGCGGATGCAGAGGCAGGGCGGAGGGGCCGCTGGGCCTTTGTCCCCGGTATCGTGGCGCCAATGGTTGCCGAAAAGAAAGAGCGTCCGCTCGTCGGGCGGATGAAACCGCGCCCCGGCTTCATCCAAGGTCTTTTCACACCGCTCTACGTCTCCAACCGCCCCGAAGCGAGCACCTGAGGACCAACAATCGCGGGCGGCAGGCACTCGCCGTTCGCGCGTTCGTCCGTCACCGGAACCGCGCGCTGCCTGGCAACGCGCTGCCGACCGCGCCAGAGCTGTGCAGATCCGATCCGCCAACGATTGGTGTGGGGAACGTCCGCTCCCTCGCATGACACCAAATGCAGTAGATGGAACCCTCAAACGAGGCGCGAGACCTCTTTCGCCGCGCGCACGAAATCCTTGAACAACGGGTGCGGCTCAAAAGGTTTCGACTTCAGCTCGGGGTGAAACTGGACCCCGATAAACCACGGATGGTCCCTGACCTCGACGATCTCGGGCAGGCGGCCATCGGGCGACATGCCCGAAAACCACAATCCGCATTCCTCAAGCTTCTCGCGGTAGGTCACATCCACCTCGTAGCGATGGCGGTGGCGCTCCTCGATCTCGGTTGCGCCGTAGACCTCGGACACCTTCGACCCCTTCGCGAGCGAGGCGGTGTAAGCCCCGAGGCGCATGGTCCCGCCCTTGTTGTCGTTCAGGTTGCGCGTCACTGGGTGGTTGCCCTGAATCCATTCCTTGAGGTGATAGACCACCGGCTCGAACCGTTTGCCACCGGCCTCGTGATCGAATTCTTCTGACCCGGCCTTGTCGAGACCGGCGAGGTTGCGCGCCGCCTCGATCACCGCCATCTGCATACCGAGGCAGATCCCGAGGTAGGGGATATTCCGTTCGCGCGCGAATTGGGCCGCCTTGATCTTGCCCTCGGTGCCGCGTTCTCCGAAACCTCCGGGGACGAGAATGGCGTGATAACGTTCCAGATGCGGCGCGGCGTCATCGTCCTCGAACAATTCCGCATCGACCCATTCGACGTTGACCTTGATCCGGTTGGCCATACCGCCATGGATCAGCGCCTCCTTGATGGATTTATAGGCATCTTCAAGCTGCGTGTACTTGCCAACCACGCCGATCGTGACCGTGCCATCGGTGGTATGAATACGGTCATACACATCCTGCCACACGGTCAGATCGGGGCGCGGCGCGGGCGAAATCTGAAACGCATCCAGAACGGCCTGATCCAGCCCTTCGCGATGATAGGCGAGGGGGGCCTCGTATATCGACTTCAGATCATAGGCGGCGATCACCGACTCCGGGCGCACGTTGCAGAACAAGGCCAGCTTGGCGCGTTCTTTTTCGGGGATCGGTTGCTCGGACCGGCAGACCAGAATATCTGGCTGCAACCCGATGGAGCGCAATTCCTTGACCGAGTGCTGCGTCGGCTTGGTCTTCAGCTCACCGCTCGCGGCCAACCACGGCAGCAACGTCAGATGCATGAAGATGCACTGCCCGCGCGGCTTGTCCTGCGCGAACTGGCGGATCGCCTCGAAAAAGGGCAGGCCCTCGATATCACCGACGGTGCCGCCGATCTCGCACAGCATGAAATCGACTTCGTCGTCGCCGGTGTTGATGAAATCCTTGATCTCGTTGGTGACATGCGGAATCACCTGAATCGTCTTGCCGAGATAGTCGCCGCGCCGTTCGTTTTCGAGCACGTTGGAGTAGACCCGGCCCGAAGAGATCGAATCCGTCATGCGCGCCGCGACCCCGGTAAAGCGTTCGTAATGCCCGAGGTCCAGATCGGTTTCCGCGCCGTCGTCGGTGACGAAAACCTCGCCATGTTCAAACGGGCTCATCGTGCCGGGATCGACGTTCAGGTAGGGGTCCAGCTTGCGCAGACGCACCGAATAGCCACGCGCCTGAAGCAGAGCACCCAGCGCTGCGGACGCCAGCCCTTTGCCAAGGGACGACACGACGCCGCCCGTGATGAAGATGTACCGCGCCATATGCGAAGGCTCCCGTGAGGTGTCGTGCGACGTGTCGCAAATTATGCCCAGAACGGTCCCTTCGGACCGCAGCATCACGGGGTTTGATAAATATCAGATTCGCGCCGGATTGTCCATCCGTACCGCTAGATGCTGTTGAGGGCGCAGGGCCGCCCTCAAGGGATGGTGGATCAGTCGGCGGAGGGCGTTAGCGCGCCACCGCCGGTCGGCGAAGGTGGCAAGAGCGACCCACCACCCGGCAGGCTCGTGTCCTCGTCGGCAGGGGCCGGCTGCACCGCTGCCGGGGCGAGACGATCCAGAACCGAAGCGCCGGCCGACTTTTCCGCCGCCACGATGGTCAGGACGATCGAAGTGACGATGAAGGCCGCCGCGAGGACCCATGTGACCTTGCCCAACGCCGTTCCCGCAGCCCGGCCCGACATGGCCCCGCCGCCGCCGCCCATGCCAAGCCCACCGCCTTCGGAGCGCTGAAGCAGCACGACCCCGATCAGCGCAAGCGCCAGAAGCAGGTGGATGATAAGGACAACGTTTTCCATATGGTCGGGCCTGTCGGTAATGCGTCATTGGGCCCCGACCCGGATGGGCGAAGCACGTTTGGCGGCTAGATAGGCCTTTCGGCAGCGGGCCGCAAGGCCTTTGGCCGCCCTGTGCCTGGCCTGCAGTAGGTTCGGCGACTTGGTGCAGATCTTCGGCGCAAGCCGTGCTGCCGTGTCCGCCTCGCATCCAGTCCGGACGGACCCGCGTCAAACTGTGCTCAGTTTCCGGTTTCGATCCCCTCGCGCTTTGGCTAAAAGGGCTCGGGTTGACCCCAAGCCGGAGGGATTTTCATGGCCAACGTTGTCGTCGTCGGCGCCCAGTGGGGCGACGAAGGGAAGGGAAAGATTGTCGATTGGCTGTCCGAAAGGGCCGATGTCGTTGTCCGCTTCCAAGGTGGGCACAACGCCGGTCATACGCTGGTCATCGACGGTCAGGTTTACAAGCTGCATGCCCTGCCGTCCGGCGTGGTGCGCGGCAGCAAGCTGTCGGTCATCGGCAATGGCGTCGTCCTCGACCCCTGGCATCTGGTGAAGGAGATCGAGACGATCCGCGCCCAGGGCGTGGATATCTCGCCCGAGACCTTGATGATCGCCGAGAATACTTCGCTCATCCTGCCGATCCACGGAGAACTGGATCGCGGTCGCGAGGCCCAGACCTCGGTCGCGAAAATCGGCACCACCGGACGCGGTATCGGTCCGGCTTATGAGGACAAGGTGGGTCGCCGCGCCATCCGTGTCGCGGATCTGGCCGACGGTGCCACGCTGGAGGCCCGCGTCGACCGCTTGCTGGTGCATCACAATGCGTTGCGCTCAGGCCTCGGGCTGGACCCGGTCGACACGGATGCGCTGCTGTCGCAACTGCGCGCAATCGCGGACGAGATCCTGCCTTATGCCGCCCCGGTGTGGAAGGTGCTCAACGACAAGCGCAAGGCCGGCAAGCGCATCCTCTTCGAGGGCGCGCAGGGTGCGCTTCTGGACATCGATTTCGGCACCTATCCCTTCGTGACCTCCTCCAACGTCATCGCGGGGCAGGCGGCCACCGGGTCTGGAATGGGGCCCGGTGCGATCGACTTCGTGCTCGGCATCGTCAAGGCCTATACCACCCGCGTCGGCGAAGGCCCGTTCCCGACCGAGTTGATGGACGAAGACGGCGAACGGTTGGGTCAACGCGGCCATGAATTCGGCACAACGACGGGACGCAAGCGGCGCTGCGGCTGGTTCGACGCGGCGCTCCTGCGCCAGACCTGCGCGACCAGCGGCATGAATGGCATCGCCCTGACCAAACTCGACGTGCTCGACGGTTTCGAGACGTTGAAGATTTGCGTGGCCTACGACCTCGATGGCGAACGGCTGGACTACCTGCCGACGGCCGCCGAACAACAGGCCCGCTGCAAACCGATCTACGAAGAAGTGCCCGGCTGGTCCGAATCCACCGAGGGCGCGCGTAGCTGGGCTGATCTGCCCGCCAACGCGATCAAATATGTCCGCCGCGTGGAAGAGTTGATCGAATGCCCCGTCGCCCTGCTGTCGACTTCGCCCGAGCGGGATGACACGATCCTCGTGACCGATCCCTTTCAGGACTGAACCCGCAAAACCCGGATCAAGCCAAGATCAACAAGGAGTTCCACATGGCGTTGAGTTACAAGGCCCGCCGCCGCTGGTCGCTGGTTGTCCTGCTGATCGGCCTGCCGCTTTATATCGTGCTGGCCGTGACCGTCGTGGGCTGGTTCAACCGGCCCCCGATCCTGGTTGAGCTAGGCATTTACATCCTGCTCGGCGTGATCTGGGCGCTACCGTTCAAGCTGGTGTTCAAAGGCGTCGGCAAGGAAGACCCCGACGCCGCGCCTCTACCGGAAGAATCACGCCCCGAATAATCACGCCCGGCTGGCCCAGACCCTCTGCACTTTGGTTTCGCCAAATATCCTGGGGGTGAAGGGGGCAACGCCCCCTTCCAGACCTCTCAGCCCAGTTCTTCCATCCGCGCCAGCGCCGCATTCAGCTTCGCCGCCTCATCCTGACGGGCCGCGAGGTTATCGCGCGTCTCGGCCACCACCTCATCGGGTGCGGAATCGACGAAGTTCGGGTTCTTCAACCGTCCCTCCATCCCGGCGATCTCCTTGCCGAGTTTGGCCAGTGTCTTCTCCAACCGCGCCTTTTCCGCGCTCACGTCAATGATGTCGGCCAATGGCAGGCCAAAGGTCGCGCCCTCGGCGGCGACGGTGATGCAGCCCTTAGGGAAAGTTTCGACCCAGGTGAGGTCTTCGACCCGTGCCAATCGCTTGATCAGCGTTTCGTTGCGACCCCAGGCGCCTTGTGCGACCTCATCCCAATCGGTGACGACCAGCGGCACTTTCAAACCCGCCGGCACATGCATTTGCGCGCGCGCCGAACGGATGCCTTCGATCAGACCGATCACCCAGTTCATCTCGCGGTCCGCGCGGGCGTCGATCAGATCGTCGCCATAGGTCGGCCAATCGGCGTGGATCAGCATCTTGGGCCGCGCTCCGGTCGCCCCCCACAACTCTTCGGTCACAAAGGGCATGATCGGGTGCAGCATGACCATGCATTGATCCAGCACCCAGCCCATGACGGCCTGTGTTTCGGCGCGTTCTGCCGCGCGCTCTTCCAGGAGCGGCTTGGAGAATTCGACATACCAGTCGCAGACCTTGCCCCAGACAAAGCGGTAGAGCGCGCTTGCCGCATCATCAAAGCGATAGGCGGCAAGGGCAGCATCTACCGTCTCGCGCACGCGCGCGGTCTCGCCGATGATCCACAGGTTCACCATGGCCATCGCCTCGGGCACCTCGGGCGAGGGCGCGCCACCCTCGTAGACGCCGTTCATCTCGGCAAACCGGGTGGCGTTCCACAGCTTGGTGCCAAAGTTGCGATAACCCGCGATCCGCTGCGCATCCATCTTGAGCACACCGCCGAGCGAGGCCATCGCGGCGTTGGCAAAACGCAAGGCATCCGCGCCGTATTCGTCGATGATCTCCAAGGGGTCGATGACATTGCCGACCGTCTTGGACATCTTCTTGCCCTTGGCGTCGCGCACCAGCCCGTGCAGGTAAACGTCCGAGAACGGCACCTGATCGACCACGGCCAGTTGCATCATCATCATCCGCGCGACCCAAAAGAACAGGATGTCCTGACCGGTGACCAGAACGGAGGTCGGGAAATAATTCGCCATCGCCTCGGTCTCTTCGGGCCAGCCGAGCGTGCCAATAGGCCAGAGACCCGAGGAAAACCACGTGTCCAGAACGTCCGGATCGCGCCAGACCGGATAGCAGAGATCAATCGGATTCTGCGAGGCGGTGTAATCCGCCAGCGACTTCGCCAGCGCGCTGCGCGCCGAGGCGCGATCCGCGACCTCGATCACCCTAGCATGGCTCAACGGTGTCGGCAGACGGTTCAGCACATCGGCGAACTTGCCCGAGACGGCATCAAATTCGACACCGCAATGCGAATGCTCTTCTCCGCGCAACAGATGCTGATCCGACAAAAGGCGCGTGATCTCGACCATGTCGAGCGCGCCATCGGCCTCATCATCGTGAAACCCCTCGCGCGCGAGGTCAAAGCCGTACCAGACCGGCACCTGATGGCCCCACCACAACTGGCGCGAAATGCACCAGGGTTCGATATTCTCCAGCCAGTGAAAATAGGTCTTCTCGCCGCTTTCGGGCATGATGCGCACGTCGCCGTTGCGCACGGCCTCCAGCGCCGGACCGACGATTTTCTCGGCGTCCACGAACCACTGATCGGTCAGCATCGGCTCGATCACCACCTTGGAGCGGTCACCAAAGGGCTGCATGATCGCCTTGGCTTCGACCAGCGGGACCGACAGGCCCGCACCCTCCGCATCAGACTTCAGCGCCGCCTTGCCAAGACGCGGATCATCCGCACGGGTCATCACGGCCAGACCTTCGGCAGTGATCTCCTCAACCACGCGGGCGCGGGCCTCCATCCGCTCTAACCCGCGCAGGTGATCAGGCACGAGGTTGAGCGTGTCGACCTGGGCACCATCGAAGGTGTCGCCTTCGGCGATCTGTTGCGCGCGCGCGGCGCAGATCGCGTAATCCTCGCCGTCATCGCGCAGATGCGCCGTGCCATCCATTAAACGATAAAGCGGGATGTTGCCGCGCTGCGCCACCGCGTAGTCGTTGAAATCATGCGCACCGGTGATCTTGACCGCGCCTGAACCGAAATCCTTATCCGGGTATTCATCGGTGATGATCGGGATCAGGCGGCGCTGATCCTTTGGCCCGACGGGGATCTCGCAATAGGTCCCGACCAGCGGCGCGTAGCGCTCATCCGAGGGGTGCACCGCGACCGCGCCGTCGCCCAGCATCGTCTCGGGGCGCGTCGTGGCGATGGAGATATAGTCACGCTCTTCGCGGAAGGTGACGTTGCCGTCTTCATCTCGTTCCAAATACTCATAGGTCGCACCGCCGGCCAAGGGGTACTTGAAATGCCACATATGGCCTGCGACCTCGACATTCTCGACCTCAAGATCCGAAATCGCCGTTTCGAAATGCGGGTCCCAGTTGACCAGCCGCTTGCCGCGATAGATCAGCCCCTTGTCGAACATCTCGACAAAGACCTTGATCACCGCATCATGGAAATTCGCCGTCACGCTGTCGCGGTCGGGATCGCCCGCGGCCCCGCCCATGGTAAAGGCCTCGCGCGACCAATCGGCCGAAGCGCCGAGCCGCTTCAATTGGCCGATGATGGTGCCGCGCGTCTTGACCTTTTGCTGCCAGACCCGCTCGATAAAGGCCTCGCGCCCCATCTCGCGGCGCGTCGGTTCCCCATTGGCGGCCATCTCGCGTTCCGTGACCAGTTGCGTGGCAATGCCCGCGTGATCGGTGCCCGGCTGCCAGAGCGTGTCGTACCCCTGCATGCGCTTCCAGCGGATCAGGATGTCCTGCAGCGTGTTGTTAAAGGCGTGGCCGACGTGCAGCGATCCGGTCACGTTCGGTGGCGGGATCATGATCGAGAAGGTCTCGTCCCGCGAAGCATTCGCACCTGCCTTGAAGGCGCCGCTCTCCTCCCAGGCGCGATAGATGCGATCCTCGGCCTCGGCCGCTTTGAAGGTCTTGTCCATCGCCATGATTGCTCCGCCTTTGACTGGTGCCCGCTTGGTCCGCGCCGGGAATAGCGAAATCAGCGGGGGAGGGAAAGGCCGCTTCGCCATTCGAACGTCTGATGCGGCGAGCGGCGCCTGCGAGACCCAACGCATGAGGATGGGTATAGTTGCCCGCCGGGTCAGATGAAGCAGCGCGATTATCCCGTGACGCGATGCGAGGGGCCGGTCTGTCGGATAAGGTGACACGGGTCTGTGGTCATGGTCCGGCTCGGGCGGATTTGGTCGCTGCGTCGTAGCCAGCACTGGACACCGCCGGGTCTCCCGTTAGTGTCCCCCACAGCGGCCTATGGAGGAAATCATGGAAAAATTCGGTAAAAGCCAATCTGTCACGCGGGTTGAAGATGTGCGCCTGGTGACAGGTCATGGACGCTACGTGGATGACATCGCGCCGGAAAATTCGTTGCACCTTTACGTCTTTCGATCCTCCGTGGCGCATGCGCGGATCACCGGTCTGGATGTCACCGCTGCGCGCGAGGCAGAGGGTGTGCACCTTGTCGCCACCGCCGAAGACCTCGCCGCCGCCGGGATCACCGAAGGGTTGTCCTGCGTCACCGTGGAAAACCGCGACGGGACGACAGCCGCCAACCCCAAGCACCCGGTTCTGGCCGAGGAGCGGGTGGTCTGGGTCGGACAGCCCGTCGCCATGATCGTCGCCGAGACCCCCGAGGCGGCAAAGGACGCCGCCGATCTGATCGAATTCGACTATGACGATCTGCCCGCACAGATGACGCTGGCCAAGGGCGACACGGATCTTCACCCAGAGGCGCCCGGTAATCTCGCCATCGACTATCTCCTGGGCCGGGAGGATGAGACCAAGGCAGCCTTTGACGCCGCCGCCCATGTGGTGCGCACCAAAGTGGGGGACAACCGCGTGATGGTCGCCAGTCTCGAACCTCGGGGATGCTACGCCGAGTGGAGCAATGATCGGATACATCTGGCCGTAAACGGGCAGGGCGTCTGGGGGTCCAAGCGCGAGCTGGCGCGCCTTATGGCGCTGAAGGAAGAACAAGTGCGCGTCACGACACCCGATGTCGGCGGCGGATTCGGGATGAAAAGCAAGCTCTACCCCGAATACATAATGGCCGCCTACGCCGCGCGGTTCCTCGACCGTCCCGTGCGCTGGTTTGCCGATCGCACCGAATCCATGCTGTCGGACAATGGCGCGCGTGACCTCACCCATGAGGTCGCGATGGCGTTTGACGAGGATTTGCGCCTGACCGGGTATCACGTGAAGACAAAGTGCAACCTCGGTGCGTACAACTCGAATTTCGGCCAGTTGATCCAGACCTATCTGTTCGGACGGGTGCTGATGGGGGTCTACGACTGCCAGAACGCGCTGCTTGAGGTCGAGGGCTACTATACCAACACCACGCCCACCGACGCCTATCGTGGGGCCGGTCGGCCCGAGGCGAACTACCTGCTGGAACGCAGCATGGATTATGCCGCGCGTGCGTTGGGCGTGGATGGCTGGGATTTGCGGCGCCGCAACTTCATCAAACCGAAGGACTTTCCTTACAAAACGGTAACGGATGAGTTGTACGATGTCGGGGAGTTCGAGCGTCTGCTGGACCGCGTTGCGGAAACCTCCGACCGGCAGGGATTCGAGGCGCGCCGCGCCGAAAGTGCCGCGCGTAACAAGTTGCGCGGCATGGGCCTGTGTTATTACATTGAAAGCATCCTTGGCGACGCTAGTGAGGGGGCGAAGGTCGAATTCATGGACGATGGTCGGGTGAATATTTACGTCGGCACCCAGTCCAACGGGCAGGGCCATGAAACGGTCCACGCCCAGTTCCTCTCCGACCAGACCGGCATCCCGCAAGAGATGATCAGCGTCGTGCAGGGTGACAGCGATCTTATCGCGCAGGGCGGCGGCACTGGCGGGTCGCGATCCGTCACAACGCAATCCAACGCGACTCTCGCCGTGGTCGGCGACATGGTCGAGGCGTTCTCGGCCTTCCTCGCGGAGCGGATGAATGTGGATGCCGATGACGTCTCTTTTGACGAGGACGGGTTTCGCATCAAGGGGTCCAATGCCTCTCCGACGATGGTGGATGTGGCCGACATGGCCCGCGAGGCCGGGCGAAGCGATCTGCTGAAGCACGAAGCCCGCGCGACCCTTCCGGGCCGGTCCTATCCGAACGGTGCCCATGTGGCGGAGGTGGAGGTCGATCCCGAAACTGGGGAGGTCAACGTGCTCGCCTATACCGTGGTCGACGATTTCGGCAATCTCATCAATCCAATGCTGGCCGAAGGACAGGTCCACGGCGGCGTCGCCCAGGGTATGGGGCAGGCGCTGATCGAGCACGTCGCCTATGACGAGGATGGCCAACTGTTGACCGCCAGCTTCATGGATTACGCGATGCCCCGTGCGACCGACATGCCCTTTGTCGGGTTTTCGACCGAGCCCGTCCCATCCACCGCTAATCCCATGGGCATGAAGGGCTGCGGCGAGGCGGGGACCGTCGGTTCCATGGCCGCGACGGCCAACGCCGTGATGGACGCGCTGTGGGAACGCGGCGTCCGCCGGGCCGACATGCCGTTCACACCACGCCGCGTTTGGGAGATGCTGGGTGATGTTCGACCGGCTGACTGACGGCCTTCTCAAGGTCATTCAGCCGCGCTGGCTGTTCCGGGCGCGGCGCAAGGCTCCCGGTGTCCGGCGTGGTCCGGTCACGCATGTCATCATTCTCGATGGCACCATGTCCTCCATGGAGACGGGTGAGGAAAGCAACGCGGGACTTATCTATCGGCTGATGTCGGACCACGCCGGCCCAGAACTGTCGGTTTACTACGAGGCCGGAATCCAGTGGACCAGCTGGAAAAACACCCATGAGGTGATGATGGGACGCGGCATCAATCGCCAGATCCGTCGCGCCTACGGCTACCTTGCTTCGCGTTACCGGCCCGGCGACCGAATATTTTTCTTTGGCTATTCCCGTGGGGCCTATGCCGTGCGGTCGCTCGCGGGGGTGCTGGACCGCGTCGGCTTGCTTAAGGCGGACTGCGCGACCGAGCGCAATGTGCAACTGGCCTACCGCCACTACCAGGCCGGCGGGCAAAGCGACGCGGCGCAGGTCTTTGCGCGGGCCAATTGTCACGAGCACGCGGCGGTGGAGATGATCGGCGTCTTTGATACGGTCAAATCGCTCGGCCTGCGGCTGCCGATAATGTGGCGCCTGACAGAGCCGCGCCATTCGTTTCACAACCATGCCATGCCGAAATGCGTGAAGGCGGGGTTCCATGCGCTTGCGCTTCAGGAATCGCGCGCGGTCTACCGACCGGTGATGTGGCACAGTAATTCCGACTGGGCCGGACGGCTGGAACAGGTCTGGTTCGCCGGGTCGCATGGCGATGTTGGCGGGCAGCTCAGCGGTTTTGCCGAGGCGCGCCCGTTGTCCAACCTGCCTCTGGTCTGGATGCTGTCGCAGGCCGGTCTATGCGGCCTGCCCTTGCCCGACCACTGGCGCGACCGCTTCCCGACTGATGTGATGGCACCTTCGGTCGGCATGTGGCACGGGTGGAGCAAATTTTTCCTCATCCGCGAAAAGCGGCAGATGGGTCTCGACGCCTCGGAACGCATCCACGAAAGCGCGATTGCCCGCGGTCTTCAGTTCCCGGTGCGCCGCGCGGTTCATTTGTCCTGAGCAGGCGGCTGCATGACGATGCAGGTGGTCGATCCGGTGGCGTAAAGCTTGCCGTCCTTGACGCCCCTCAACTCACCCACCGCCACGCCGGTTGAACGCCCGACGTGCTGGGCGGTCCCGATAGCCGCGACTTCGACGCCGGCGGGCACGGAGCGCAGCACATTGACCTTGTATTCCAAGGTGGTGAAAGCCGTTCGGGCGGGGAGCCGTGTCAGCACCGCACAGGCCATGCAGCTATCAAGAAGCGTGCCGTACCAGCCACCGTGAATCGCCCCGGTTGGATTGGCGAAAGCGGCCTGCGGGGTCCCTGAAAAGACGACGCGTCCTTCGGCGACCTCGGACAGGCAATAGTTCAGCACCGCGGCGATCGGTGGCGGGGGGCTGAGACCATCGAGCATCTTTTGCATCTGGGCAAGCCCGGACAGCTGGCTGTCGTCTTCCGGCCCAGTCTCGGGTGAGTGAGATTTAGGTAAGCCAGTCTGGGGCGCGTGGGCAGTAAGATTCTCGGGGGCAGGTGGGGTGGCTGAGTTATGCATCGCGATTTCTCCTACCCGGCAAGCTAGTCCCAGCGCGGCAGAGGTTCAATCGCGATTCCGGTGGCTTAGGGTTCCGGCAGTAGGAAGGAAATCGCCTGGAAGCACGCGCCATCAGCCGCGTCGTGCCCTCTCGGCTTGCATCCTAGGCGACGTTTTCCAGCCGCACATCCGGCGTCACACCCAGCGCGTGGCAGACGTCGCGCGTCAACTCCGGCCGGTTCAGCGTGTAGAAATGCAGGCTCTCCACCCCTTCGGACAGCAGATCCGTGCACATCTCCGTGCAGAGCGCCGTCGCCAGCAGGTCCTGACGGTCGTCCCGTGCCGCCTTGTCAAAGGCCTCATCCAGCCAGGCGGGGATGTTCGCCCCACAGCCAGCGGCGAATTTGCGCATGCCCTTCCAGTTCTCGATCGGCAGGATCCCCGGAACGATCGGCGCGGTGATCCCGGCGGCGGCGCAGCGATCCCGGAACCGCAGGAAGGTCTCGGTCTCGAAAAAGAACTGAGTGATCGCCTCGCTCGCGCCCGCGTCGAGCTTGCGCTTGAGGTAGTCGATGTCCGCCGCTTCATCCGCCGCATCTGGGTGACGCTCGGGGTAGGCCCCGACGCGGATGGTGAACTTGTCCTTGACTGCCAGCGCTTCGATCAGCTCGACGGAATGGGCGAATCCTTCGGGATGCGGCGCGAACTTGCCCGTTCCCTTGGGCGGGTCGCCACGCAGCGCAACGATTTCGGTCACACCGGCCTCGGCAAAGCTGTCGGCGATGGCCAGCGTCTCTTCGCGCGTGGCATTCACGCAGGTCAGATGCGCGGCGACGTTCAGACCGGCGTTCTTGTGCAAGGTCGCGACCGCATCGCGCGTCAGGTCGCGAGTCGTGCCGCCCGCGCCATAGGTCACAGAGACGAAACGCGGGGCGAGAGGCGACAGGACCTGCACGGTATCCCACAGCCGGAAGGAGGCTCCCAGATTTTGGGGCGGAAAGAACTCGAAGGATACACTCGGCACGGTCATGATTTATTCCTTGGGTTAGGCCCCCGGATCGGAGCCTGGATTCGATCCTCAGTCGTCAACTCTCGTCGTCTTCAGCCCTTGTCGCAAAAGCAGCTATGTGAAACAAGTTCATAACTTTCACGAACTTCATGAGCGCAACTCACAAATGCATATCGAGTTCCGTCATCTCCGCACGATCAAGGCGATCCATGATGCGGGTGGATTGCAAAAAGCGGCAGACATCTTGCATATCACGCAATCGGCCTTGAGTCACCAGATCAAGGGGCTGGAAGATCAGGCCGGGGTGGAACTGTTTGTGCGTCGCTCCAAACCGCTGAAGCTGTCGGCGGCAGGCCAGCGCATTCTGCGCCTGGCCGAGCGGATATTGCCCGAGATCGATGCGCTTCAGGCCGAATTCGAAGCGCTTCACGAGGGCTCCGCCGGTCGCATGCATCTCGCGATCGAATGTCACGCCTGCTACGACTGGCTGTTCCCGGTTCTGGAACAGTTCCGCCGCGCCTGGCCGGAGGTTGACGTCGATATTCGCCCCGGCTTCAGCTTTGACGCCATGACCGCGCTGCGCAAGGAGGAGGTCGACCTCGTCATCTCCTCCGATCCTGAGGATGGCGATGAGACGGTTTTTGCCCCCCTGTTTGATTATTCGCCGGTTCTGATCATCCCCGCCACGCACGATCTGGCCGCCAGGCCATTTGTCGAAGCGGCGGACTTTGCAGGCGAGACTTTGCTGACCTATCCCGTCGAACGGGCGCGCCTGGACGTTTACAAACTGCTTCTGCATCCCGCCGGGGTCGAACCCGCGACCATCCGTCAGGTGGAGCTGACGCCGATGATCCTGATGTTGGTGGCCTCGGGGCGGGGTATTACCGTGCTGCCCGACTGGGTGATGAACAATCAGCACAACCGCGCCGAATTCGCCACCCGCCCCCTCACGTCCCAAGGCCTGACGCGGCGCATGTTTGCGGCCTCGCGCGCAGAGGACGCCGACAAGCCCTACCTCGCGCATTTCGTCCGTCTGGCCCGGACCGAAGCGGTCAAGCTGCAACGCGGCTGAGCCAGAGCGCCCGCCGCCGCGCCCCCTTGGCAAGAGGCCATGCGCGGTCTATACGCGCCACCTGTTATCAGGAGCCCACCCCATGACGCTCAGCGCCAATATCAACATCATGAAGAAGGCCGCTCGCAAGGCTGGCCGCAGCCTCGTCAAGGATTTCCGCGAGGTCGAGAACCTTCAGGTGTCGATGAAGGGCGCGGGCGATTTTGTCAGCCGTGCCGACATTGCCGCCGAAGCGATCCTCAAGACCGAATTGATGGAAGCCCGCCCGACCTATGGCTGGGTCGCCGAAGAGGGCGGCGAAGAGGCCGGGCAGGATCCGACACGCCGCTGGATCGTCGATCCGCTCGACGGCACTACGAATTTCCTGCACGGGCTGCCGCATTGGGCCGTTTCCATCGCGCTGGAGCACAAGGGCCAGATCGTCGCCGGGGTGATCTATGACGCCGCCAAGGACGAGATGTTCTTTGCCGAAAAGGGTGAAGGCGCCTGGATGAACGAAAGCCGCATCCGCGTGTCGGGTCGCCACCGGATGATCGAGTCGATCTTTGCCACCGGCGTACCCTTTGGCGGTCGCTCCGATCTGCCCGCGACGCTCAAGGATCTCGCCCGGATCGCGCCCGCCTGTGCCGGGGTGCGACGCTGGGGCTCTGCCGCGCTGGATCTCGCCTATGTCGCCGCCGGTCGGTACGACGGGTTTTGGGAGCGTCGCCTGAACGCCTGGGATATGGCCGCCGGGATCGTGATCCTGCGCGAAGCCGGCGGGCTGGTCGAGGCGCTGACCAAGGGTGAAGATATCCTGACCAGCGGTGAGATCATCGGCGCAAACGAGGCGATCTTTGACCAGTTCACCAAGGTCATCCGCGACACTTGATCGACCGTGCCACTGCACGCACCCTCGCGATATGCCATGGTGACATTACCATAGGGTGAACCCTGTCGCCTCTCGCTGGATCGTGTCCAGAGCGTCGCGAGTCATGCGGCGTGCGCTCAGCGTCGCCGCCGGACCTTTGGCACGTTCGAGCGCGCGAACTGGTAATCCGCCGCCGGATGATCCGGGTGTCCATGGGTGCGCGACCAGAAACGGAAGCCGCCGAGGCGCAAAAAGATCGGCACGCTCAGGATCAGACCGATCGCGAAGCCGCCCGCGTGCGCCCAATAGGCGACCCCGCCCGCCTCCAGATTGGCCCCCAGGCCGTTCATGAATTGAAGCGTGAACCACAAGCCCAGCATCAACCAGGCCGGTACCGGGAAGACCCGGAAAAAGACAATGAAGATGATCAGGATGTCGACCTTCGCGCGCGGGAACAGCAAGAGGTACCCCCCCATCACCCCCGCGATCGCCCCCGAGGCCCCAACCATCGGAATCGGCGAATAGGGCGAGGCGACATATTGCACCAGCGCCGCCCCTATCCCGCAGGCGAGGTAGAAGAGGGTGAACCAGACATGGCCCATCTCGTCTTCGAGGTTGTCGCCGAAGATCCACAAAAACAGCATGTTGCCGCCCAGATGCATGAACCCGCCATGCAGGAACATCGAGCTCACGAGCGTAAGAAACCCATCGCCAGCCGAGAGGCGCGCCGGAATGAGCGCGTAGGTGGAGAAGAAGTCGTCCAGAGCGCGAGGATCGGACGAAAGGCCCGCATAACCCAGGAATACGGCGACATTCACCGCGATCAGCAGCCAGGTGACATAGGGCCTGCGCCCGGAGGGGTTGTGATCGCGCAACGGAAACATGCGCCCAAGCTGAAGCCGGCACCGGACGAGGTCAAGTCAAACGCCTGACGCGGGGCGATTTTTTCCGGGTATCGCGTCGGCGTGGCGACAGATAGCATGCAGCGCTGCGACCTCGCGACTGGCGCATCCTCTGACTGGGGCGAGGGGGGAGCGGACTGTGTCCTGCCCTTCGCCGATCCATACAAGGTTGCCGATCCTGCTTGCGCAGGCGTCGGGTGTGGGCGTCGTTGCCCGTGGCGGGCAATTACCGGAAATGTGATGCTTTACGAGGCTTTCGCCTGCCCGAATCCGCCGCCAAGCCCGCGTCAATCATCGGCGCGCGCGTCATGGGATGTCAGACACATCAGTGCCGCGAAGGGAGGGCGATTTCCCTTATCTCTGGCCTAGAAGCGAATTGTTCTCAGCCCCTTGAGGCGATAAAGAGTTATTCAGGTCCGATATAGACGGAACGGGCCTTTGCGGGCGTGATGGAATGGTAGACATACCAGACTTAAAATCTGTTGGGCCTTGTGCCCGTGTGGGTTCGAGTCCCACCGCCCGCACCAAACAGCTTTCGTCAGAAAGGTGGTCAAACTCCGATCTTTGCACTAGAGCGGCAGCGGTTTTGCGAAAACCGCGGGCGCTGATACGGTTCGAACTTTGTCCCTTCTAGCGCACCCACCCTCTTTATTCCAATGGCTTGGAGGGCGATGCCCCCCAAAACCTACTCGCGCACCCCCGCATAGGACGCCTGCCATTCCTCCACTTCCTCGTCCGTGATCTTGCGGAAGAGGTTGTCGGGCACAGCGAACGCAGCACCCGGCGTCAGCGCGTTCAGCGTCGCGGCGAGATCCGTGGGCCAGGCTTCGGGGCCTTCGGGCATGGCGCTGGCCATCGCCTGGGCCGCGTCAGGGATGAAGGGGGAGGAGAGCGTCGCGTAGAACCGGATCAGGTTCAACGACAGGCGCACGATGGCGGCGGCGCGGTCGGGGTCTTCCTTGTAGGCGACCCAGGGCGCGGCGGATTGCAGGTATTCGTTGCCCAGCACCCAGATCGCGCGGAGTTCCTGCGCCGATTTGCGCACCTCCATCGCCTCCATCTGGCGCTCGTAGGCGGCAAGGCGGGTGGTGAGGTCGGCGATCAGGGTCTCTTCCTGAGGGCCGTAGCTACCGCCTTCGGGGACGATTTCGCCGAATTTCGAACGGCAGAATTTCGTCACCCGCGAGACGAAGTTGCCGAGCACGTCGGCGAGGTCCTTGTTCACCGAGGTCTGGAAATTCTCCCAGGTGAATTCGCTGTCCGAGGATTCGGGCGCGTGGCTCAGCAGCCACCAGCGCCAGTAGTCTGCCGGCAGGATCTCCAGCGCCTGATCCATGAAGACGCCGCGCCCGCGTGAGGTCGAGAACTGTCCGCCCTCATAGTTCAGGTAATTGAAGGACTTGATGTAATCGACCAGCTTCCAGGGCTCGCCCGACCCGAGAATCGTCGCCGGAAAGCTCAGCGTATGGAAGGGCACGTTGTCCTTGCCCATGAACTGGGTGTAGCGCACATCGTCCGCGCCCTTGTCGGTGCGCCACCAGCGCTCCCACCCCTGATCGACGCCGGCGCCGGTGCCCGCATCGACCCATTCCAGCGAACTGGCGATGTATTCGATCGGGGCGTCGAACCAGACGTAAAAGACCTTGCCCTCCATGCCCGGCCAGTCCTCGTCGCCCTTCTTGACCGGGATGCCCCAGTCGAGATCGCGGGTGATGCCGCGATCACGCAGGCCGTCGCCGTCGTTCAGCCATTTCTTTGCGATGGAGGTGGTCAGCAGGGGCCAATCCGCCTTGCTGTCGATCCACGCCTCGAGCTGATCCTTCATCGAGGACTGGCGCAGGTAGAGGTGCTTGGTCTCGCGCATCTCAAGGTCGGTGGAACGGGAAATCGTCGAATGCGGTTCGATCAGATCGACCGGGTCGAGTTGCTTGGTGCAATTGTCGCATTGATCGCCACGCGCGGAGTCAAAACCGCAGTTGGGGCAGGTGCCCTCGATATAGCGATCCGGGAGGAACCGTCCATCGGCGTGCGAAAACATCTGGGTTTCCGAGACTTCGGTGATCAGCCCTTCGGCATCCAGACGCGCGGCGAAATGCTGGGTCAGCCGGTGGTTGTGCGGGCTGGAGGAACGCCCGAAATGATCGAAGGACAGGCGGAAACCGTCGGCGATCCGGGCCTGTACGGCGTGCATCTCGGCGCAATATTCGGCGACGGGCTGCCCGGCTTTCTTGGCCGCCAGTTCCGCAGGGGTGCCGTGTTCGTCGGTGGCACAGAGAAACAGCACCTCATTGCCGCGCGCGCGCTGGTAACGGGCGTAAAGGTCCGCAGGCAATTGCGATCCCACAAGATTCCCGAGGTGTTTGATCCCGTTGATATAGGGGATGGCCGAAGTGATGAGATGCCGTGCCATGTCGCGCCTTTTGTCCGTGGTCGCGCCCCGTCTACTCCGGCAGGGCGCGCAGGACCAGAGGCAGCGGCGCTATTCGCCGCATCGGCTGCGGGTGAGGGGCGGGTTGCCCTGCGCGCGCGTGGTGTTATCGCTTCGGGTTCCTCATCCGGGGGCGGTGGGCGTCTGGCCCGGCCACCTTGCGTGAAACCCTGCGCCTCGGGGCACAGGGCAAACCTTTTCTCGCGGTCATGCCGAACCTGCCAGCGCTTGGGCGGATTCATCCGGGTGCGCAGTCGATCCAGCCGCCAGCGCCACGGTGCCGCTGCGTAGCACTTCCTCCAGAGACCATAGCACATCCTCGGCCCGCTTGGGCTATACAAAGATCAACTGGTACGGCTCATTGAACCACCCTTTCGGCATGCAGCTGATCGGCCTGCCAGGCCGGAGAAATCCAGCAGATCGGCCCGCCACGTCCCGCCGCAGCGTTCGTGCAGACGGGTGAGGGCGAGCTTGGCTCCCGGCGTCAACTCCACCGCAGGGGCGGCGTGATGCGGGCGACGGGATAGCGGGGGATGGACATGGTGACAGATTGAAACGTTCGTCAAATGTTCTCAAGGATTCGCGGCCCGAGCAGAGGACAAAAGAGCGGTGCGTCCGACCACAGACGTCGTCGCCACTGGTGGTGGGTCGCGGAATAGGCCATAGAAAATACATGATAGATACATGGATCTTGTTCTCGCTCGCGGCGGTCGTGTTCCAGACCGCGCGGTTCATGCTGCAAAAGGTTCTGGCAAATACCGGGCTGAGCGCGGCGGGCGCCACCTTTGCCCGCTTCGTCTATTCCGCCCCGGCAGTCTGGATCGCTGCGCTGGTGATCCTGCCGGAATGGCCCACACTGGGTGCGACGTTCTGGCCCTATGCTATCGCTGGCGCTCTCAGTCAGATCATGGCGACGGTCTGCGTGGTGCTCGTGTTCCAGACCCGCAACTTTGCCGTCGGGATCACCCTTAAAAAGACCGAGGTGCTGCTGACCGTGCTCGTCGGGATCCTCATTCTGGGCGAGGGCGTCAGCTGGCCCGCCTTTGCGGCAATGGTGCTGGGCGTGATCGGTGTGTTGTTGCTGTCCGATCCGCCAAAGGTGCCGGGCGGCGGGCTGCTGGCGTTGCTGAAATCCCGCGCGGTGGTGCTGGGGCTGATTTCGGGTACCTTTTTCGCCGTCTCCGCGGTGACCTACCGCGGCGCGACATTGCAGGTGGAGGCCGAGCCCGCGCTTCGTGCCTTGATCACGATGTCGGGGGTGCTCGGCGTTCAGTTGATCGCGCTCGGGGGCTGGCTGATGCTGCGCGAACCTGGGGAGGTCACGCGGGTCGCGATCGCATGGCGGCGCGCGATCTGGATCGGAGTCACCTCGCTCGGCGGAAGTTACTGCTGGTTCGTCGCCTTCACCCTGAAGAATGCCGCCTATGCTTTCGCGGTCGGCCAGGTCGAGGTGATCCTTTCGCTGGTGGTCTCCGTGTTCTTTTTCCACGAGACCTTCACCCGCAAGGAGGGGGTGGGCATAGCTCTCATCAGCTTATCCGTGTTGGTCCTGATCGCGGTGGCCTAGCGGTTATCCATGCGCACCGGCTGACTGCGGCGACGTGATACCGCGCCAGCCGTGCCGCTTGCGGGGGTGGGCGCAATATTAGGCGCCGGCCCGACAGTCTGCCGGTTTGACGGTCGCTTTAACCCCCGCGTGTCTCCGCGTTGACCAGCCCGCGCAGCCGGCGAAAGGCGCGGCTTTCGCCGTCATTGGCAAAGAAGGGCACGCTCAACGGGGGGCGCGGATCGGCGGCGCGTTGCTGCACCTCGGCCAGAACGACTTCGGTGATGAAAGGCAGATCGAAACTGCGCGCTTCCTCCAGCGGAATCCATTGCAGCGCAGAGAGTTCGTCGCAAGCCGCATCGAAATCATCGAGGTCCGAAGCCACGTCCTGATCCGCGTCGACCACAAAGAACCTCGCATCAAAGCGGCGGGGCCGACCCGGAGGTGTGATCGCGCGAAAAACAAAGCGCAAGGCAGAGGCATCGGGCACATGGCCCGTCGCGGCAAAGGTTTCCCAGTCAGCCGGCGGCGTGCCGGCCCATTCGCCCCGTTGGCCCAAGATCAGGCCGGTCTCTTCCCACAGCTCGCGAACCGCTGCCACGCCGAGCGCGTGCACCACGTCACCATCGCAATCCTCGACCAGGCGGCTGGCACAGGGGTCAGGGATCGAGCCGACCAGCGGAATATCAGCGTCCTCCACGTCAACAGCGCCGCCGGGAAAGACGAATTTGTTGGGCATGAAGACGGCCGAAGCGCCGCGTTGTCCCATGAGAACCTTTGGCGCGGTGGCCCGATCACGCAGGGCGATCACAGTGGCGGCGTTGCGAACCTTGCTCTTGTCAATCGCGATCGGCTGGGCCATCGGCGCGGAATTGTCTGCTGAAGTCATCTCTGATCTCTCCCTCGGTGCGGGTCTGTCCCGCGTAGGCAGATCAGCGGGATGTACTAAAACCGTGCATCAGGCGTGCCCACTGGAATCCGACGAGGGCACCCTTCAACCTGGGCAGAAGGTAAAGCGACAAGGTCACGGTGCCAATAGCAAAACCGGTGAACATCACCAGCGGTTCTGGTTGCCATGTCGTGAATACGAAAAGCAATGAGGGTGCAAGCAGGTGGCCGACGATCAGAATGGTCAGGTAGGCCGGGCCATCATCGGCGCGATGATGGTACAGCGCTTCGCGGCAAACCGGGCAGTGATCGCGCACTTTCAAGTAGCTTTTCATGATCGGACCGGACCCGCAATTCGGACATTTGCGCCGAAATCCGCGCCGGACTGAGGGCCATAGCGGCCGCTCTTCAACGACAGTCGGACTGGGGGTCGGGTCGGGAGTAATGCTCATCATGGCCTCGCGCTGCGGGAACGGCGCGTTCCCGTGGCAAACCTGACCACCCGTGCGCCTGAAATAAAGAGGGCCGAGTGTCCTTGCGGCGCGATGTCGCGTGTCGTCGGTCGAGATGGGCAAGGCGCGCGCAGCCTCCGAGGCCTGTCGCACCGACTTCTCGCCAGCTCGTGAAAAAACTTCGGTTCCTTGCGACGGAAAGTCTGCGCCACCCCGTAACAGGATACAGAAGGCACACACACACCGCCTTCGATAAAGCAGTCAACAAGACGGAGACCTCACTATATGAAACGCGCAACCACCCTGACAGGCGCCCTGATCCTTGCCCTCGCGGCGACCTCCCTGCCGGTAATGGCCCAGGACGGCCAAGCCAAGGAAGGGCCCCGCGGCCACCGTGGCCAGATGTTCAACTTTGACGATGTCGACGCCAATGGCGACGGCAAGGTCACGCAGGACGAGATTGCGGCCCATGGTGCTGCCCGCTTTGCGGCGGCTGACACCGATGGTGACGGTAACCTCTCTGTCGACGAGATGGTCGCCAACATGGACCGCAAGCGTGAAGAGCGTATGCGCAAAGGGGCCGAACGTATGATTGAGCGTCGCGATGCCAACGATGACGGCCAACTGACGGCCGATGAGATGACGCCGCGCAACGGTGGTCGCATGTTCGCAAGGCTGGATGCCGACAAGGACGGCGCCATCAGCAAGGAAGAGATGGAAGACGCCCGCAAGTCCCACAAGGGCCAACGCAAGGGTGAGCGTGGCGAACACGGCAAGCGCGGGATGAAACCCGACACTTCGGAGTAAATCTCGATGGACCTCCGGATGACTCACTTGTCCGGGGGCGATGACGCGGCGGTGTGGACTGCCGCGTCACAAACCGATACGCCCGCCGGACATGACGGACATGCCATTCGACGACCTGACCCAATTGCACGACGACGCGCTCTTGGTGCTTTATGCCAACGGCGATCCGGGTGCTGCTCGCGTGTTGACGACGCGGCTGGCCCCGCGGGTTCACGCACAGGCGTGGCGCTTGTTGGGCGATGCCGCAGAGGCCGAAGCCGTCACACAGGACGCCTTGCTGCGCCTGTGGAAAATCGCGCCGGAGTGGCGGCAGGGCGAGGCAAAGGTGACCACCTGGCTTTACCGCGTCACCGCCAATCTGGCGACCGACCGATTGCGCCGGGGCAAGGGACGGAACATCGCGCTCGACGCTATTCCCGAGCCGGAGGACGACCAGCCGCGCCCGGAGGACAGGATGCAGGAGGCCGCGCGTCTTGCCGCCTTGAACGCGGCGCTGGCCACACTGCCGGATCGTCAGCGCCAAGCCGTCGTGCTGCGCCATATCGAGGGGTTGGCCAACCCCGACATCGCTGCGATCATGGATCTGGGTGTCGAAGCGGTCGAGAGTCTGATTGCGCGCGGAAAACGGGGATTGACCGCTGCGTTGGCCGGACAAAAGGAAACACTGGGGTATCGTGACGATGACTGATCATGCGGATGACCTGACCGATCTGGACGTCTTTTTTGACGCCGCCCGGCGCGATGTGCCGCCCCTGTCGGAGGCAGCGCTAGAGCGGATGACGGCGCAGGCGCTTTCTGTGCAGGCGGGTTTGCCAGCGTTGGCCGGACAGGCGGAGGCCGAACAGACGGCGCGTGCCCGGCTTCGTCGCATTGCCCGTCCCGGTTTCCTGTCGCAACTGCTGACGACCATCGGCGGCTGGCCCGCGATGGCCGGATTGGCGACGGCCGGAGTGGCTGGATTATGGATCGGGGCGATGCCCCCGGCGGCGCTGGTCAACCTCGCCGTGTCGGTCGGAGCGGTTACGGAAACGGCCGAATACGATCTTTACCTTGTCGATCCCCTGCCGGGATATGCCTTGTCGCTTGACCTGACGGAGGGCCAATGACCCAGTCCGAGACCTCACAAACTTCCACCCGCTCTCCCTTGTGGTTGCGCGGACTCCTTTTTGTGTCCCTTTGCCTCAACCTTTTGGTGGCAGGGTCTGTGATCGGTCATCTGTTCGCGGACGGACCCGAGCGGAAGGTGCCGCGCGTGGACCGGATGGGCGGGCCGATGACCTTTGCGCTGACGCCCGAGGATCGACACGAAATCGGCAAATCGCTGCGCGCGGAATATCGCGCGGGCCGCCCCTCCCGACGCGAGGTGATGGCGGACTACCAGTCGGTGATCACCGCCCTTCGCGCCGATCCCTTTGACCCGGCCACGGTGCAGGCCTCTTTCGACAGCCAACTTGAGACCTCAACGGAGCGGATCGCGATCGGGCAGCGGATCTTGATGGACCGCCTCACGGCCATGTCGCCCGAGGACCGTCACAGGTTCGCCGATCGTTTGGAGGAAGGGCTAGCGCACCGCCAAAAGGGTGAACGTCAAAAGGATGATCACCGCAAGGGTGATCGCGGGATGCCCGAGCCGGAGGGAATGCGTTGAACGCTCCGGATGGGTGGCTGAGGTAGGCGAACCCGTTGGATTATTCGCGCCGCATGAGCTGAAGTCGAAGGACGCGGCTGGCGCGGCCAGATCGACCTAACCGCTGGGATGTCCGTGAATGCCTCACCGAGCTGGGAACATCGCAATGACCTGGCTGAGATGGGCGCTTGGGTCAAAGCGAACCGAGCTGGGAACATTAGCAAGACCGAAGCGCGCTGGCCGCACTATCCCACTCGAAACGACCCGGGTACCTCTGGATGACTAAATCGGTTCGAGGACAACTAACCAGCCAGCCTGCGACGAGCGTATAAACCAGACCGAACCGCCCGAGAGCCCGTACACCGCCTAACCGCCCTGCACCTGCCGTTCGCTCAGTTCAGGCTCCGTCTCTACCACGTCCAGATCACAGACCACCCGGTTCCGCCCCGCCCGTTTCGCGCGATAAAGCGCGCGATCGGCACGGGCCAGGTGGCGCGCGGTTTCCTCGTCTATCGTCGCTGATCGCGCGACGCTTGGCGCAGGGATGACCGCGATACCGATGGACGCCGTGATTTTC
>PAPR01000035.1 GCA_002709085.1 Pseudooceanicola sp. | reverse complement strand
CGGCGGGTCGCGGGGCGGCTGTTGAAGGACAATATCGTGGTCAATTGCATCGCGCCGGGCGCCTTTGCCTCGGACATGAACCGCGCTGCACGCGATCATGGCGACGACGTCGGCAAACGTATTCCAGCCGGGCGGATCGGCAATCCCGAAGATATCGCGGCGGCGGCGCTCTATCTCGCGGCGCGCTCGGGCAACTATGTGGCCGGTCAAACGATCGCGGTGGATGGCGGTCTGGTCTGGGCCAGCATCGGAACCTCGATCGACGTCTGAGCCAAGGAGGGGGCCTCGACCCGGCCTGCCGAACCCGCTACGCAAGTCTGACCAGAAGGAGGAACTCCGATGTCCGAAGACTTTACCGCCTACGTGATCGAGCGCGACGAAACCACGAAAGAGCAGAGCGCGAGCTGGAAGTCAGTATCCACCGACGATCTGCCCGAGGGGGACGTCACCATCCGGGTTCGCCACACCACGATGAACTACAAGGATGCGCTGGCGATCACCAACAAGAGCCCTGTTGTGCGTCGCTTTCCCATGGTTCCGGGCATCGACATCGCGGGCGAAGTTGTCGCATCGGACAGCCCCGACTATGCGGTCGGTGATGAGGTCATCATGAACGGCTGGGGCGTCGGCGAGGTGCATTGGGGGGGCTACGCGCAATACGCCCGGATGAAGGCCGACTGGCTGCTGAAGAAGCCTGCCGGGCTGAGCGGCGCGGACTGCATGGCCATTGGGACCGCCGGCTACACCGCTGCGCTCTGCGTCCTGCGGCTGCAACAGGCCGGGGTCGAACCCGGCGATGGAACGATCCTTGTGACAGGTGCGTCAGGCGGCGTCGGGTCGTTCGCGATCTCCCTGCTGTCCTCGCTCGGCTACACCGTGGCCGCCTCGACCGGCCGAGTGGAGGAAGAACCCTACCTCAAATCCCTCGGTGCGACCGAAATCGTCGATCGCAAAACCCTGTCCGAAAAGGGGCGCCCGCTGGACAACGAGCTCTATGCGGGGGCCGTCGACTCCGTTGGCAGCACCACCCTGGCAAATGTGATCGCAAGGATGAAATACGACGGGGTAATCGCGGCCTGCGGTCTGGCTCAGGGGTTCGACCTGCCGACAACCGTGATGCCGTTCATTCTGCGCGGCGTGACGCTGGCGGGTGTCGATTCCGTCATGGCCCCAAAAGCCCGGCGCGAGGCCGCCTGGTCCTTGCTGGAGGAGCATATGGATCGCGCAGCACTGGCGGAGATCACCCAAGAGGCCGACATCAAGGACGTCGCGGAGATCGCCCCCAAATTGATCGCCGGTCAGATCCGTGGGCGGCTGGTCTTTACCGTCGACTAACCGCCTCGCTGCCTGCTGATGCGGCGCGCGTCCCCTGCGGCCTCAGCGGGTTTTCGCGATCTGGGCCGTGGGAACGGTGTCCGTATATTGGGTGCCGTCGCGGCCCTGCCCTGCGCGCCTGGCCTCTGTGAGGCAGGGCTCCGCAATGGCTGTCGCCGGTGCGGCGCTGATGCCCGGAACAACCTCGACCTCGATCCCGTCAGTTGATCCAGTGGGGCGCCCCTGCGGGACGCTGCCTGCACCCGCGGGGTCCCCCGATAACAGGCGCACTACCCGCCGGCCCCGCTTCGCTTCGGCGAGGATCAGACGGTCAATGCGATCCTGCGACCCGGCGATCTTACCCTGTTCCAGCCCTATGAAACGACGCTCCGCGTCCCTTCTGGCCAGTTCGAGGACCTCGGGGTCAATGGTACGGTCGTAAAAGATCGTATCCGCCTCTTGCAGCCGACGTACCGCCCGCATCGTCAGAAGGTCACGCGCCCCCGGTCCCGCGCCGACCAAGGCGATATGCCCCAGAGCTTCCCCCGCCCCGCCCTCCTTTATCGCGGATTTGAGCAACTGGGCCGCCGCGCGTTCGCGGCCTGCCAGATGGGCGCGGAACGGCTCCGCGGTGAAAGCCCATTCCCAAAATCCCCGTCGGTCGCGGGGGGCAAAATTGTCAGCGACCGACTGCCGCAACCGGCCCGCCAAGGCAGCAAATGCGCCGAGGCGCGGCGCAAGCATTGTCTCAATCTCGGTCTTGATTGCCCGTCCCAGAACCGGTGCCGTTCCTTCGGTCCCGATCGCGACAACCACTGGGTCCCGATCCACGATTGACGGCGTATAGGCGTCGCACATCTCCGGCCGGTCGATTACGTTCACCACAGCGCCTGCCGCGCGGGCCACAGCGGCCAATTCGCGATCCCTTTCCTCATCGCCCGATGCGATAAAGACCAACACAGCCCTGTCGAATGTGTCCGATTGCAAGGCAGCATGGTGGACCGCCCGCCCCACAGCGACCAGCGCGGAAAGTTCGGGGTCCAGGTCTTGCGCCAGAACCACGATCTCAGCCTCGGTTTTCAACATGAGGCGCGCCTTGCGCGCGGCATCTTCGCCCCCGCCGCAAATCACGACACGGCGCCCGTTCATACGCAAGAACATCGGGAAGGTTTTCATGAAACGACCTCGCATTGACAGGTTGAAACGCAAATGGGCCGCCGACGTGAACGCACTGTCGTGCATCTGGTCGAGCAGCCTTGCTCACAGGGTCCAAGTTTTGGAAAAGACAGCGCCGTTGCCGCCTATATTCTTGATACCGCGGGCCAGACCCGGTTCAAGCGGCCAGTCGCGTTATCGCCGGGAAAACGCTAGAGAGCGGCCCGAATTCTCGGTGTCTGCCCAAATTTCAGGCAGGCAGGGCGGGCGGCGCGGCGGCGGCTCAATTACAGCCTCTGACCCAACTCAGGACAGGTATCGCCGCGCGATCGTCGACAGACGCCGGCCTGTCCGTCCTTCAGCCAACCTCACCCGCGGGGGCATGGACCCTGGTCCTCAGCATAACTCCCACCTGAACCGATCCCCGCTCCTCCGCATCATATGGCGTTTCCCTATAGCCGCTTGCAGGTGCCAGCGATCAGGCAGGCCGGATCATCGCCGCTGGGCTGCCGATTGATCCATAGGGTCTCGACAACGGCGGGGTGACTGGTAAGGGTTCGGTCAATCAGCGGGCGGTGCTGCGGTATCGCGTCAGGCTGGTGGACCGAACCTGTGAGACGATTGATGTAAAGGTCGCGGGATCTGAATTGGAGGAAAAGAAATGAAAATCAATGGACTGGGCGCACTTGTGACCGGCGGCGGCTCTGGCCTTGGGCAGGCTGTCGCACGGATGTTGGCAGCCGAAGGCGGCGTTGTCACAGTGCTGGACCGCAACGGTGACGCGGCAGAAGCCATGGCCAAAGAGCTGTCGGGCAAGGCCGCCGTCGGCGATGTGACCAGCGAGGCCGACGTGATGGCCGCCATCAAGACCGCCACCAATGCCGCGCCGCTGCGCATCGTCGTCAATTGCGCCGGGATCGGACCGCCGCAAAAGATGGTCGGACGCGACGGCCCCATGCCGCTGGCCGATTTCGAAACTGTCATCCGCGTCAATCTGATCGGAACTTTCAACGTCATGCGCTTGGCCGCTGCCGAGATGACCGCCATGGAACCGCTGGACGACAATGCAAGGGGGGCCATCGTCAACACGGCCTCCGTGGCCGCGTTTGACGGACAGATCGGTCAGGGCGCCTATTCCGCATCCAAGGGCGGGATCGTCGGAATGACCCTCCCGATCGCGCGCGAGCTGGCGCGCTCGGGCATCCGCATCAACACCATCGCGCCGGGTATCTTCAAGACGCCGCTGCTGGCCAGCCTGCCGGAGGAGGCGCAGCAAAGCCTGGGCCATCAGGTCCCCTACCCTTCGCGTCTGGGCGATCCGGGCGAATTTGCCAATGCGGTGAAGTTCTGCATCGAGACACAATACCTCAACGCCGAGGTCATCCGTCTGGACGGTGGTATTCGGATGGCGCCGAAGTAAGGGCGATCTAACGTTTGTTTTTGTCTCGGCCGCCGTCACCCTGTGTGATGGCGGCCTGTTGAAAATTTTGGGGCAAGGTCCTGCCGAGCTGACCCCAGGCCTCGGATACGACCGGCTAGCGGATATTCAGCGCGCCTAGGGCGATGCAAAGCTGGATAACTCGATGACCGCCGCGAATATGTGGTTCCGATTTTCAAAGAAAGATTCGTCGGGGTCGACGCCCAACGCCACGTGGTTCGAACTTGGCTCGAACTTGGCTCAACCCATCACATCACTGGATCACGCGTGCGTCCCAAAGTGCGCGAGCTCGCGTGTCGGCGTCCTTATGACCCAGCGTCGCGAGCGCCAGCTCTGCCGTGCCGATCACGACCGCCTCGGCAAAGGCGTCACGCAGGTCGCCGGACCAAAGCGCGGCCAAGGCTTCGGCGGGGTGGTCATCCTGCGCCAAACGTCGCGTGTCGGCATGTAGTGCCGGGAACTCGTCCTCCCAGAACGCGCCGGCTCGACGGCCGAAACCGGCGATGGCCTTGGAGGGGTGACGCTCAAACTCACCGCCCCCACCCTTGATCACGGTCATCTCGTCCAGGCCCAACAGGGCAGCCGCATCTGTCTGCAACAGCCGGTAGGAGGGATGAAACACACCCTGCACGCTGGCCTTTGCCTGACCGGGATTGAGCATCCGGCAAACGGTATTTACGCAAGACCGCAGGCCCAGCACATCGCGGCGCGTCAGCAGGTGAAACAGCCGGGGCGACAAGGTTTCCAACGGCAGGTAGGCAATGCCCGCCTCGGCCAGCACCCCGGACGCGCAGGCGACGTCCGTTACCGGAATGGCGCAGCGCGACAGCCCGTCCCGGACCGCGCGATCCGACCCGTTCCAGCCATGCAGCAACACGCCATGGCCTTGCGCGGCGATCAGTTTCGCCGATAGCAGGAACCACGGCAAACCTCGGGTCCGTCCCGCCGCGTAGCATGGCCAGTCGAGATCGGGCTGACCCAGCTCCGGCAACCCCTGTTGCGCCGCCTGCGCGAAGCCTGCGATTTCGTCTGCCGTCTCGCCTTTCATACGCAACAGCATCAGGATGGCGCCGACGGCTTCGGGGGCAGCGGTCTCTCGCAGCATCAAATCCATGGCGTGCCGCGCTTCGTCCCGGGTCAGGCTGCGCGCCCGTCCCGGCCCGCGGCCAAGTGTGCGAACGTGTTCCGCCAAGCTCACTCCGCGGCCTCGTGGAGGGTGACGCGTGAGAGAAGACCGGTGATCTCGGGCCGGCAGGAACCGCAATTCGTGCCCGCTTGCAAAGCGGCGCCAACCTCATCGACACTGACCAGCCCGCCGTCCTCGATGGCCGCGAGGATCGTGTTCACCCCAACGCCAAAGCACGAGCAGACCATGGGGCCGGGATCGGGGCGATCCGCGGGGGTCATCCCGGACAGGGCCTCGGGCGCGGTCGTGCCCGGCAGGGTCGCCACGTAATCGCGCATCACCGCCACGGGTTCAGATGCAATGAACAGCGCAGCCAGCAGCCGCTCGCCCGCACGCAGCGCCACGCGCGCCATTCCACGGGACGGGTCCTCGATAATCTGGATCTCGGCGTCCGGCAGGTTGAACAAGCGGCGTGCGTAGCTCTCCCAGTCCTCGACGGTATCAAGCCCGGCCAGTTCCGCGCGATACCCCGCCTCGGTCCGCGCCAGGGCCCAATAATCGCAGTCCGGCCTTATTCCGGCGGCAGAGATCGCGAAACCGTACCAAGCAGCGTTTAACCGGGCGAGCGAAACGACCGACGCCTTGCTTTCGGGTTGGCCCGAGACCGGGTCCGTCACAGCCGCGACCAGCGCGTCGATCCGCGCCGAGGGTGCAGTTTCGCCAGTCCAGTGCATCGGGGCAAACACATCGCCCCGCCGGACGGAATCGGTGATCCGGGCCCGAAGGATACCCTGCCCCTCGGGGCTGCGCAGCCAAACGAGGTCCGCCGGGCCAATCGACAAATGCGCGGCGTCCTCGGGATGAATCTCGACAAAGGGTTCGGCCAGATGCGCCGACAGACG
Organism: Pseudooceanicola sp.; assembly: GCA_002709085.1. Lineage (GTDB taxonomy): Bacteria > Pseudomonadota > Alphaproteobacteria > Rhodobacterales > Rhodobacteraceae > Pseudooceanicola. The sequence continues at coordinate 33,271 of PAPR01000035.1, read as the reverse complement.
CGCAGACAGCCCGGTGCGGGTCATCGTGTGCCATTGATCGCGGATACGTCCGGTGTTGAGGCGGAATGGATAGCGCCGACCGGTCCGGGCCACGGGGGCGCGCCAGGTCACAGGCACCATCCGCGCCTTGCCATCGGCGTGATAAAACTGGCCATCTGCGAAAAACCGCCCCCCCGAACGCGCGCCCGTGACCGGCCAGCGTGTGGGTTTCAACCCGGCATATCCCTGATCGTCCAGATCCGACCAGCCAGAGATGTCAAAGTCCCGTCCGAAACCGCCCGCCACACCCGAGAGGGCTGCATATTCGCGAAATATCTCTGCCGGGCTTTCGTAATCAAACTGCGCGACCCAGCCCATGCGGCGACCGACCTCGGCCAGAATTGCCCAGTCGGGCCGCGACTCTCCCGGCGCAGGCAGAACCGCGCGCTGGCGGCTGATGATGCGGTCCGAATTGGTCACGGTTCCGTCTTTTTCCCCCCAGGCAGTGGCTGGCAGCACGACATCGGCCAGACGACAGGTGTCCGTCCGGTCGGTGATATCAGATACCACCACGAAATCGCATCCTGCAATGGCATCGCGTACCCGATCCGCATCGGGAAGGGTCACGGCGGGGTTGGTATGAATGATCCACAACGCTTTGATCTGCCCCTCCCCGACGGCGCGGAACATATCTACGGCCTTCAGTCCGGGCTTTTCGGGCATGCTGGGCGCTTGCCAGAAATCACGGACCGCCGACCTGTGGTCTGGATTTTCCAGCTCCAGATGACAGGCCAGCATATTGGCGAGCCCGCCAACCTCGCGCCCACCCATCGCATTGGGCTGGCCGGTCACGCTGAACGGGCCGCAGCCCGGTTTGCCAATCCGGCCTGTTGCGAGGTGGCAATTCAGGATGGCGTTGACCTTGTCCGCCCCGGCGGAGCTTTGGTTCACCCCCTGGCTAAAGATCGTCACCACCTTTTCGTGCCCGGTCCATAGCGCGCAGAACGCCTGTAGTGCATCATCGCTCAGCCCTGTGGCGGCGGGGTCGTCAGCCTGGGCGCGGGCCATCGTCTCTTGGAACCCATTGACACGCGCCAGGAAATCCTGATCCAGCGCGTCCACCTTGGCCAGATGCGCCAGCAGGTGGTTAAACAGCGCCACATCCCCCCCCGGTGCAATCGGCAGGTGCAGATCAGCCGCGTCACAGCTGGCTGTACGACGCGGATCGACGACCACCAGTCTGGTGCCGCGCGCCGCCTGCGCCGCCAACACACGCTGATGCAGCACCGGGTGGCACCAGGCCAGGTTCGATCCGACCAAGACGATCAAGTCGGCTTCGTCCAAATCCTCGTAGGTCCCCGGTACGGTGTCGGTCCCGAAGGCACGGCGCTGGCCTGCCACGGTCGAGGCCATGCAGAGCCGGGAGTTGGTGTCGATATTCGCCGAGCCCATGAAGCCTTTCATCAGCTTGTTGGCCACATAGTAATCCTCGGTCAGCAATTGGCCCGAGACATAGAAGGCCACACTGTCGGACCCGTGATCCGCAATCGCCCGACGAAAGCGGTCCGCCACCAGATTCAAGGCACTGTCCCAATCGCTGTCCGCCCCGTTTACGCGGGGTGTCATCAGGCGTTCCTCGTGGCCCAGGGTTTCACCTAAAGCCGACCCTTTGGAACACAAGCGGCCGAAATTCGCAGGATGATCGGGATCGCCCGTCACCGCCATCCCACCAGAGCCGGTCTGCGTCAGCACGACCCCACAACCGGTTCCGCAATAGGGACAGGTCGTGCAGGTTCCGGATACGGGGCCGGGAAAGGTCACGCTGCGGTCCGCCGCCCGAGGGCGGTGCCATCCAGCAGGACCCGCCCGTTCTCGACCCTTGCGGCAAACGTCTCGATCCGGCCCTCATCCGCGCCCTGGGCCTCGCCGGTCTCCAGCGAGAAGACCCAGTTGTGCAGCGGGCATGTTACCTTGCGGTCATGCACCAACCCGTCGGATAGCGGGCCGCCTTTGTGCGGGCAGGTATCCGAGACGGCGTAGACCTCTGCCTCGTCGGTTCGAAAGACGGCGACGCAGCCGAGTTTGGTCTTGACCACGCGGGCGCCCCTGAGGGGGATGTCCGCGACGGCGGCAATGTCGATCCAGCTCATTCTGCGGCCTCCAGTGTGAGATCAGCGAGAGGGGCGTAACGGCTGCGTTCCCCGGCTTCGCGTGCCGGTACGGCCCATGGGTCCTTGCGGTAGATCGACTGCGACACTTCAAATCGCTCGATCAGCGCGGCACGTTCGTCCAGGTCGTCGACCACGCGCGCCTTGACCCAGTCCAGCCCGACCTTGGCGACCCATTTGTAGGGCCGGTCGAGATACTTTGCGTTCTCGCGATATAGCTGGACGAAGGCGACGGTCAGATCGATGGCCTCAGCCTCGCTCGCCACATCGGCGAGACGCTCGGTCTCTTTCAACTCCATCCCCGCAGCACCCGCGACCGAGACCTGATAGCCGGAGTCCACGCAGATGATGCCGACATCCTTGCAGGTGGATTCCGCGCAGTTGCGCGGGCACCCGGACACGCCGAGCTTGACCTTGTGCGGAGTCCACGACCCCCAGAGGATCTGCTCCAGCTTGACCCCCAGCCCGGTGGAATCCTGGGTTCCGAACCGGCAATGGTCGGTGCCCACACAGGTTTTTACGGTCCGCAGCCCCTTGGAGTATGCATGTCCCGACACCAGCCCGGCCGAGTTCAGATCGGTCCAGATCGCGGGCAGATCCTCTTTGCGCACACCCAGCAGGTCGATACGCTGACCGCCCGTGACCTTGACGGTCGGCACCTTGTACTTTTCGGCAGCATCGGCAATGGCGCGCAGCTCGTTTGGATTGGTCAGCCCGCCCCACATGCGCGGCACGACTGAAAATGTGCCATCTTTCTGGATGTTGGCGTGGTTGCGTTCATTGACAAACCGCGACATCGGATCGTCCTGATATTCTAGCGGCCAATCCGCCAAGAGATAGAAATTCAGGGCCGGCCGACAGACATGACACCCGTTCGGCGTTTTCCATCCCAGCTCCTGCCAGACCGCCGGCTGGGATTTCAGCGCCTTGAGTTTGATCAGACGGCGCAGGTCCTCGTGGGTCAAATCACAGCAGGCGCAGATCGGCTGCGCCCCCGGCATCTGGAAATCGCCGCCGAGTGTGACCTGCAGGACTTGTTCGACGAGGCCGGTGCAGGTGCCACAGGACGCGCTGGCCTTGGTCGTCGCGCGCACGGCGGTCAGATCCTTGGCCCCGCCCGTGATGGCCTCGGTGATCTTGCCCTTGCAAACGCCGTTGCAGCCGCAAATCTCCGCCTCAGGCGGCAATGCTGCAACGGCTGACAAAGGGTCCGCAGAGGCGCCCCCCTGAAAGCCCGGTCCGAATATCAAGGTCTCGCGCATGTCATCGATATCGGTGCCGTCGCGGATCAGTCCGAAATACCAGCTGCCATCGGCGGTATCGCCATAAAGGACCGCGCCGACCAATCTATCGCCTTCGATCACCAGGCGCTTGTAGATGCCGCGCGAAGGGTCGCGCAGAACGATGTCTTCGCGCTCCGGCCCTTCGGCGAAATCCCCGGCAGAGAACAAATCACAGCCCGTGACCTTCAACTTGGTCGACAGCTCTTTCGGCGCATAGGCATCGACTTCGCCCAGCAGCGATTTCGCCAGCACCTTGGCCTGATCGTACAAGGGCGCGACCAGCCCAAAGAGCGCGCCATCGAATTCGACGCATTCACCGACCGCATGGATATCCGGGTCCGAAGTCTGCATCTGCGCATCGACCACCACGCCGCGTCCGACTTCCAGATGGGCATCGGTGGCCAGTCGCGTTTCGGGCCGGATCCCGACGGCCATCACCACCAGATCGGCGTCGAGAACGGTGCCGTCCTCCAGGACCACGGCGTCGACCTTGTCCTTGCCGAGGATCGCCTTTGTCGAGGCCCCCGTCATCACCTTGATGCCGCGCCTCTCCAGGTCCTTCAGCAGCAGGTAGCCTGCACTTTCGTCCAACTGGCGTTCCATCAGGTGGCCCATCAGGTGCAGGACCGTGACGTTCATGCCGCGCAATCTGAGGCCCGCCGCTGCCTCCAATCCCAGCAGGCCTCCACCAATCACCACCGCATTGGCGCCCGGCTGACCCGCCGCCGCGATCATCGCTTCGGTGTCATCGAGGTCGCGGTAAGTGATGACGCCCGGCAATTCACGCCCCTCAACCGGGATAATGAAGGGGGCGGAACCGGTTGCGATGATCAGCTTGTCATAAAGCACTTCCCCCGCCTCGCCGACGACAACCTTGCGGTCACGGTCGATCTTGACGACGTGTTCGCCGAACCGGCACGTCACCTTGTTGGCGCGATACCAGGCCTCGTCGTGGGTGACGATTTCAGCGTAGCTCTTTTCGCCGGAGAGGACCGGCGACAACATGATCCGATTGTAATTCCCCCGAGCTTCGGCATTGAAAAGTGTGACCTCATAGGCCTCGGGGTCGGTTTCGAACAGGTGCTCCAACGCACGGCCCGAGGCCATGCCAGCACCGATGACGACAAGCTTTTTCATCTCAATCTCCTCAGACATTCCGGGCGATAGTGTCTTGGACTGCGACATGCGTGATGACGCAGCTTCTGGCGTGTTCGGTGCGACAGTGGGGTCATCATGCGGCCTCCTGCTTCTTGCCGGTCGCGGGTTTTTGAGCAGGTTCGTCGGACGGAGCGGACTTTGGCGTCGCGCCATGCTCGTATTCTTTGAGGAACGACAGGACCTGCTCGCGGTAGCGATAGTAATCCGGGTGCTCCAACAGTGCCTTGCGGGTTCGCGGACGTGGCAAGTCGACGTCGACAATCTTGCCGATGGTGGCTTGCGGTCCGTTGGTCATCATCACCACTCGATCGGCCAGCAGGATCGCCTCGTCCACGTCATGAGTGACACAGATCGCCGTCACCTTGGTGCGCGACCAGACCTCCATCAGTACCTCTTGCAGCTCCCAACGGGTCAGACTGTCGAGCATGCCGAAAGGTTCATCCAGCAGCAGCAGCTTGGGGGAGAGGGCAAAGGCGCGCGCGATCCCGACCCGCTGTTTCATGCCGTTGGACATCGAGGTGGCGGGCTGGTCCATTGCATCGCCCAGGCCGACGCGTTCAAGGTAATATTCCACCACATCGCGGCGCTCCGCCATCGAAGCTTTTGGGTAGACCTTGTCGACCCCGATGGCGACGTTCTCCTTGGCGGTGAGCCAGGGAAAGAGGTTGGGCGACTGAAAGACGACGGCACGCTCGGGGTCCGCGCCGCGCACCTGATAGCCGTCGAGCTTGATCACCCCTTTGGAGATCGCGTTCAGGCCTGCGGTCATCGTCAGCACAGTTGATTTGCCGCAGCCCGAATGCCCGATCAAAGAGATAAACTCCCCCCTGTTCAACTTGAGGTTGAAATCTTCGACCACCGTCAGCGGCCCCTTCGGTGTCGGATAGACCTTGTGCAGATTGTCGAACGTCAGGAACCGGTCGTCGATCAGCCCTTTCTGCGCATCCGTCACCGCAGCCGGAACACCGTGGATCGGCGAGACGTTCGGCAAGACACGGCTGCCTTCGGTGCGGGCCTTGACCCCGACGTCCATCAGGTGATTTGTGATCCTGGCCCGCAGCGATCTGAACCCCTCATCGGTATTCATCGCGGAACGGTCGCGCGGTCGCTCCAGATTGACCGGGAAATGTTCCGCCAGCGTGCCGTCCGGGTTCAACGCGATGATGCGGTCGCCCAGCATGATCGCCTCGTCCACATCGTTTGTGATCAGCACGCAGGTTTTCTGGTCGCGACGCCAGATCTGTTCGATTTCATCGGCCAGGTTGGCACGGGTCAGAGCGTCCAGCGCCGACAGGGGTTCGTCCAGCAAGAGCACCTCGGGATCCATCGCCAATGCCCGCGCCACGTTGACCCGCTGACGCATCCCACCAGAAAGCTCTGCGGGCCGCCGCGCGCTGGCATGACCCAGCCCGACCATCTCGACATAGCGATCGACCTTGGCCGCCTTGTCTGCCCTGCTCATCCTTGGGAACATCGTATCCACGGCCAGACGCACGTTGCCGTTCACCGTCAGCCAGGGCATCAGCGAATAGGTCTGAAAGATTACCCCGCGTTCGGGTCCCGGCCCGGTAACAGGCTTGCCCTTGAACAGGACCTCGCCGCTGCTCGGCCTCTCCAGCCCCGCCATCAGATTGATCAGCGTCGTCTTGCCGGTGCCCGAAAAGCCGAGCAGGACAAGGAATTCGCCCTCTTTGACCTTCAAGTCGATGCCGTTCAGCACGTCCCTGCGCGACAGGCCGTCACCGTAGATTTTGCACACGTTCTTGAGTTCAATCACAGCCATTGGGATCACCGATTGTTGGAGAAGGTGAAGAGGGACTGCAGCGCGAACATCACACGATCCAGCAGAAAGCCGATGATGCCGATGGTCAGCACCGCGACGATGATCTTGGCCAGCGATTGCGACGACCCGTTCTGGAATTCGTCCCAGACGAATTTGCCCAGACCAGGGTTCTGCGCCAGCATCTCAGCGGCAATCAACACCATCCAGCCGACCCCGAGGGAGAGGCGCAGACCGGTAAAGATCAAAGGTAAGGCCGAAGGCAGAACCAGCTTGGTGATCTTGGTCCAGGTATTCATCTTGAGAACCTTGCTGACCGACACGAGGTCCTTGTCGATTGACGACACGCCGAGGGCGGTGTTGATCAGTGTCGGCCACAGGGAACACAGCGTCACCGTGATCGCCGAGACCAGGAACGATTTCGCGAACATGCCATCGTTGGTGGCGTAGACGGCCGAGACGACCATAGTGACAATCGGCAGCCAGGCGAGCGGCGAGACAGGTTTGAAGATCTGCACCAGCGGGTTGATCGCGGCATTGGCCGTCGCCGACAGCCCCGCCGCGATCCCGAGGGGGATAGCCACGACAGAGGCCAGCAGGAACCCGAAGAACACCGTTTTGATCGACGTCCAGATCTGCGTGTAATAGCTGGGCGAGCCGGTATAGGGGATGTCCTTGACCTGATCCGCCTTGCCCTGGGCGATCATCCGGTCGTTGCGCTTTGCGACCCGCTCGTCATGCGCGTCTTCCTTCACCGCCTTGGCCAGTGCATCCTCGTGCAGATTGACGGCTTCGGTCCAGACGGCAGCCGGTCCGGGGATCGCGCCGAGCGAGGTCTGCACTTTCGGTGCCAGCGTCCCCCACAGCAGCAGGAAGACACCTATGGCGATCAGCGGCACCGCCAGCAGACGCCAGATCTCGCCAATCTGAGCGCGCGGATTATCACCGGCGGCGGCACGCAGAATTGGCGTGATCCATGCCAGCCCGAGGACCTGAAACCAGGCATCGGCCTTGTTGATCCGGGTGAACCGCCGGGCCCGTCGGGCCTCTCGCGCATCAGCAGCGGCAAATTGGGGGTCGATCGTCGTCATGTGGGTCAGGTCCTTGCGGGTTATCCAGGTCGCGGCGGGGATCGAAAGGGCGGGCGGAAGGGGGCCGCCCGTGGGGCGGAGGCGGCACGGCAGAACACGTGCCGCCCGCCCCGGTCCTCAGCCTTTCACATCGGTGCCGATGATTTTCTGTTCGCCCTTCAGCCCGATTGGCAGGCTGTCGAGGTAGGCGTTCGGAGTTTTACCGTCGTAGGGAATGGCGTCGATGATATCGCTTGCCGGCGTCGGAGCCTTGTATCCATCACTGTCCCAAGGAAAATCGGCCTCATCCGCCAAGCCTTCATCGACCAACAGACGCGCGGCCTGAAGGTAGATATCGGGCTTGTAGACGGATTTCGCGACTTCATCGTACCAGCTGTCCGGCTTGGCCTCGCCGATCTGACCCCAGCGGCGCATCTGGGTGAGGTACCAGACCGCGTCGGAATAGAACGGATAGGTCGCGTTATAGCGGAAAAACACGTTGAAATCGGGAACGTCGCGCTTGTCCCCCTTTTCGTACTCAAAAGTGCCGGTCATCGAATTGGCGATCACTTCGGCATCCGCACCGACATAATCCGGTCGTGACAGGATTTCGACGGCGGCTTCACGGTTGGCGTTGTCATCCTCGTCCAGCCAGATCGCCGCGCGGATCAGCGCCTTCACGACAGCCTGGGTGGTATTGGGAAACTCTTCGGCGAATTCGGCGGTGATGCCGAACACCTTTTCGGGGTTGTTCTTCCACAGCTCGTAATCAGTGATCACCGGAACGCCGATGCCCTTGAATACGGCCTGCTGGTTCCACGGCTCGCCCACCGAATAGCCATAGATCGTCCCGGCCTCCAGCGTCGCAGGCATCTGCGGCGGCGGTGTCACCGAAAGCATCACGTCCGCGTCGATCTGCCCGGTGATATTATCGCTGGAGTAATAACCGGGGTTCAATCCGCCAGCGGCCAGCCAGTAGCGCAGCTCGTAATTATGTGTCGAAACCGGAAACACCATGCCCATGTTGAACGGCTTGCCCTCGGCTTTGTATTTTTCCACAACCGGGGCGAGAGCAGAGGCAGAAATCGGATGTTGTGGCCTGCCCTCCGCATCCAGTGGGATATTCGGCTTCATCTGCGCCCAAACCTCGTTGGAAACCGTGATGCCATTGCCGTTCAGGTCCATGGAGAACGGTGTGACGATATGCGCCTCGGTGCCAAAGCCGATGGTCGCCGCGAGGGGCTGGCCCGCCAGCATATGCGCGCCGTCCAATGTGCCGTCGATCACGCCGTCCAGCAGGACCTTCCAGTTCGCTTGCGCCTCGAGGGTAACAAATAGTCCTTCGTCATCAAAGAACCCCTGCTCATAGGCGACGGCCAAAGGGGCCATGTCCGTCAGTTTGATAAATCCAAAGGTCAGCTGTTCCTTTTCCAGTTCCAGCATTTCCGCGACGACAGGACCAGCGAGGGTGGTCGAGGCCGCGAGGGCAATCAGTAGTTTCTTCATCAGGCGTATCCCTTGTCAGATGCGTCCGGGGCCTTGGCGCCGGACAAATACAAAAAGCCGCAACAACACACCGCCATGAAACAAGCGGAGGTTGAGCGGCTTTGCTCTTCAGACCCAATCTACGGGAGAATTCGACCGGACAGCGCCATTGCTGACCTGACATGAGGATTGCAGCATCACCGGTGGCGGATAAAGAGCCAAAGGCCAGAATGTGGTGAATTTTTCTGCGCGGCAGCATGGTGGCGGATCAAATGCACAAACATTGATCAAAAATCCTCGGCGGGATCAAAAAAGCGTCCATCAAAGAACCGGTCACGCGGCAGAATCAGTGTGCCGGATTGGCTCGCCACTTCCTGAGCTTGGGCGTTCGCGCCCTCCAGCTTGGCCGAAGCGCCGGGCAGATCGGCTTCGGTCTCTTTCAGCGCCGCGCGGTAGAGATCGCTCCGGAAAACTTCCGCTCCGGCGGCCTTGGCCCTGCTGCGGTCCAGCCCGGTGCGCGATGCGAGTTGCATCGCGATCCAGCTGCCCTGACTGCGCCAGGGGAACCCTGCCGCGCCCTTGTGAAATTCGACGAAATCCGGCACCGACCGCAGCACGCCACCCGGCGAGATGGTCAGCATGCCGGTCAGGGCGCGGTCGATAACCTCGGCTGGAATGTTCAGATAATCCGAGCGGGCCAGCAGTTCCGCAGTCAACGCCCGGCTTTCCGGGCGGGCCAGCCAGCGGGACGCGCGCCACACGGCGCGGATCAACCGACCGGATAATCCCGCCTCCGCGCCCGCCCAATCGCTACGCACGGCCAGGACCTTTTCGGGGGCAAAGCTCCAGATTGCCTTGCCGGGCAGCAGCAGCGCGCCATGGCCCTGATCAACCGCGATGGAACCCCAAGGCTCTCCGACACAAAAGGCATCGATTTCGCCAGCGCGGATCGCATCGGCCATCAGGGGCGGGGGCACCGTTCGGATGTCGACGTTCTGCGGCGCCGGAAGTCCCAGGGCGGTTAACCAGTAATAGAGCAACTCGGCATGCATCGAGAACGGGAACGGCACACCGATCCGCAGGCGTGACGCAGCGGCGCCGATCAAGGCCTGACCAGCGGCCTCTGCATCGCCAAAGGCAAAGTCATGTCCCATGGCGCGCAGCGCATCGGCCAGCGGCGCGCTGACGCCGATCACATTGCCATTCACCGACAAGACCGAAAGCACCGACAGTGGCATGCCCGCCCCGCCAAGCCCGAGCGCGGTCGCCACCGGAACCGGTGACAACATATGCGCCGCGTCGACCTGTCCAAAACTCAGCATGTCACGCAATGACGACCACGAGGGGGCCTTGCGGAGCGCGAGCGTCAACCCTTCCTCTGCGGCGAACCCCATCTCCTGGGCGACGATCAGCGGCGCGGCGTCCACAAGCGGCATGAAACCGACAGGGATGGACACCCCTCTCATGGCGCGCAACCACCGTTCCATCGCGCGGCGGCGGTTTCGAGCGTAGGTGCCGCGGCCCGGCAGCGTCCCAGAGGGTCCGACGTCGCGCGCAGGACAAACCCATCACGCAACGCCCTCATGACAACAGCCCCGCCGCCGTCACCAGCGCCTGCGCCACATCCGCCATACGCTTGTTCTGGTCCATCGCGGTGCGGCGCAGCAGGGCATAGGCCTCGTCCTCACCGACGCCGCGCGCTTTCATGATCATCCCCTTGGCCCGGTCGATTACCTTGCGCTCTTCCAGGGCCTTCTTAGTCTCGGCCAGTTCGGTGCGCATCCGCTGGAACATGCGAAACCGGGCGATGGCGGCGTCCAGCACGGGTTTCAGCCGATCCGGCTTCATCCCATCCACGACATAGGCCGAGATCCCGGCTTCGATGGCGGCGGTGGACAACCCCTCTTCTGTGCGATCCACGAACATGGCCACCGGGCGGTCCATCGGACCCGAGGCGAGGGCGAGCTCTTCGAGAATATCGCGAGACGGGTTTTCGATGTCGATCAAGACCACATCCGGTTGTCGCGCCTGGATCTGACGCGCCAGCGATGTCGGCTCTGCGATCACCTGGATATCGAAATCACCGGCAAGTCGCAGGCTGTCCACAATCTGCAATGCGCGATCGCGATCTGCTTCGACAACGATGATGGACAGGACGCCGGACATATCCCGAGATACGTCGCCACACGGCAGGAATGTAAAGCGATGCCGCCCGTTTAGCACGTCGCAAAGCAGATTTCTGCCTCATTTTTGGGCATTTCAGAACCCCGACCATGGCGCATTGCATCACGCGTGGCAGCGGCGAGGACCGGGCCGCAAAAAGGGCCGCCTGTTCAGGGCGGCCCGGTCTCTGTACCTCATCATGTCGTCGCTGGTCTCACGCCAGCAAGACGATCAGCAGGATGATCCAGATAGGAACACCGATCAGCCACAAAAGTATCGCACCCATGGTTAATCCTCCTCAGGTCCAGCGACCGAAACGGGCGAAGGCACGCCCCTCGTCGCGATGTTGGCCACCCACATTGGCCGCCCAATATGCCCCGGCTGCAGCGATCATCAGCGATGCGGCCACCACAAAGGCGGAGATTACGGAATATTTGCGGGCAGCTTCCGCCTCAGCTTCGCTGACCTCAGCGACCTGGGCTGCGGCCCCCGTTGCGGTCTGCGAAACAGCGGCGTTTCCGTCACCGGCAGCGGCATCGGCGCTCGGAACCTCTACATTCTGCGCGACGGTTGCCACCGCATCTGCGGATTTGGCTGTCGCCTGAAGCGCTGAATCTGCCGTCGCGCTGACGAGGAACGCGCCCAGCAGGATCGCGACACCCCAGGTCGTCAGACCATGAATACCGTCGCGCACGCTGACCTCATCCGCGGAGGCGTTGTCCATCCGGCGTCGCATGCGACCGGCGATATACCCGCCCGCCATGAAGCTGGAGATCGTGGTCCACAGCAGCCAGGAGGCCGTCGCGATCAATGCCGCCATCGCGGAGCCTTCGCCGGTATAGGGCGAAATCAGCGACAGACCGATCGCCGCCCCGAATGTGGTGAAGACAAAGGCAATTCCCGTGGCCACGGCGGCCCCGGCCAGGATCGAAGCCCAATCCACATAGCTGCCATCGTGGGCAAACCGCGGGGCCGAGGCCTGGGTCATGGTTTCCGTGCGTTCGCTCATAATATCGTTCCTCTCCCTTAATTCGACCTCCGGCGTCAGCCGAGCCCGAGCAACGACAGGACGGCCAAGACGACGACTACAAGTCCGACGAGATAGATTATTCCGTGCATCCCAAATTCTCCGTTCCATTTGCTTTGATTGGAGGTTTCCGGCGCAGTCACGCCGCTCACCTCAACGTGAACACCACGCAAAAGTTCCGAATGGCGGAAAGTTGCCGATTTCCTCGCGCGCCAATCTCCTGAAGTCGGGGATAATTGGCCCGGTCGCCTAGGACACCGCCCCCGCACGAGGAAGAGGTATCGCGCGATGAGTGGCGGGACTTGGCGCACCTTGGGTTGGGTGGGGAACTGCGACGACCGGATATTGGTTTCCCTTGTACATCCCTGATTAGGAGGATTGGGCAATGACTACTACACATGCATCCCCGCTGGTTTCCTCCAGCAACGTGAATGGCACGGACGTCTACAGCAACACCGGTACGCACATCGGCTCCATCGATCATCTGATGATCGACAAGGAATCCGGTAAGGTTGCCTACGCCGTCATGGGCTTTGGAGGCTTCCTCGGTCTGGGCGAAGAGCACTATCCCGTGCCGTGGCAAAAGCTGAACTATGACACCCAGAAGTCTGGGTTTGTGACCGACATCACCGAAGAACAGGTCAAGGGCGCCCCGGATCGCCACGACTCTTGGTTCGATGACCGGGAATGGGAACGTCGGACCCACGAGCATTACGGCGTGCCTATGTATTGGATCTGATCTGCTGGGTTGGCCTCGGCTGGAAAGCCGAAGCCGCCGGGCATTCAGGTTAGGCTGACTTCGTGGCCCCGCTCCCTGTGCTCCGCCAATCCGGCAGCGCAGAGGGCGGGGCCGCAACTACATCTGCCCTCGCCGCTTCCACGCCGCGCGTTTCAGTCCGGGGTGAGAGGCGCGAACACGATCTCACACCGAAACCCGGTGGAGCGATAATCGAACGTCACCTCAGCATCGAGTTCCGCGGCCAGCACTGTGCCAATCATCTTGGTGCCGAACCCCTGGCGCGTGGGTTGCGCGACGGGAGGCCCGCCACTCTCGACCCATGTGATCGCCAAGCGCCGCGCCGTATCTGCCTCTTGCGAGGTCATCGCGTCTTCCCACTCGTAGGTCACGTCTACCCGCCCCTCGGGGACGGACAGGGCACCGTATTTCAGCCCGTTGGTGACCAGCTCGTGAAATGCCATCGAGAGTGACGCGGATTGCTGCGGGCTCAACCAGATGTCGGGACCGTGTACGGCAAAACGCTCTGCGCCGCCGGCCTCTTGTGCGCTGAATTCCAGCACCTGGCGCAATTCCGCGCCCGAGGAGCCGGATTGCGCCAGCGCTTCATGTGCCTGCGCCAAGGCACGCAGGCGGGCGATGAAGCGCGGCGTATGCTCTTTGGGCAGGCTTTGGCGCGCGATACCCGAAACCACGGCGAGCGTGTTGTTGACCCGATGCTTCATCTCGCCAACCATCACGTTGAGATGCCGTTCCGCGCGCTTGCGCTGCGTGATATCGCGCAGGACGACCGACCAGTTCACCGATGTCTGCGTCGGGTTGTATTCATTGATCGGCGTCAGCGTGACCTCAAAATCAAGCCCCAGCGCGCTCTGGGCTTCAAAGACGACTTCGCCACTCCCCGCGTAGTCCCGGATCGCCTCGTCGAACCATGCAGAGCGCGCGTCCAGGCGGATCACATCCTGTATCGGTTTGTTAAGTACGCTGGCCAGCCCCTGCCCGGTCAGGCGCTCCGCCCCGGCATTCCAGCTGCCGATACGTCCGCCGGCATCGACCCGCACAATCGCGTTGGGCGAACTGCGGATGATCGCGGCGAGTTCATCGGCGTTGCGCCGGGCCACGCGCAATTCTTCTTCATAGGCATGCCGCTCGCTGGCATCGAAGATCGTGTAATCGAACCGGGTCGGCTCCCCCGCCTCGTTGCGACGGACGACTCCGCTTAACAAGACAGGCAGCGGCTCTGCGTCCCGCCGGTCGAGCGCGCAGGAAATCTCGCGAATGAAGCCCTGCAGGCGCATCATCGGGGCCATGTGGGTCTCGTAAAACAACTGCCCTGCCCCGGTGAGGAAGTCCGGGAACCGCTTCAACTCGACCTCGGGCGATCCCCCAAGCCATTTGCGCAAGGTGCTGTTCAGATATTGGATCCGCCCGTCCGGATCCGTCGAAACGATCCCGCAAGGCGCATCGTCGATCAGTTGCACAAGGACCTCGCGACGATCCACGCCGCCAGCATCAGGCATCAGACTTCCCCGAGATGGTCGCGCATGGCCGCAACGACATCTGCCGGAACGGTCATATGCGGGCAATGGCCAGTCGCATTCAGAACGTGCACCCGCGTTCCGGGCACCCGGTCGCGCATCCACTCTGCCACGGTCATCGGCACCAAGGCATCTGCATCGCAATGCAGCACCAGCGACGGCGCGGCGAGGTGTTCGAAATCTGCGCGGTGGTCACCCAGAAACGTCACACGGCCAAAGTGTTGTGCGATCCCCGGATCGGTCCGGCAAAAGCTCTGGGTCAGGCGGTCGGCCTGCACCTCGTCAGCGCTCTGACCGGCGATGGTGGGGGCCAACTGCATCGACCAGCCGAGGTGATTGTCCTCCAGCATCTTTACCAGATCTTCCAGATCGCGCCGTGCAAATCCCCCGGCATAGCCCGCCTCTTCATCCGTGTAAAAACAGGGCGAGGGCGACACGAGGATCAATTCGCCAATGCGTCCCGTGCCCTCGGTCATGACCTCGTTGGCCGCCAGCACCGCGATGGTCGCCCCGACCGAATGGCCGACCACGACCGCATTGTGAGCGTCAATTTCCGTCAGGATGGCCAGCAGATCTTCGGCATGCGCGTCTAAACGGTCGTAACGCGCGACATCATAGGCCGAGAGATCAGATTGACCCATCCCAGTCAGATCATACAGGACGACACGGTGATCCGCCTCGAAGGCGGGCGTTACATCGCGCCACATGGATTGGTCACAGCCGAACCCATGCACAAAAACAACCGTCCGCCCTTGGGGCGAACCCGAAACGACAACGTTGTTGCGCTCGATCATCTTCGGACCTTCTGCATTCGCAAAGTTCTGCATTCATAATGGGGTGTATTGATACGACTCTAGCCTTTTCGCAAGAGGCACACAATCTGCCCCGGAAACCGATAAATAGGAGTAGTTTGCCTGACATGCTGAACAGCGAAACCCGCCCCGGTGGCCGGGTCCGGCGAGCGCCGTGCAGAGACGCGCGACCTGACCTACAGGCAACTCATTGATACCCCCTAGATTTTTGCCCCATATTGCGGTTACGCTGCTGCCAATCACCCTTGTTGCGCCAATAGGTGTCGCACAGATCCTTGCGGTCAGACTTCGTTAACACCTCGCGGTGTAACGTCGCTGACCGGTTGGCGCGCACCGGTCAACGAAAGCAAAAAACAAGACGAAAGGACAGCGGATGGACGACCGAACGGAAAATTCGGGAACCGCCGAGGGCATTCCCAGCCCGGAAGGTGATGCCCAGATCATCCAAACCGATTACGAGATCGGGCAAAACAACGTCGAGGGTGCGGTCGGGCCGTTCGGCTTTGACATTCATAACCCGGTTTTCATGATCTCCGGCCTCACGATCATCGCCTTCGTGTTCTACACGCTGGTGCTGCCCGAACAGGCGGGGGGCGTGTTTGCCTGGCTCTTTGGCGCGGTGACCCAAGGGTTCGACTGGTTCTTTATCGGCTCTGCGAACATCTTCGTGCTCTTCTGCCTCGTTTTGATCGTGACCCCCTGGGGCAGCGTGCGGCTGGGCGGCTCGGACGCGACGCCGGATTATTCCTACATCGGCTGGTTCGCGATGCTCTTCGCGGCGGGGATGGGCATCGGTCTGATGTTCTACGGCGTCTCCGAACCGATGAGCCACTTCTCCTCCTCACTCGGTGGCACAGTGGCCGAAGGCGGTGCGCGCACCGACTGGGCCCCGCTCGGCGGTGCCGCGGGCGACGAGGTGGCAGCCGCGAGGCTGGGTATGGCGGCCACGATTTTTCACTGGGGCCTGCACCCTTGGGCGATCTACGCGGTCGTCGCGCTGGCGCTGGCGTTGTTCTCCTACAACAAGGGTCTGCCCCTGACGATCCGATCCGCCTTTCACCCGATCTTCGGGGATGCGGTCTGGGGTTGGGTCGGTCACGTGATCGACACGCTCGCCGTCTTTGCCACGCTGTTCGGCCTTGCCACATCGCTCGGCTTTGGCGCAACCCAGGCCAACGCCGGTCTGAACGAGCTGTTTGGCGTGCCGATCGGCGCAACCACAGAGGTCATCCTGATCTCGGGCATCACCGCAATTGCGCTGATCTCGGTGATGCGCGGCCTTGATGGCGGGGTAAAGATCCTGTCGGAAATCAACATGGGGCTGGCCTTCCTGCTCCTGGCCTTCGTATTGCTGGTCGGACCGACCATCTACCTGCTGAAACTCTTCGTCGGCTCGCTCGGCGCGTATTTCGAGTTCCTGCCGGCGCTTTCGAACCCCTTCGGGCGTGAGGACGTAAACTTCAGCCAGGGCTGGACCTCGTTCTACTGGGCGTGGTGGATCAGCTGGTCACCCTTTGTCGGCATGTTCATCGCCCGCGTCAGCCGTGGCCGCACCGTACGGGAATTTGTTATCTGCGTGCTGCTGATCCCTTCGCTGGTCTGCGTGCTCTGGATGTCGGTCTTTGGCGGTACAGCGCTCTACCAGGTGATCAACGACGGGTATACGCTGGCACAGGACGCCTCTCTTGAACTCAAGCTGTTCAAGATGCTCGACGCCCTGCCCCTCGCCAGCATCACCTCGCTGGTCGGGATCATCCTCGTGGTGGTGTTCTTCGTGACCTCCTCGGATTCCGGTTCGCTGGTGATCGACACGATCACGGCGGGTGGCAAGATCGACGCGCCGGTACCGCAGCGCGCCTTCTGGTGCATCTTTGAGGGCGCGGTCGCCATCGTCCTGCTGCTCAGCGCAGGGGGCCTCAAGGCGCTGCAATCCATGGTCATCTCGACCGGGCTGCCGTTCACGGTGATCCTGTTGCTGATGTGCGTCGCGATCGGCAGGGGTCTGGCCTCGGAACGGCGCATCATGACCCGCTAAACCGGATTGAAAGGCCGCCTTGTTGCAAGGCGGCCTTTTTTCCATCCCCCGCCCCGCGGGCGTCGTTTACCGCGACCAGTGAGCCTATTGTATAATGTTGCGCTGTGAAGGCCCCGGCGCGAGCTGATCCCCCATTAAACAGCTCATCCAGATACGGACTAGGGGACCGGTCGCACACATACCGATTAGGAACACGGTCGAAAAAGTTTGTTTCAGCCCCTCTGCTTCGCCGGACAAAGCTTTACTCAAAGATCAAATCAATGTCTTTTCGGCGACATTATAAAATGCCTTTGATGAGGGGGTGCCGTGCCCAGGGTAGGTTTCCGTGAGTTTTATTCGTTGAGCCGCGTTTTGGCGCATGGCCAGTTGTTGCGCTATTCACGCGGAGAGCGAGGCTATACCGCCAAATTCGAAGCCAAGCTGGCCGACAAGATCGGTGTGGATCACGTTCTGACCGTCAACAGCGGCACGAACGCCCTGATCACGTCGCTGGCGGCTGCGGGCGTGGGTCCGGGGGACGAAGTCCTCGTTCCGGCCTACACTTGGGTGTCCTCTGCGCTGGCGCCACTCGCCGTCGGGGCGGTCCCCGTTCTGGTAAACATCAACGACAGCCTGACCATCGACCCTGCAGAGATCGAACGTCGCATCACCCCCCAGACCAAGGCGATCATCCCGGTTCACATGCTCAACCGACCCTGTGACATGGATGCGATCATGGAGATCGCGCGACGCCACAACCTCGTCGTCGTCGAGGACGCCTGCCAAAGCGTGGGGGTCGAATACAAGGGCCGCCGCCTCGGCTCCATCGGGGATTTGGCGGCGTTCAGTTTCAACCATTTCAAGAACCTCACCTCGGGCGAAGGCGGTGCGGTGCTCACCAACGATGAGCGCCTGTTCGTTCGGGCGCGGATGTATCACGATCCCGGCAGCTTTATCCGTGGCCACGAGAGGTCGAACGAACCGCTGTTCTCGGCCATGAACTTCAAGGTGTCGGAGCTGACAGGCGCGGTGCTGCATGCGCAGCTATCCCGGCTCGACCCGCTTCTTGAGCGGATGCGCGCGCGCTATCCGTTGATGGCCAGCGCCTTTGAAGGGGTCGAGTATTGCCGGATTTCGCCGCATAGCGATCCGGACAACGCCGTCGCGCTCAGCGTGATTTTCGATACCGCGGAACAGGCCAAGGCCTTTGCAGAAGCCCGCGGGGTGGAGCGGTTGATCGACACGGACCGGCATGTCTTTACCAACTGGGAGGCGGTGCTGACGAAACGCGCTTTCCATCCCAAGATGAACCCCCACAACTGGGCCGCGCGCGAGATTGATTACAGCGCGGAGCAATACGAAACGACGCTGGATATCCTCGCGCGGACCTGCCGCATCGCCCTTGGCGCGCAATTTCCCATCGCGATCATGCGACAGCGGCAAAAGGCCCTGCGCCGCGCGGTTTTGGCGATCTCGTCGAGGGGATGACGCCGAACCTCGACATCTCGGAGCTATCGCAGACGGTGGCGCGCGACCGCCTGTCCTGTGACGTTTTGATCATTGGCGCCGGTCCCGCCGGGTTGACGGTCGCGCGTGGGCTGGAGGGATCCGGTCTCGACGTGTTGATCCTGGAAAGCGGCGCGCGGCATCAGAGCGAGCAAGCCGAAGAGTTGAACGCGGTGCTGGCGGATGCCACAACCTGGACCGACGAGCAGGTGCGCCGTCGCAAGCTCTACCACGGATCGCAAGCCGAACTATGGACGCACGAGACGCAGCAATACGGCGTGCGCTGTCGTGGGCTGGGGGGCGCGACAGCTGCCTGGGCCGGAAAGTCGGCGGCGTTCAGTGACATCGACTATGCGCCGCGTCCCTGGGTTGCGAACAGCGGCTGGCCGATCCGCCACCACGACCTGGCCGACCATCTCGACCGGGCGGCGAAAAGCTTGAACCTCAGCGTGAATTGCTACGACGACGACCTCTGGGCGCTGATGAACCGCGCACCGCCCGAACCGCGCCCCGATCCCAAGACCCTGCGGTCGTTCTTTTGGCAGTTCGCCCGTTCGACGATAGACCCGATGGATGTCATGCGCGTCGGGGCCGAATTCGCCCATACGCCCCCCGCCGGTTGCCGTGTGCTGTTGGGCGCGACGGTGACAGAGGTGCTGACGAAGGAGAGCGGCGCGCAGGCGATCGGGGCACGGGTCACGGACGCCTCGGGCCAGCAGCATGTCGTCGTGGCGGGAACCGTCGTGCTGGCCGCCAGTGCCATTGAGAACGCGCGGATCCTGCTGAACTCGACGGCACATAACCCCGAGGGTCTGGGCAATGCAAATGACGTGGTTGGACGCTACCTCATGGATCACCCGAATTCCGTGGTCGCGAGCTTTGACGCCCCGGCAGTGACGAAGATGGTGGAGATGTTCGGCTTTTACGGGCTGAAGACGCCCCAGGGCATCAATATGTATATGCGGGGCCTCACCCTGACGGATGAGGCGCAGGAGGCGGAGGGCCTGTTGCATTGCGCCGTCTTCATGCCCGGCGAACGTGCGCCCGACGATCCCTGGGACGCGGCCAAGCGCATCCTGAAACGCCAAAGCACCAGCTACCTTGCGGATAGCCTGTCGATCCTCAAATCGCCCGGTCTGGTGTGCAAGGGGCTGGGGCGGCTTGCGCTGCAAAACCGCAGGTTTCCGACGGGCCTGTCGCGCTTTATCGTCAATCAAGTGGTGCGGTTCCGCCCCAATATGGCGGTCGAAGAGTTCATGACCGGCGGCGTGCCGCACAAGTTGACCGGCGTCTCGGTGCAGGTGATCTGCGAACAGGTGCCGGACCCTGACAACCGCATCACCTTGGCCAAGCGCATGGATCGCAACGGCGTGCCACTACCGCATGTCAACTGGCGCCTTGGTGAAACAGAGCTGCGCAGCATCAGCCGGTTCGCAACCATCCTCGCGGAAGAGTTCGAACGGGCCGGATTGCCCGCCCCGGTCCTCGCCTCCTGGGTTCGGGACGGAGATTTCGACGCGGCGGCGATCATCGACATGGCCCATTCGGCGGGCACCACACGCATGGCGACGGACCCGGCCAAGGGCGTGGTGGATCGCGATTGCAAGGTCCACGGGGTCGAAGGATTGTACGTCGCGGGGGCCTCGGTCTTTCCCACCAGCGGCCATGCCAACCCCACGCTGATGATTACCGCGCTGGCATTTCGACTGGCGGATCACCTTCGGCAGCGGCGCGCGGACCCGGCTTTGGGTCCCGGCTAGGGGTCCGGCCGCCGGCATCGATGCGCGTAAGGCACCGGGGGCCGACGGCTTCGCGCCGAAATCTCCGTCACGTAAATCCGTCAGCGGGACCCGTGGCGTCAGTCAGCCCCCGTGGCCCGATCAATCGCGCCGCAGGTCGGGTGGGGTCGCCTCGCGGCCCAGCCGTGCGACGATGTCCTCCAGCGAGGAACCGAACGTCTGCTTTTCCCCGAGGCGGCGAACGGAGACCGTGCGCTCCTCAACCTCTTTCATCCCGCAGGCGAGGATATAGGGGACCTTGGCGAGCGAATGTTCGCGGACCTTGTAGTTGATCTTTTCGTTGCGCAGATCGGCCTCGGCGCGGACGCCCGCGGCCTTGAGCGCCGTGACGACCTCGCGGCAATAGTCATCCGTGTCCGAGACGATGCTGGCCACAACCACCTGACGCGGGGCCAGCCAGATGGGTAGTTTCCCGGCGTGTTCCTCGATCAGGATGCCGATAAACCGCTCGAACGACCCGAGAGTGGCGCGGTGAAGCATGACAGGGCGGTGTTTTTCCCCGTCCGCGCCGATATAGGTCGCGTCCAGCCGTTCGGGCAGCACGAAATCCACCTGATGGGTGCCGCATTGCCAGTCGCGCCCGATGGCGTCGGTGAGCACGAATTCCAGCTTGGGGCCGTAGAACGCGCCTTCGCCGGGGTTCAACTGCGGTTCGATCCCGGCCTTGCGGGTGGCCGAGAGCAGCGCCTCTTCGGCCTTGTCCCAAACCTCGTCAGATCCGGCGCGTGTTTCCGGCCGGTCCGAGAACTTGACCTTGAAATTCTCAAACCCGAGATCGTGGTAAATGCCAGAGAGGAACTCGATATAGCGCAGCGTTTCGCTTTCGATCTGATCCTCGGCGCAGAAAATGTGGCCGTCGTCCTGCGTAAAGCCGCGCACCCGCATGATGCCGTGCAGAGCGCCCGACGGCTCATAGCGGTTGCAGGATCCGAATTCCGCCATGCGCAGGGGCAGGTCGCGGTAGGATTTGAGGCCTTGGTTGAAAATCTGGACGTGGCAGGGGCAATTCATCGGCTTCAGCGCGTTGACGGCCTTTTCGCGGGCGTGCTCCTCGTCCACCTCTACGATGAACATATGGTCCTGATACTTTTCCCAGTGCCCCGAGGCTTCCCACAGCTTGCGATCCACCACCTGCGGGGTGTTGACCTCGACGTAGCCGTTGGCGCGCTGCTTGCGGCGCATGTAATCCTGCAACTCCGTGTAGATCGTCCAGCCGTTGGGATGCCAGAAGACCTGACCGGGGGCTTCCTCCTGCATGTGGTAGAGGTCCATCTCGCGGCCCAGCTTCCGGTGGTCGCGCTTGGCGGCCTCCTCCAGCATGGTCATATGCGCCTTGAGGTCGTTGCGGTTCCTGAAGCCCACGCCGTAAATCCGCTGCAACATCGGGCGGGAGCTGTCGCCGAGCCAATAGGCCCCGGCCACATGGGTCAGCTTGAAGGCATCGGCGGGCACCTGTCCGGTGCTTTGCAGATGCGGGCCGCGACACAGATCCTGCCAGTCGCCGTGCCAATACATCCGCAGGTCTTCGCCTTCGGGAATGCGGTTGATCAGTTCGATCTTGTAGGGCTCGCCGGTCTTTTCGTAATGCGCGATGGCATCGGCGCGCGACCAGACCTCGGTGGTCACGGCGTCGCGGGCGTTGATGATCTCCTTCATCTTGGCTTCGATCTCGCCCAGATCCTCAGGAGTAAAGGGCTCTTCGCGGTCGAAATCGTAGAACCAGCCGAAATCGCGCACGGGCCCGATCGTGACCTTCACGTCCGGCCAGATCGCCTGCACCGCGCGCGCCATGATATGCGCCAGATCGTGGCGGATCAGCTCCAGTGCGGGTGCGTCGTCCTGCATAGTGTTGATGGCGATGGCGGCATCGTCGGTGATCGGCCATTGCAGATCGTAGTGCGCGCCGTTCACCGTCGCGCTGATCGCCTTCTTGGCGAGCGAGGGCGCGATGCCTTGGGCGACCTCGGCGGGGGTGATGCCGGCGTCAACCTGCTTGGAATTGCCATCGGGAAAGGTGAGGGTGATCTGGGACATGCTGTCCTCCTCGTCGGTTTGGCGCCCACGGAACGCCCGGTTGCGGGGTATGTTGTGCGCCGAGTGGTGCAAGCCCGCGCGCGCCTTGTCAACCGCCGAAAACCCGCCCGAGCCCGGAGATTCCCCATCCGCGTCCTTCCAACCCGCCGCTGTCATCACACCGGGCGCGCCCCCCACCGCAAAGGATTGGGGACGCGACGCAATTACAGCTTGATGGAACGACGCGCTGCAATAAGTACCCCAGATCGTTATCCGTCAGGGCGCGCAATCCCCAACCTGCCCCTGACCCCGACCCGAAAGCCTGCCTGATGTCCCATGTCGCCCCAAAGCCGGATCACGCAGCCCGTGTCTTTGCCCGCATCGCCGGAGCGGGCGCGGACAATGTCCCCGATCAGGTCGAGGGGCGCAACGGGTTGCGCTTTATCGCCAGCCTGATCCTGACCAAGATCGCGGACGGGCTGATTGATCCGAAACTCGTGCTCAGCTGGTTGATGACCGCCCTCGGCGCGCCGGGTTATCTGGCGGCGGCGCTGGTGCCGATCCGCGAGGCGGGCGCGCTGGTGCCGCAGGTCTTGTTCGCGGCACTCGTCAACAGGGCTCGACACCGCAAGTGGATCTGGGTCGTGGGGTCGGTCGGGCAAGGCCTGTCAGCTCTGGCCATCGCGCTCACCGGTCTGCTGATGCAGGGTGTGGCCGCGGGCGTGGTGATTTGTCTTTGCCTTGCGGTTCTGGCGATTTCGCGCGCGGCCTGCTCGGTGTCGATCAAGGATGTTCTGGGGCGCACCATCGCCAAGCGGCGGCGCGGCGCTGTCACCGGGCTGGCCGGGTCGGTCGCCTCGTTCGGGGTGGTGATTTTTGCACTTCTGCTGATGTCGGGCCTGTTGCAGACCCGCGGACCCGTGCTGCTGGCCATTGCGCTGGCTGGGGTCTTTTGGATCATCGCGGCAACTCTCTTTGCCACGGTGAACGAACCCGAGGCAAACCATGACGCAGGCGCCGGCCTCCCCCCCGTCCTAACCGTCCTGCGCAACGACCGGCATTTGCGTCGCTTTATCCTCGTGCGGGGCCTGCTGGTGTCGACGGCGCTGGCGCCGCCCTGGATCGTCGTGCTGACCGGAGAGCACGGGACCTTGCTGACCCGACTCGGCGCGCTGGTCCTGGCCTCCGCCGCTGCCTCGTTTCTGAGTTCCTTCGTCTGGGGGCGCCTGTCGGATCGCTCGTCCAGATGGGTGCTGGTCCTCTCCGGGGTCATTGCCGCCGCCGCATTGCTGACCATGCTGGGATTGAAGGGGCTGGGGCTTGCCGGAACATTCTGGGCCGGACCGCTGGTCCTGTTTGTTCTGATGCTGGCCTATCACGGAGTTCGACAGGGACGTTCCACCCACCTTGTCGACATGTCCCCGACTGAGGGTCGTGCGACCTACGCGGCGATTGCAAACCTCTCTATCGGCCTGATCCTGTTGTCCGTCGGGGCCTTTGGCGGCAGCTTGGGCGCGCTCGCGCCGGAATGGGCGATTGCGGGTTTTGCCCTCATGGCCGCCGCCGGTGGTGCATTGGCGCTGAGCCTGCGGGAGGTTCAGATAAACGACACCGAAACCGAGTAGACTGCCTGACATTGCACCGCGCCGCGCCGCATGGCACACCCGAAATGCCGGATATTATGCGGTCCAGAAGTGATGCGGAGATGACCATGAACAAGCCGAGTTTCCTGACGACCCCGCAAGGCCGCCGCATCGCCTACCGCCAGACTGCCGCGACGCATGGGGCGGTATCGACGCCCGGCATCGTCTTTCTATGCGGTCTGAAATCGGACATGCATGGCACCAAGGCCGTTGATCTGGAAGACTGGGCGCATCGCGAAGGCCGTGCCTTCCTCAGGTTCGACTATTCCGGTCACGGGGAGAGCGACGGTGCCTTTACCGATGGCTCTATCGGGGACTGGGCCCAGGATGCGGAGGCGGCGATCACCATGCTGACCGACGGTCCGCAGATCCTCGTCGGATCCTCGATGGGGGGCTGGCTGTCGCTGTTGATGACGCAACGCCTGCCGGGACGGGTCGCCGGGCTGGTCACCATCGCCGCCGCACCGGATTTCACCGAGGACGGCATGTGGGCCGGATTTGACGCCGCACAACGCGAAGCATTGGCGCGCGACGGTCAGGTCGCGCTGCCCTCGGATTACGGTGAGCCCTATATCATCACGAAACGGCTGATCGAGGACGGCCGCAATCACCTGCTGTTGCGTGCGCCGATCCCCCTGCCCTTTCCCACGCGATTCCTGATCGGCACCGCAGATGAAGCGGTCGATCTCAGCGTCGCCTACCGCCTGATGGAGCGGGCAAGCGGGCCCGATATTCGCCTGACTCTGGTAAAGGACGCCGATCACCGCTTCTCCACCCCCGAGTGCCTGCGCCTGATCCGCGAGCAGGTGATGCAGGTTTCCGCCTCCATCGCGGGGGAGTGATTCGACAAACCTTGACCTGCCCGTCAGATCTGCGACGATTCCGCAAAAATAGAGGCAGAGCAGGCCCTGAATGTCGCAATCTTCCTCCACCAAGCTGCCGGTCGTGTTCCTGCCGGGCTACCTTTGCGATCAGCGCATGTTCCTGGCACAGGCGTTCGAGCTGTCGGGCGAGCATGTGGTTATCCACGCGCCCTTGCGCGGTGAGCGCTGCGAAGAGATCGCCTCTGACCTGCTGTTGACATTGCCGCGCCATTTCGCGCTGGTCGGTGCGTCGCTGGGCGGGACCGTGGCGCTGGAGATATTGCGCAAGGCGCCGGACCGGGTCAAACGCCTGTGTCTGATTGCAACGGACGTGTTCCCTGACGCGCCGTTGGTTTCGGCCGCGCGCGAACCGCTGCTGGTGCAGGCCAAGGTCGGACGGCTGGACGACGCAATCCGGGGCACGCTGCCCGCCGAGGCCTTGGCCCCCGGTCCGGGACGCGCAGAGGTGATCGCCTTTCATGCCGAAATGGCGTCCAGCTACGGTCAGGCCGGATTTCTCAGTCAGACGCGTGCGATGCAGCGGCGACGCGATCATCAATCCACCTTGGTTCATGCGCAATGCCCGGTGCGGATCATCGCGGGACAGCACGATCAGGTGATCACGCCAAAGCGGCAGGCCTTCATGGCGGACCTTGCCCCGATGGCGCAGCTATCGGTGATCGCAACCGCCGGGCATCTGCCGAGTCTCGAAGCACCGGAGGAGGTCTCGGCCATCCTCTCGGATTGGTTAACGAAGAGTCCCGCCCTGGCCTGACTCTCGTGCAGGGGGTCTCGCCGCCCTAGCGTTTTGCGGCGCGCGGATGGCTGGCCTCGTAGACCTCCATCAGGCGGGCGGTGTCGACGGCTGTGTAAACCTGCGTGGTCGACAGCGAGGCGTGCCCCAAAAGGTCCTGGATCGACCGCAGATCGCCGCCCGCGCTCAGCAGATGGGTGGCAAAGGAATGGCGCATCGCATGCGGCGTGGCCGTGGCCGGCAGGCCAAGCGCCATGCGCGCCTGTTCCATCGCTTTTTGCACGCTGCGCGGCGACAGCGGTCCGCCCCGAATGGCGCGGAAGATCGGATCGCCAAGGCTCATCGGGTGCGGCTGAATATCGAGGTAGGCCTCCACCGCGCGGCGGGCCGGGGCGATGAGCGGCACGATCCGTTCCTTGTCGCCCTTGCCGATGATGCGCACCGTATCCCCCAGGGGCAGGTGGTGGGTGGTCAACGACAGCGCCTCGGAGATCCGCAAGCCGCAGCCATAAAGCAACGTGACCACGGCGGCATCGCGCGCCGCCACCCATGGCCGCGCGTCCGTTGACCCGACGGTGTCGATCATCGCGCGCGCGGCGTCTTCGGCCAAGGGACGCGGCAGGCTGCGCTGGAACTTCGGCGCGCGGGCCGAGAGGATCGGCGTGACCTCCAACCCCTCACGCTGCGACAGCCAGCGGTGGAACGTCTTGACCGCGGACAATTTCCGGGCGAGCGAGCGCGCGCCAAGGCCATCGCCGCGTTCCCGCGCCATCCAGGCCCGCATATCCGAGGTCGTCACCTGCCCGAGCGCGGCAATCCCCTGTGGCCCGCCGTGATGCACGGCCATGAAGGACAGGTAATCCACCAGATCGCGGCGATAGGCCTCGACCGTCGCGTCCGAAGCTCCGCGCAGAGAGGTCAGGCCCGACAGCCATTCCGTCAGGGCTGCGCGGGCCGCCTCCGAAATCGCGAGGGACATCAGTCCAGCCAGCGCCGCATTGTCCGCTCAAACACACCGGCGAAAAAGCCCAGAAGGTCCGTGCCGTGTTGCGGCGTAAACTGATGTGGATCCTCGGACCCCATGACCAGCATGCCCGGCAGACGTCCACGCCCGAAGTTGAGCCGCAGGCAGGCTTCCGAGCGCACGTATTGCGCCATTTCGCCGTAGACCGCGAGGCTGCCCGACTGGACCTGTCGCAGCGTGACTTGCCGCGGCGGCGCGCCGCGTCCGCCATCGGCGTATTCGTTGCAGAAACCGGGGCGCACGACCTTGAGGACGGTGCCCAGCTTGCCCACGGTCGGGTCATCGTCGGTCTGCACGGTTTCCAGCACCAGATGCATGTGATCGACGCCGAGCGTATCGGCGACTTCCCCATCGAGATCCGACAGGAACGCCTCAAAATCCATCGGGTCCAGCATCCGCAGGACCGCGCGATGCACCTGATTGGTCCCGGCGAGGTTTTCGTAAGCCGCCGCGATGACAGAGCGATGCGTGTCCTCCAGTCGGTCGAGCCGCGCCTCCAGCCGTTCCATGGCGATGCCGCGCAGATCGACCACATTGGCGCCGATTTCACGGTCATTCGCCGCGATCAGCGCGTGCATCAGGTCGCGGTCATCCAGAATCGCCGCGGGTTCGGCGATGATCTTCGCGCGGAGGGACTCGTCGATATTCGGGTTGCTGCTCATGCCTGCCTCGGATTTTTTATTTGCCCTCCAGATAACAGAAAGGCCGGGCGTTGGCCCAGCCTTTTTCGTTTCCGCCCCGAGGTTATGACCGGGTGCGCCCTGATTGCGACAGGGTTTGTGCCCCGCTCAGAGGATCGAGATATTGGCCGACTTGATGTCCGCGAGGAAGGCATCGAGCCCCTTGTCGGTCAGCGGATGAGCGATCATCGACTTGATCACGGCGGGGGGGGCGGTGATGACATCCGCGCCGATCTTGGCGCAATCCGAGATATGGTTCACCGTCCGGATGGAGGCGGCGAGGATCTCTGTCTCGTAGCCGTAATTGTCGTAAATCGTGCGAATGTCCGCGATCAGATCCAGCCCTTCGAGGTTGATGTCGTCGAGCCGCCCGATGAACGGGCTGATGAAGCTCGCGCCCGCCTTGGCCGCCAGCAGCGCCTGATTGGCCGAGAAGCATAAGGTCACGTTGACGATGTTGCCCTCGTCCGTCAGCACCTTGCAGGCCTTCAGACCGTCCCAGGTCAGCGGCACCTTGACGGCGATGTTGTCGGCGATCTTGGCCAGCTTGCGGCCCTCGGCGATCATGGTTTCGGCGTCGGTGGCGGTCACTTCGGCGCTGACCGGTCCGTCGACGAGATCGCAGATCTCCTTGGTCACTTCGAGGATGTCGCGCCCCGACTTCTTGATGAGCGAGGGGTTGGTCGTGACCCCGTCGACCATGCCGAGGTCGTTGAGTTCGGCAATCGCGGGCACATCGGCGGTATCGACAAAGAATTTCATGGGCAGGCCTCTTTGGCTTGACCCGGGCGCGGGCAATGCGCACCTCGGGGGTTGGAAAGACGTCGCCCGCGATTTACCCGATAGGGGGGCGTTCCGAAACCCCAGAACCGATAACGCAAACATCATCCGCCCCGGAGACCCGCCTTGGACCTGCTATCCCACGACAACCAAGGCCGCGACGATCAGGGCCACTATGCCCAAGGGGAACTGGTTTCGGTTCTGACCACACAGCCCATCGACCGCCTGCTGGATTACCGCGCGCCCGCAGGGGGCTGCGCGGAGGGCGCTGTCGTCTCGGTCCCGCTGGGCCCGCGTCAGGTGCTGGGGGTGGTCTGGGGGCCGGGTGAGGGGAATTACGACCTCAGCCGGATTCGCCCCATCACGCGTGTACTGGACGCCGCGCCGATGCGGCCCGAGATGCGCGAATTCCTGATCCGCGCCGGGGAATACACGCTGACGCCGCTATCGGCGATGCTGCGCCTCGCGACCCGTGCGCCGGGGCTGTCCGATCCGCCGTCGATGCAAAAGGTCTACCGTCTGGGCGCGCAGGAGCCGGAGCGGATGACAGACGCCCGCCGCCGGGTGCTGTCGGTGCTGGAGGAATATGGCGGGTTGTCCTTCACCCTGAAAGAGCTGAGCGAGATGGCCGGCGTGACCTCTTCGGTGGTCAAGGGGCTGGTGCAGCACGGCGCGGTGCGCGAGGAGCAATCGCCCCGCGACACGCCCTACCCACGGATGGACACCGACCGGCGCGGCAAGCCGCTGACCGACAGTCAGGCCGAGGCCGCCGCGCGCCTCGCTACGGGCTATGCGGAGCGGCGCTATGCCACGACCCTGCTGCGCGGCGTCACCGGGTCGGGCAAGACCGAGGTTTACCTCGAAGCGGTCGCGGCGTGTCTCTCCGCCGGACGGCAGGCGCTGGTGCTGCTGCCCGAGATCGCCCTGTCGGAGCAGTTCCTCGTGCGGGTCGAACAGCGGTTCGGCGCGAAGCCGGTGGAATGGCACTCGGGTGTGACGATGACCGAACGCCGCCGGGCGTGGAAGATGGTCGGCAGGGGGGAAGCGCAACTGGTGATCGGCGCGCGCTCCGCGCTGTTCCTGCCGTTCCGCGACCTCGGGTTGATCGTGGTGGATGAGGAACACGACACCTCCTACAAGCAAGAGGACGGCGCGCTTTACAACGCGCGGGATATGTCGGTGCTGCGCGCCTCCATCGCGGGCGCTCGGGCGGTGCTGGCCTCGGCCACGCCGTCGCTGGAAAGCTGGGCCAATGCGGATGCCGGCAAATACGACCGCGTCGATCTGGACGCACGGTTCGGCGCGGCGGTGTTGCCCGCGATGCATTCGATCGACATGCGGGGCGAGCGGATGGAGCCGGGGCGCTGGATTTCGCCCAGCCTCGCCGCCGCCGTGCAGGGGCGGATCGCGCGCGGTGAGCAGTCGCTGCTGTTCCTCAACCGGCGCGGCTACGCCCCTATCACGCTCTGCCGGGCTTGCGGAGAGCAGATCGGGTGCGAGCATTGCGACGCCCGTATGGTCGAGCATCGGTTCCTCAAGCGTCTGGTCTGCCATCAATGCGGCGAGGGCAAGCCCATGCCCGAGGCCTGCCCAAGCTGTCAGGTCGAAGGCAAGCTCGCCCCCATCGGGCCGGGCGTGGAGCGGATGGCCGAAGAGGTCGCCGGAGCCTTCCCCGAGGCGAAGACGGCGGTGCTGTCCTCGGACCTCTTCGGTTCGGCGCGCGCGCTGAAACAGGCGATTGCGGACATTGCGGATGGCGACATTGACATCGTGATCGGCACGCAACTGGTGGCCAAGGGGCATAACTTCCCCCGGCTCACGCTGGTCGGCGTGATCGATTCCGACCTCGGGTTGCAGGGATCGGATCTGCGCGCCGCAGAGCGGACGTTCCAACTGATGCGGCAGGTCGCGGGGCGGGCCGGGCGCGCCGAAACACCAGGCGAGGCGCTGTTGCAGACCCATCAGCCCGAACACCCGGTGATCCGCGCGATCCTGACCGGGGATGAGGAGGCGTTCTGGGCCGCCGAGGCCGACGCGCGCCGCGCCGCCGGGATGCCGCCCTACGGACGACTCGCCGCGGTGATCCTGTCCGCGACCGACCCGCAAAGCGCCTTTCGCGCCGGGCAGGACCTGGCGCGGAATGCCGGCCCCTTGCATTCCGTCGGCGCGCAGGTCTTTGGCCCCGCCGCAGCACCGATCGCGCGCGTCCGGGGGCGGCACCGCGTGCGCATGCTGGTCAAGGCGGAGCGGGGCGTTGCACTGCAAACGGCGATGGCGAAATGGGTGGGGCAGTTGCGCCCCGACAGGGATTTGCGCGTCGCGGTCGATATTGATCCGCAGTCGTTTTACTAGGTGGTCCAGCGCTGATGATTATACGTACGCTCGGCGAGCTGTACTTTTCATGGCAGAGTCGGTTCAGGGCGATATCCGGAACGGAACAGTTGGGCGACCTACCCGCCCACAAACGTATCGCCAGCTTGGCATCGTGATCCATGTCCCTACCCGGCCACCGCCAAGTTCGATAGTTTCAACAAAAAAAGAGGGTGGTAACGCGCCGGGACTGGCTGCACGAGCCTCTCGCCTTGTCACCAAATTGGGCGTAATGGCTTTGGGATGACCAGAACCGTCGCCCTTGCGGATGCGCGACAGCTGCCCCTGTGGCAAAGACCGCGCAGCCTGTTGTTCCTGATGGCCGCCGCCATGCCCATCGCCTTTGCGACCTGGTCGGCGCTGCTGAACAACTTTGTCATCGAGGTCGCGCAATTCGACGGCTCGGACATTGGCTGGCTGCATACTGTGCGCGAAATTCCGGGATTCCTGGCGATCGGCGTGATCGCCCTGATCATCTTTATCCGCGAGCAGGTTCTGGGTCTGGTCTCGCTGATCCTGCTGGGCGTGGCGACGGCCATCACCGCCTGGTTTCCGTCTCTGGGCGGCATTCTGACGATCACGATGCTGTCGTCGATCGGATTTCACTATTATGAAACGGTCAACCAGTCGTTGCAGTTGCAATGGCTCCCCAAGGCCGAGGCGCCAAAGGTGCTAGGCTTGCTGCTGGCGGTCGGGTCGGCCGCGACGCTGTGCTCTTACGGGTTGATCGTGATGCTTTGGGAGCCGCTCGGCCTGACCTATATGACGGTCTACCTGCTGGCGGGAGGCCTGACGGCTGCAATTGCACTGTTCGCCTTGCTTGCCTATCCGCAGTTCGCCTCGCCCAATCCGCAATTAAAGAGGATGGTACTGCGTCGGCGCTACTGGCTCTATTACCTGTTGCAGTTCATGTCGGGGGCGCGGCGACAGATCTTTGTCGTCTTTGCCGGGTTCATGATGGTCGAACGCTTTGGCTTTGACGTGCATGAGGTGACGGCGCTGTTTCTCATCAATCTCGTGGCCAACATGATCTTTGCCCCGTTGCTGGGACGCGCCGTGGCGAGGTATGGTGAGCGGCGCACGCTGAATGTCGAATACACCGGGCTGGTCGTGGTCTTTTCGCTCTACGGGGGTATCTATTATTTCGGGTGGGGGGTTTTGCTGGCCTCGGTCCTCTATGTGGTAGATCATATGTTCTTTGCCCTCGCGCTGGCGCTGAAGACCTATTTTCAAAAGATTGCCGATCCCGGCGACATCGCCCCTACGGCGGCGGTGGCCTTTACCATCAACCATATCGCGGCTGTGTTTCTACCGGCGGGACTGGGTTATCTCTGGCTGATCTCGCCGTCGGCGGTCTTTGTGACGGCGGCGGGCATGGCGGCTGGATCGCTTGTGCTGTCGCTGATGATCCCGCGCCATCCCGAACCGGGTCGCGAAACGATATTTGCCCGTCCCTTCGCCGCCGCGGCTGAGTAGCCCGCGCTTGACGCCACCGACGCCGCCAACTAGTCGCGAAGCGTTCAGACAGGAGTCACCATGCCCACATTCACCGCGTTGACCACCCTTCCCGGCAAAGCTCCCGCCGAAGCGCTGGGTGAGGCGATGGAGAGCCTGAGCCCCGAGCCTTATGGCGTCGGCGTGTTCGAGATCGAGGACGGCTCCGGCCTCTGGGAAGTCGGTGGCTATTTCACCGAAAGCCCCGATCAAGCCGGTCTCGCGCTTTTGGCAACGATCCACGGGGCAAAACCCTTTGCCGTATCGGAGCTGCCCGAAACCGATTGGGTCGCAAAGGTGAAGCGGGAGCTGGCCCCGATCCGCGCGGGCCGCTTTTATCTATACGGCAGCCACGACGCCGAGACGGTGCCGGCGGATTGCGTGCCCCTGTTGATCGAGGCGGCGATGGCCTTTGGCACCGGGCATCACGGGACCACACAGGGCTGTCTGCGCGCGCTCGACCGGTTGCTCGAACAGGGCGTCACGGCCGAGAAGGTGGCCGATATCGGCTGCGGCACAGCCGTGCTTGCCATGGCGGCAGCCCGCGTCTGGCCGGGAACGCCGCTGGCCAGCGACATCGACCCTGTCGCGGTGGAGGTGGCCGAGGCGAACCTCGCCGCCAACGATATGCAGGGCCGTGTCACCTGCCTGGAGGCGACGGGGTTCGATCACCCGCAGATCGCCGCCGCAGCGCACTTCGATCTGATCTTTGCCAACATCCTAAAGGGCCCGTTGGTCGATCTCGCCCCCCATATGGCCGAGCATTTGTCACCGGGCGGTCACGCGATCCTGTCGGGGCTGCTGAACGAACAGGCGGCGGATGTGGCCATGGCCTATGAGGCGGTCGGCATCACGCAAATCGAGGCCACAGAAATCGGCGAGTGGACCACGCTGTTGCTGCGCAAAACCTGACTGAGGGCGATCATTCGTCCTGCGCCCAACTCTAGCCGCATTCATTTGATAAAAATTGTCTCCAGGCAGAAGGTCCGCAGGAGACAGACGGATATGAAAGACGGGTTCGCACATTTTGACAGACGCTTGGAGATGCTGGAGGACAAGAAGGCCGCTCTCGATCAAGGGCATCGGCTGGAAGTTGATCCCAACGGCCTGATGACGCTATCGCCAACAGGCG
>PAPR01000034.1 GCA_002709085.1 Pseudooceanicola sp. | reverse complement strand
CCGTCGACGGGCTGAACACACTGATCGATTTTCGCTACCAGCAGCATTTCTTTGCCCAGAACGGGCAGGGCGGCATGGGGCGGATGAAGACCGGCGCCGATGGCAAAGACATCATCCTGCGCGTCCCCGTCGGCACCGAAATCATGGAAGAAGACGGTGAGACGGTCATCGCCGACATCACCGAGCTGGGACAGCGCGTCGTACTGGCCAAAGGCGGCAACGGCGGTTTCGGCAACGCGCATTTTAAATCCTCCACCAACCAAGCGCCGCGCCGCGCCAACCCCGGTCTCGAAGGGGTGGAACGCACGATCTGGCTGCGCCTGAAACTGATCGCGGACGCGGGCCTGCTGGGTCTGCCGAATGCGGGCAAATCGACCTTCCTCGCCGCGACGTCGAACGCCCGGCCCAAGGTCGCGGATTACCCGTTTACCACGCTGCACCCCAACCTCGGGGTCGTCGGCGTGGACGGGGCGGAATTCGTCGTCGCGGACATCCCCGGTCTGATCGAAGGTGCTTCCGAAGGGCGGGGTCTGGGCGATCTGTTCCTCGGCCATGTCGAGCGCTGCTCGGTGCTGTTGCACCTCGTGGACGGCACCGCGGACGAGGTCGCCGATGATTACCGCACCATCATCAATGAACTTGAGGCTTATGGCGGCGAACTGGCCGACAAACCGCGGGTCACGGTCTTGAACAAGGTGGATTCCCTCGACGATGAGCTGCGCGAAATGCAGCGCGAGTCGCTGGAGGCCGAAGTGGGTGGCCCGGTGATGATGATGTCCGGCGCCTCCGGCGAGGGCGTAACCGACGTGCTGCGTGCCTTGCGCGCGCAGATCAGCGAGGACCGGCTGCGCCAGAAGATCGGCGATGAGGAGGAGGCGGAGCCTTGGCGGCCCTGAGCGAACCCGACGCACAGACCGGCCTCGCCAATGCGCGCCGGGTGGTGATCAAGATCGGCTCCGCCCTGCTGGTGGACCGCGAGACCGGCAGCCTGCGCGCCGATTGGCTGCGCGGACTGGCCGAGGACGTGGCGATGCTGCGCGCGCGCGGAACCGACGTGGTGCTGGTCTCCTCCGGCTCCATCGCGCTCGGGCGAGGGGTGCTGGGGCTGGGCCTTGGCGTGCTGTCACTGGAACAATCGCAGGCCGCCGCCGCCACCGGGCAGATCGGGCTGGCCGCCGCCTATGCCGAAGTGCTCGGCGCGCATGGCCTGAAGGTCGGGCAGGTGCTGGTGACGCTGGAGGACAGCGCGAACCGCCGCCGCTACCTCAACTCCCGCGCGACGCTCGATATGTTGCTGAGCCTCGGGGTTGTGCCCATCGTCAACGAAAACGACACCATCGCGACCGACGAAATCCGCTATGGCGACAATGACCGCCTGGCCGCGCAGGTGGCCGTGACCGTGGGCGCGGACCGGCTGGTTCTGCTCTCGGATGTCGATGGATTGTACACCGCGAACCCGATGCTCGACCCCGCTGCCGTGCGCTTGAACGAGGTCGCGCAGATCACGCCCGAGATCGAGGCGATGGCCGGCGACGCGGGCTCCGGCCTCTCCAAGGGCGGGATGAAGACCAAAGTGCTGGCGGCCAAGACCGCGACCTCCGCCGGCTGCGCCATGGCGATCACTCATGGTTTCCAACCTCGCCCGATCGAGGCATTGGAGCGCGGCGCGAACGCCACCTGGTTCCTCGCCAAGGGCGATCCGCAGACCGCGCGAAAGGGGTGGATTGCCTCGATGAAGCCAAAGGGTAAACTGGGGCTCGATCCCGGCGCGGTACGGGCGATGCGGCAGGGCAAGAGCCTGCTGCCCGCCGGGGTCGCGCGCGTCGACGGACGCTTTGGCCGCGGCGATCCGGTAGAGCTGACCGGCCCCGAGGGCGAGGTGCTGGGACAGGGTTTAACACGCTACACGTCGGAAGAGGCGCGCCAGATCGCCGGCCACCGCTCGGACGAGATCGAGGCGCTGCTGGGCTATCCCGGTCGCGCGGCCCTGATTCATCGCGATGACCTCGTGATGCTGTCCTCCGTTGAGTGAGAAAGGAAGCGAAATGAAAGACTTGGAAAACATTCCTGATGTCATGCGCAAGTTGGGCGAAGGCGCCCGCAAGGCCGCGGCAGAGCTTGCTTTCGCCTCGCCGGATCGCAAGCACGCCGCCCTGATCGGCGCCGCCGACGAGGTCTGGAACCAGCGCAGCGCGATCGTCGACGCCAATGCCGAGGATTTGGCTTACGCTGTAGACAAGGGCCTGTCACCTGCCATGCTCGACCGTCTGGAACTGGACGAAATCCGCATTCGCGGCATCGTCGACGGGTTACGCACTGTCGCAGAACAGCGTGATCCCGTCGGCGATGTGATCGCGGACTGGGACATGCCCTCGGGGCTGAATATCCGCCGGGTCCGCACCCCGCTGGGCGTTATCGGCGTGATCTACGAGAGCCGTCCGAACGTGACCGCCGACGCCGGCGCGCTCTGCCTGAAATCGGGCAATGCGGTGATCCTGCGTGGCGGGTCGGAAAGCTTTCATACCTCCACCGCCATTCACCACTGCCTCGTCACCGGGCTCAAACAGGCGAACCTGCCAGAAGCGGCGATCCAGCTGGTCCCGACGCGTGATCGGGCGGCTGTGTCCGAAATGCTGACGATGACGGATCATATCGACGTCATCGTGCCGCGCGGCGGCAAGGGGCTCGTCGGATTGGTCCAGCGCGAGGCGCGCGTTCCGGTCTTCGCGCACCTTGAGGGAATTTGTCACATCTACGTCGGCGCGACTGCCGATCCGGCGATGGCGCTGGAGATCGTGCTGAACGCCAAGACCCGGCGCACCGGGATCTGCGGGGCGATGGAATGCCTGTTGATCGACTGGCGGTTTTACACGCAGCACGGCGCGATGCTGACGGATGCCCTGATCAAGGCGGGGGTCGAAGTGCGCGGCGAGGGCGAACTGGCTAAGCTGGAGGGTGTGACCCCTGCGCAACCGGAGGACTTCGGGCAAGAGTTCCTCGACATGATCTGTGCGGCGAAACTGGTGGACGGGGTCGATGCGGCCATCGAACATATCCGCACCTATGGTTCCAACCATACCGATGCGATTGTGACCGAGGATCAGCAAGCGGCAGATCACTTCTTCCAGCGGCTCGACAGCGCGATCCTGATGCACAACGCCTCGACCCAGTTCGCCGACGGCGGAGAGTTTGGCATGGGCGCAGAAATCGGCATCGCCACAGGCAAGATGCACGCCCGCGGTCCCGTCGGGGCAGAGCAATTGACGAGCTTCAAGTACCTCGTCTCCGGAAAGGGTGCGGTGCGCGGTTAAGCTTGGCGCTTTTGGCTCGCTCAACTTCGCGCCTTGGTCCCAACGGCTCGTGCTGCGCCGCTAGAGTCGGATGTGCACCATGCCCTCCTCTGCGCTGACGTCCGCCGTTGCGCCCCGGTCGTTGAGCAACAGCGGCAGCATTGCGAACTGTACGTGGGCCGGCAGGATGGTTGGGGCGTTAACCGGTTGACCCGCAAGAATTTCCCACAGGTCAGGGTCAGGACGCATCGGATCGGCCGGGCCACTGATCTGCCAACCTTTTGCGCTGTGCGTCACGCTGATCGTCCCGCCACGCGGCATGCCGGATTCAAGGCAGAGGATCGCCAGAAACGCCTCCTGAACCGCGCTGCGAGGGGCGTCGCCATCGACCGACCAATCATACCGTAGCCGACCGGCGCGGGCCATATCGTCAAGGATCGACACCACCTCGGCGCGACCGAACCGCTGGCCGGTCCCGGCCATGCCGAATGCGACCCGCATGAAACGAATCCGGGCCGAGGCATTCAGCACACTGTCCTCGATCAGCGTCATTTCGGGACCCTTGCGCCCCTCCATCGCGAGCAATTCAATGCCGTTCTGAATGGCCCCCACGGGAGAGATCAGATCATGACAGATCCGCGACCCTATGAGGGCGGCCAACATTTGGCTATTAAGGATCAAGGCAGGCTCCTTTACACAATGGCCGTTTACACTTTGGCCGTCGCAAACTGATGGCCTTCGCAAACCGATGGCCACGGGACACTGGCCACCTTACATGGGGCACGAGCACGGCCCGAACGCAATCGGCCACATCACACAGGGCCATAACACATAACAAGACCACCCCCGGAAGGAGCGGCATGACCGACCTGAACGCAATTCTTGAACCCGGCATGCGTGTCACGCATCCCGAGCAGCCCGAATGGGGGATCGGTCAGGTCCAATCCAACATCGACGGACGTGTCACCGTCAACTTCCCCGAGGCGGGCAAGGTAGTGATCGACGGATCGCGGGTGGCATTAGTCCCGCATTTTGGCTAAACATGCCTGCCAATCGTCCCAAGTTTTCGACAGGTCGTGCCAGGCAGTCTGGCCACGAGTCCTTTAGATATGGTTAACAAAACGCCGAACCCCGCAGGGATTGCGCTTGAGCGCGCTGAACCCTAAACGTCCAACTGGAATAATTGCAGGCGGATCCGAATGTCCCGACCCGACCCCGGCTTCAAAGTCCGGCTCGCGCGCGATGCCGCCGACCTGGAGGCGGCTCAGCACCTGCGCTATCAGGTCTTTGTCCAGGAGCTGGGCAGCGACGGCGACATGGTCGATCACGTCGCCCAGTTGGAGCGTGACCGCTTTGATCCGTTTTTCGACCATTTATTGCTGATCAACGAGGCCCGCAGGGGCGATATTCGCGATCAGGTGGTCGGCGTTTACCGTTTGCTGAACGAAGAGGGCGCCGCCGCAGCAGGTCAGTTCTATTCCGAAAGCGAATATGACCTTTCGGCTCTGCGCACATCGGGGCGGCGTCTGCTGGAACTGGGGCGGTCCTGTCTGCACCGGGATGCCCGCGGCGGCATGGGGATGTATTACCTCTGGTCGGCGCTGTCGAACTACGTCGCGGAGCGCGAGATCGAGGTGCTGTTCGGCACCGCCTCCTTCCATGGCACCGATATCGCATCGCTCGCCGAACCATTGTCGCTGCTGCACCATCGCCATCTTGCGCCGCCGGATTTGCGGGTGCGCACGCAGCCCGAGGCATTTCAACCGATGGACCTGATCCCCGAGGATCGGATCAACCGGGCAGCGGCGATGCGGGCCGTGCCCGCGCTGATCAAGGGCTACCTGCGGCTGGGCGGTTGCGTGGGCGAGGGGGCTTTCATCGATCACCAGTTCAACACCACGGATGTCTGCCTGATCCTTGACACCCTACGCATGACCGAAGCCCAGAGCCGACTCTACGGGCGCGAACAATGAGCTGGCATCCCGACAATGCCGAAGCCCCGCAACCGCCGCATGACGCCGCCACGTTCCTGCGTTTCACGATCCGCGCGATCCCTTTTGGCATTGTCTGTTTCGGCAGTCTCGCGGTGCTGATCCTCCTGCGCTACCCGGAGCGCTGGATCTACGGCATGCGCCGCCCCTTCACACCCTATCTGACCCAGTTCGTCTGTCGCGCCTTCTTTGCGATCACCGGCATCCGTTTCGCGGCCTCCGGGGTCCCTATGAAGACCCGCGGCGCGATCATCGCCAATCATTCCTCCTGGATCGATATCTTTACCCTGCATGTCACCAAGCGGGTCTATTACGTCTCAAAGGCCGAGGTGCGCGGATGGTTCGGCATAGGCTGGCTGGCGCGCGCGACCGGGACGATCTTTATCAACCGGGTGCGGGGCGAGGCGAAGCAGCACGAAGAGGTGCTGCGCGACCGGCTGACCCTCGGGCACAAGCTGTTGTTTTTCCCCGAAGGTACGTCAACCGACGCGATGCATGTCCTGCCGTTCAAGACAACACTGTTCGCCGCCTTCTTTGACCCGGCCTTGCGGGACATCCTGTCGGTGCAGCCGGTCTCGGTGATCTATCGCGCACCGCCGGGCAAGGAGGCGGAGTTCTATGGTTGGTGGGGCGAGATGAGCTTTGGTTGGCACCTGATCAAGGTTCTGGGCGCCGCGCGGCAGGGCAGTGTCGAGGTGATCTATCACCCCCCTTTGCGCGTCGCCGATTACCCCGACCGCAAGGCCTTGGCCCGCGCCAGCGAAGGCGTCGTGCGCCAGGGTATGCCCGAAGAGCGGCGGCTGCTTTAAAGCTTAACCTAACCCGGCGGGATCGCCGCCAGCAGCGTGCGCAGCGCCTCTGCCGGGTCGTCCTGACGCCAGATCTCTTCGCCCACGCCAAAGAAATCGGTTACGGGCGCGAGTTTGCGGATGAGCTCAACCGTCAGCCCGCCCTCGGCGACGCTGGGCAATTCGATGACCTGCGACCACCATTCCAGCGTCTCGAAATCGACCTGTTCGCCGCTGTCCAATCCCGTCTCGCCGACGGGGCCAAAGCTGATGTAATCCGCGCCGGCCTCACCCGCCGACATGCCGTCATGCCGCGAGGTGCCGCAAAAGGCGCCGACGATCGCATCCGGGCCCAACTGCTTGCGCGCCGCGCGGACCGAGCGCGCCCCGTCCAGCAGATGCACCCCGTCCAGTCCGTGACGTTCTGCCAGGAGGATATGCTGGTCGATCACCAGCGCCACGTCGCGCTGATGTGCCACGTCGCGCAACGCGTCGGCGGCGCGAATGTGATCGTCCTCGTCCCGCGAGGCGAGGGCAAGGCGGACACAGGCGATTTCGGTGCTGTCGAGCACCCGGCCCAGCACCTCGGGATAGACGCTGAGTTCGAACACCGGCGGCGTGATCAGGTAAATCTGTGGCTGTTCAGGTTCAGACATGGGGGAGACTCCGTCAGTTGCGGCGGTATAGCCGTGAAAGCCAGCCTGCGCAAAGGCTTGTTCCGCCCCCCTCGCGGCGCTAACAGGCGTCAAACGCCAAGGAGTCGCCATGTCACAGCCCGTCTTCGTCCTCGTCCGCCCCCAGATGGGCGAGAACATCGGCGCGGCGGCCCGCGCGATGTGGAATTTCGGCCTTGACCGGATGCGGTTGGTCGCGCCGCGCGACGGCTGGCCCAATCAAAAGGCGGTCGCCATGGCCTCGGGGGCTGGACGGCTGCTGGACGAGGCGGGGTTGTTCGACGACACCGCCGCCGCAGTGCATGACCGCACCCATGTCTTTGCCACCACCGCGCGCGCCCGCGGGTTGACGAAACCGATCGTCACGCCCGAACGCGCGATGGAAATGGCGGCTGAAATGATCGCCGCAGGGGATAAGGTCGCCGTGCTTTTCGGCCCCGAGCGTGCCGGACTGGAGAACGACGACATCGCGCGCGCCAACACTCTGATCAACGTGCCGGTGAACCCGGAGTTCGCCTCTCTCAACCTCGGGCAATGCGTGTTGCTGCTGGCCTATGAATGGCGCCGTCAGACCGCCGACGCCCCGAAGGAGAGGGTCGAAATGGCCGGCACCGACTGGGCCAGCACGATCGAGGTCGAAAAGCTGGCCGAGCATTACGAGGATCGCATGAACGACGCGGGTTTCTTCTTTCCCGAGCACAAGGCCGACAGCATGAAAATCAACCTGCGCAACCTCTGGTCGCGCATGCCGTTGACCCGAGCGGATGTGCAAATCCTGCATGGGATGTTGCGCCAGATGGTGCGCTGGAAGGACCGGCGCGACTGATCGCAGCACCGTGCGCGGTGATCTGGACGTCTCCGGGGCAGGGGAATAGGGTCCGCGAGACTGACGAAAGGGGCGAAGATGGCCGAGAAACGCAAGCTGTTCGAAGAGGTCGCGACGGACCAGCGTCCGCAGATTGAAACCGGCGCCATCGACCGCACCCGGCGCGGCGCACGCGGGGCGATCCGCATCTGGCTCGGCATTCTCTTCGTACTCGTGGTGCTGATGATCGCCGTAGGCGGGCTGACCCGTCTGACCGACAGCGGCTTGTCGATCACCGAATGGAAACCCCTGACCGGCGCGCTGCCCCCGATGAGCGATGCGGATTGGCAGGAGGAATTCGCCAAGTATCAGCAGATCCCCGAATTTCAGGTGCAGAACGCCTGGATGGAACTGGCTGATTTCAAAAGCATCTATTGGTGGGAATGGGGCCACCGGCAGTTGGGGCGTGTGATCGGGCTGGTCTGGGCGCTCGGCTTTGTCGGCTTTATCGTCGCGCGCAAGGTGCCGCAGGGGTGGAGCCGCCGCCTGCTGCTGGTCGGCGCGCTCGGCGGGTTGCAGGGCGCAATCGGCTGGTGGATGGTCTCCTCGGGGCTGGAAGGCACGATGCTGGATGTCGCCTCCTATCGCCTCGCGGTGCACCTTGGCCTTGCCTTCGTGATCCTCGGTTTCCTCGCGTGGTACATGATGCTGCTCGGAAGGGAGGAGCGTGATCTGATGCAGGCGCGCCGATCCAAGGACGCAAAGCTCTTTTCTCTTGCCACGGGATGGCTGCATTTCACCATGCTCCAGGTGCTGCTCGGCGCGCTGGTCGCCGGGATCGACGCCGGGCGCAGCTATACCGATTGGCCGACCATGGGCGGCGGGTTCCTGCCGCCCGATCCCTTCATGCTGACGCCGCTCTGGCACAACTTCTTTGAGAATCCCGGCCTCGTCCAGTTCATGCATAGGATGAGCGGCTATCTGCTTTTCGCCTTTGGAATCATGATATTCGTCAAATCGCGCCGGGCGGCCAACCGGACGACCGCCGGGGCCTTCATGGTCGCCTTCATTGCACTGGCGGGGCAGGTGGTCCTTGGGGTTTACACTGTAATCTCAGCCGCCCAAACCCATGTCGCATTGACGCACCAGCTGCTTGCCGTGGCGACGTTTGTGCTGATCCTGCGCGCCCGGTTCCACGCCGCTTATCCCGTGCCACAATCCATCCGGGGAACAAGATGACTGATCGTACCCAAGCTCTGAGTGACCTGCTCGCCTTTCAGCACGAGACCGAAGCGCTCGCCTCCATCGCAGGGCGTCTGGAATGGGATCAGGAGACGATGATGCCCACGGGCGCCGCCGCGCAACGTGGCGAGGAATCCGCCGCGATCTCTGGCGTCCTGCATGCCCGGCGTACCGATCCGCGCATCGGTGACTGGCTCGCCGCCTGCGAGGGGGCGCAGATGTCACAGGCTGACGCGGCCAAGCTGCGGCTTATCCGGCGTAACTATGACCGCACGCTCAAGGTTCCGGCACGGCTCGCCATCGAACTGGCGCGCGTCACCAGCGTCAGTCAGGGCAAATGGGCCGCCGCCCGCGCGGCCGATGATTTCGCAGCCTTTGTTCCGGCACTGCAAGAGGTCGTCAAACTCCGTCAGGAAGAGGGCGAGGCGCTGGCCGATGGCGGCGACATCTACGACGCGCTGCTCGATGATTACGAACCCGCCATGACCGCCGCGCGTCTCGACGAGATGTTCGGCGAAATGCGCCCGCGACTGCGCGCGCTGCGCGAAAAGGTTCTGGAAAAACCCTTGCCGCAAGGGCTGAGCGGCACGTTCGACACGGTCAAGCAGATGGAATTCGC
Organism: Pseudooceanicola sp.; assembly: GCA_002709085.1. Taxonomy (GTDB): domain Bacteria; phylum Pseudomonadota; class Alphaproteobacteria; order Rhodobacterales; family Rhodobacteraceae; genus Pseudooceanicola. The sequence goes on along the minus strand of PAPR01000034.1, from coordinate 11,335 downwards.
CGCCACGCTCGCCACGACGTTCGGCTATGACATGACGCGCGGGCGGCTCGATCTGTCGGTCCATCCGTTTTCCTCTGGCTCCGGCTCCGACGTGCGGATCACCACGCGGGTCAGTGCGGACGATCCATTCAATTGTCTCTATTCCACGATCCATGAGGTCGGCCATGCCTGCTACGAACAGGGCATCGACCCGGCCTATGCGCTGAGCCCTCTGGGGCAGGGCGTCTCGATGGGTGTACATGAGAGCCAAAGCCGGATTTACGAGAACCAGCTTGGCCGCTCGCGCGCCTTTACCGGCTGGATGTTCGCGCAGATGGGCGAAGCCTTTGGCAACCTAGGTGTTCCGGACGCCGAGGGGTTTTACGCCGCCGTGAACCGCGTGCGGAACGACTTTATCAGAACCGAATCCGATGAGTTGCAGTATAACCTGCACATCATGTTGCGCTATGATCTGGAGCGCGCATTGATTTCGGACGATCTGCGGCCCGCTGACCTCGATGCCGCATGGAACGACCGCTTTGAGAAAGACTTTGGCTACCGCGTGCCGAAACCCTCGGTAGGCTGTTTGCAGGACGTGCATTGGTCGGTCGGTCTGTTCGGATACTTCCCGACCTACACGCTGGGCAACGTCTACGCGGGATGTCTGGACGCGGCGATGCGCAAGGCAATCCCCGATCTCTCCGATCAGCTCGCAAAAGGCGACACCAGCGCTGCCACCGACTGGCTTCGCCGGAACGTCCAGCAACACGGTAGCCTTTACCGTCCGGCCCAAGTCATTGAAAACGCCTGCGGGACCGCGCCGACGGCGGCCCCGCTGCTGGATTATATCGAAACCAAGTTCTCGGATCTCTACGACCTTTGAGGATCAGTAGCCGTCGAACACGCCCTGACCGTGTCGGCGGGTAAATTTCGAACCGGGGCCAAAGTTGATTTGGTAGCGTACCGAGGCGACAGTGTGCTTCAGATCGCTGCGACCGACCTGCAGGGCAACCTCGGTGTTGTTGTCGAACCTGTAATCCGTGCCGAGATAGGCGATGGATTTCTCACCCGCGGGCAAGTCGTTTTCGTTATGCGCCCCGCCGAAAAGGCCAAAGCCGCTCCAGGTGTCGGGAGCATAGGCGACTTCCATGCCGTAGCGATCACCGTTGAAGGCCGCGGCGCGGTCATTGCGGTGCGCCGCATAGCCTTCGACTGAAAGCGGACCGGTTTCATACGCGGCCTCCAGGCCAAGATAGACGTAATTGCCGGGGCGCTGATCCTCACCCAAGATAAAACCGCCGAGGGCCCAGGTGTCATCTGGCGCATAGTAAAGATGCAGCGCGGCGGCCGGGTTGGTCGAGGTGACGTTTTCATATTTCCCGATCGCCAGGTCCAGCTGTACCCCGAATCCGCTATCGAACGTGCGCCCCATGGAGGTCGCGATATGTTTGAAATTTCGGCTTTTTTCGCGGTTGCGACCCAGCTCGAAGCTGAGATCGCCTTCCAATAGGCTTTGGGCCTGTGCCGCTTTCGGCGGGAGACCCACACTCGCGAGCAGGGGAAGCATCAGAGCCGCTCCGAGAAGTTTTGCGGTCGTTTTCATCGGGTATCCTTTCACCAAGTCGCGTCACTGAGGCGCGGTCGTCTTGGATCAAAAACCCATGCCCTGCCAATTCGTTCCGGCGCTGAAGTTGATCTCGATTAAGTGTTGCATTGCGGTCGGGGTTTGCGCCGACTGGTTCGGGATCAAACCAATTGACGCCCGTGGCCGACACCGCCGTCAAATTGGGGCCGCGCACAAAAAATTGGGCCAGCACCTTTCGGGCTGGCCCAGTTAAGCTGAAGGTTTGACGGGGTAGACGCCAAACCACCAATGCCCTCGGAACCTGAAACGCTATGCCGCATGGCTTGAGAGAGCCGGTTCTTTGGATGTGCCCCGCTCCGTTTCGAACCGGAACGGGACTCACGGAAACTACAATCAGCGACTTCCGGGTGGTTGGGTAGAAAGCCCAGGAGAATGCCGTAGAGTTGAATGCCGTGAACCATCTAGGATGGTATATCCAATTTGTAATCACTCTATAGTTGCGTGATCAAGCTAAAATTATGCCATTTTCCGCAGTTGCAACATAGTTTACTGATTTCCGCTTTGACTGACGCCATTGCACGCCACAGTTGTACGATATGACGCTTTATAGCGTCTCCGTTTCGTCAAAGGCACGGGTCACCCAGGCGATGATCGCCTGCAACAGCGGATCTTTGCGTCTGGTTTCGTGATAGCAGAGGTACAACGGGATCTCATTGTCCGGGCTCTCCGGCTCAAGCAACGTCATCCCCGGGATCGCGGCCGCAGAAATTCGCAATGTAACGCCGGGCAGTCCCGAGGCGCGGATGGCATCGGCAGTGTCGTGCAATGACTCCAGCCGGACAGTGGGGCAACGGCCCATCAACTCCATCGCCCGTTGCATTGGTGTGTGCCAGTCGTGGCTACGCAGCAAACCGATCCAGCCCGCATCACGCGGGCTGCCCGGCATACAATATACGTTCGAAAAGACAGCGCCGATGGGACGCACGATCAAGCGGCCTTGCTGTGGCCGCATCGGCGAGATGATCAAGTCATTCTCGCCCAGCGTGTCGCGGTAGGTCTGCGAATGCAGGGTCAGCCGGACGCCGGGGTGCTGTTCAAACAGCTCTCCGATCCGGGGATAGAGTATGCCATTGGCCAGTGAGCTGGACATGCCGATTGCAATCGTGCCCTGCAACTGGCCGTCCTTGATGTCATTGGCGTTCAGAATGCTCTCAAGTTCGCCTTCAAAACCGGCCACGCTGTGCAATAGCGGGCGAATTGAATCGCTGGCGACCCAGCCTTCGGGGGTTTTGTGAAACAGCTCGTAACCGAGCGCTTCGGACAGCCGGGCGAGGCGGCGCGAAACAGTCGCCGGATTGGTGGCCAGCAGCCGCGCCGCAGCGCTCATGCTGCCGGTTTTGTCGACGGCCATCAGGTAGCGCAGGTCGTCCCAATTCTCGACGCGCGATCCTAACCCGCCGGGCATCAGGTTTCGCCCGAGCCAGGATCTTCCGCCTCATCGGCGATGATCTCGACCTCTTCGTCGCCCTGATCGGCAATCCGTGCGACCGACACCACGGTCTCGTTCTTGCCGGTGTTGAACACGCGCACTCCGCCGGCATTGCGCGAGCGGAAGGAGATCCCCTCGACAGGCACCCGGATGGATTGGCCGCGCGAGGTCGCCAGCATGATCTGGTCGTCCATCTCGACCGGGAAGGACGCGATCAGCGCGCCGCCCCGCATCGCCCGGTCCATCGCCATGACGCCCATGCCGCCGCGGCCGCGCACCGGGTAGTCGTGACTGGACGACAGCTTGCCCGCACCGCCCGAGGTGATCGTCAGGATCAGGTTCTCGACCGCCGACATCTCCGCGTAGCGATCCTGCGGCAGGACGCTGTCGGCGTTGCCTTCTTCCTCGTCGCTCTCGGTTTCTTCGGTGACGCCGGCCATCAGGCGGCGCATCTTGAGGTAGGCGGCGCGTTCGTCCGAGGTCGCCTCGAAATGACGGATGACCGACATGGACACCACGTGGTCGTCACCCATCAGGCGAATGCCGCGCACCCCTGTCGATTTGCGCCCTTTGAACACACGAACCGCGGTAGTGGGGAAGCGGATCGCGCGACCGGAATCCGTCACCAGCATCACATCGTCATCTTCGGAAGCGATGCGTGCGTTGACCAGCTCCACGCCCTCGGGCAGGTCCATCGCGATCTTGCCGTTGCGCATCACGTTGGTGAAATCCGACAGCGCGTTGCGGCGCACGTCCCCCGCAGAGGTCGCAAAGACGATCTGCAGATCGGCCCAATCCTCCTCGGGGCGATCAACGGGCATGATCGCGGCGATCGACACGCCGCTCGGCATCGGCAGGATATTGACGATCGCCTTGCCCTTGGAGGTCCGACCGCCGAGGGGCAGGCGCCAGGTCTTGAGTTTGTAGACCATGCCGTCGGTGGTAAAGAACAGCAGTTGCGTATGGGTGTTCGCAACAAAGAGCGAGGTCACGACGTCGTCGTCCTTGGTCGACATCCCCGACAGACCCTTGCCGCCGCGCTTCTGGCTGCGGAAATCGGCCAGCGGCGTGCGCTTGATATAGCCGGTCTGGGTAATCGTCACGACCATGTCTTCGCGCTCGATCAGGTCTTCGTCGTCCATGTCGCCGGACCAATCGACGATCTCCGTGCGGCGCGGCACGGCGAAGAGGTCGCGAACCTCCTGCAACTCATCGCGGATGATGCCGAGGATGCGATCGCGCGAACCGAGGATTTCGAGGTATTCCTTGATGTTGGCGGCCAGCGTCTCCAGCTCGTCGGTAACTTCCTTCACGCCCAACTGGGTGAGGCGCTGAAGACGCAGATCAAGGATCGCGCGGGCCTGAATTTCGGACAGGTTATAGGTGCCGTCCTCGTTCAGGGTATGGGTTGGGTCGTCGATCAAACGGATAAAGGGCGCGATTTCCCCGGCGGGCCAACGCCGCGTCATCAGTTTCTCGCGCGCTTCGGCGGCATCGGCGGAGGCTCGGATCGTCGCGACGACCTCGTCCACGTTCGACACGGCGACGGCCAGACCACAGAGCACATGGCTCCGCTCGCGCGCCTTGCGCAACAGATAGGCGGTGCGTCGCGCCACGACTTCTTCGCGGAAGGTGATGAAGGACGACAGGAACCCATAAAGCGTCAGCGTCTCGGGCCGACCGCCGTTCAGCGCCAGCATGTTGCAGCCGAAATAGGTCTGCATCGGGGTAAAGCGCCACAGCTGGTTCAGAACCACATCAGGGGTGGAGTCCCGCTTTAGCTCGATGACGACGCGCACACCATGGCGGTCGGATTCGTCCTGCACATGGGCGATGCCCTCGATCTTCTTGTCGCGGACCTGTTCGGCGATCTTCTCGATCATCGCGGCCTTGTTCACCTGGTATGGGATCTCGTCGATGACGATGGCCCAGCGATCCTTGCGGATCTCTTCCACGTGCTGCTTGCATCGGATGACAACGGAACCGCGCCCCTCAAGGTAGGCTTTGCGCGCGCCGGTCCGACCCAGCATGATGCCGCCCGTAGGGAAGTCGGGGCCGGGGATATATTCGATCAGGTCCTCGACCGAGAGGTCCGGATTATCGATCAGGGCCAGCGTCGCGTCGCACACCTCGCCGAGGTTATGGGGCGGGATGTTCGTCGCCATGCCAACGGCGATACCCCCGGCGCCATTGACCAGCATGTTCGGGAAACGCGCAGGCAGAACAACCGGTTCGCGGTCCTTGCCGTCGTAGTTCAACTGGAAATCGACGGTGTCCTTGTCGATATCCTCCAGCAGGTAGCTTGCCGTCTTGGCCATCCGCACTTCGGTATATCGAAACGCCGCCGCCTTGTCCCCGTCCATGGAGCCAAAGTTGCCCTGACCGTCGAGCAGGGGCAGGGACATCGAAAAGCTCTGAGCCATTCGCACCAACGCGTCGTAAATCGCGGAATCACCATGCGGGTGATACTTGCCCATGGTGTCCGCCACGGGGCGCGAGGATTTACGATAGCTCTTGTCGTGAGTGTTTCCGACCTCGTGCATGGCATAAAGGATGCGCCGGTGCACAGGTTTTAATCCGTCCCTGAGGTCGGGAATCGCCCGAGCCACGATCACCGACATCGCGTAATCGAGATAGGATGTCTTCATCTCCTCGGTGATGGAGACCCGCGGCCCCTCGTAAGGTTCGCGCGGATTTTCCTCAGTGTTATCAGGGGTATCGGGAGAGTCAGTCACAAGCAGGCCCTGTCTGTTCCAGCGGTCTATATATAGTTGATGCAGACTATAGCACCCACCTATTCTTGGGTGCAATGGTCAGCGAGGCGCTCCGCTGGCACTCATCATACGGCATTGCTAACAATCTGTTTTAATTGATTTTTATCAAAAGTAGGGCATCATTTTCAGATAAGCCATAAAAAGAGGTATGACTATGGGCATGAGCGACACCGAATTGATGCTTCGCGGATACGGGCTGACCACGGCGGAATTGTTCTACCGGATGCCGGATTACACCCACGTTCTGAACAGCTTTATCTGGCAGGAACACGACATCGCGCCGGATCACCCCAATCTCTTCAAGTTTATCGAATTCTGGCAGGAAAGCATTGAGGGCCCGCTGCATTCTGTGCGCTTCACGCATCGCAAGGAGATTGCACCGGGGAAGTGGCGCAGTTGCGTCGGCGAATTTACCCTGCACTGAGGGCGTCAGGCGGGGCGGATTCCTCGTGGCGCCCGCTGCGGCGTTACCCGCCGCAGCTCGCCCCGCCGAGCACGCAGAATTTCGCGCAATGGGGATGGTTCAGCGCGACCTCCTCGCCCAATTTCGGCGTTTCATGACCCATATCGAACCCCGGTTCGTAGGGCAGCAGCGTGCAGGCGGCGAAACTGGGCGCTTCTCCCTTGCGCTTGACCAGCATTCGCGAACTCGCGCACATCACATCTTTGGGCGATTTATCCAGAATGCCCCAGCAGGAGGTGGTGATTTCAGGCACTTCCGCTGTTACGTCCATCTCTGGGAACAGCACACAGGCTTCGGGGTCTGCGGCGTCGATGTCCAGCCCTTCCTGTGCAAACAGCGTGGCGTAGCCCGCACGCTGCGCCGCTTCGCTCTCGCCCGCGAAACCGCGCCCGGCAACAGCCGTTTTGATGCCCTGATCGCGTAACCAGCGCATCCCTCTCAGGCTCTCGTCAAAGGCGCCTTCGCCCCGTTCAAGGTCATGCCAAAGGGCCGTGTGATGATCGAGCGAGATTCGCAGTGTCATCGCGCCGGGGTAGGCGGCCTGCAATCGCGACAGCTCGCCCTGACAGCGTTTGCGCATCATCGGCTTCATCGCGTTGCTGAGGACCAGCACCCGCAGACCGCGCTTCAGCGCGTCCTCGATCATCGCCGGAAAGGCCGGGTTCAAGAACGGTTCCCCGCCTGTGAACCCGACCTCCTCGACTGGATGACCTTCCTGGATAACCCCGTCCAGCGCGCTCTGCATTTCCGCCAGACGCATATATTCCAGGGCATCGTTGGTGGGGGAGCTTTCGATATAGCAATGCGCGCAGGCGATATTGCACAGCGTCCCGGTGTTGATCCAAAGGGTGCGAAGACCTGACAGGGCGACTCTGGCGCGCGCCTGACCATCCGCGGTCGTGGCCGGGTCGATGAATTTGCCCATATTGGCGCTCAGGTGATCCTTCATCTATGCTCCTTCATAGGTCATCCCGTTGAAACAAGGCGACCATTTCGTCGATATATGTGCTAGGTTTTTGTCTATCGGCTGGGCCGCGTCTGCGCAAACCTCGTGAATGAGACTAGCGCCATTGTGAATTGTGATCGTGACGCTATGTTAGCGCCCAAACTCGCGTGCCGCAGGAAAGGAATTGCCCCATGGTCTCTCGCGTTATCCCGGTGGACGCCTTTGATCTCGTTGTCTTCGGTGGAACGGGTGATCTGGCCAAGCGGAAGATCCTGCCGGCCCTGTTCCGGCGCTTCTGCTCTGGCCAGATGGAGGAGAATTCCCGCATCATCGGCGCGGCGCGCTCGGATCTTGGGCGCGACGAATATCGCCAGCTCGTCGCCGAGGCGATCAACGACTATAATACCACGACCAAATGCGAGTTGGGCACGCTGGAGGCGTTTCTCGAACGGATCGACTATGTCCATGTTGACGCACGCGGCGACGAGGGTTGGCAGGAGCTGGCCGATCTGATGCAACCGGGCAAGGTGCGGGCCTTCTATTTTTCGGTCGGGCCCGGCCTTTTCGGTGATCTGGCCGAACGTCTGCATCGCCACGGTATGGCCGATAGCGACAGTCGGATTGTGGTGGAAAAACCCTTTGGCCGCGATCAGGAGACGGCGAAGGCGTTGAACGACGTATTGGCCCAGCATTTTTACGAAAGTCAGATTTACCGTATCGACCACTACCTTGGAAAAGAAACGGTGCAGAACCTGATGGCCGTGCGGTTTGGCAATATGCTCTTCGAGCCGCTTTGGAATTCGCAATACGTCGATCATATCCAGATAACGGTGGCCGAGACCGTCGGCGTCGGGGGCAGGGGGGAATACTACGACCGCTCGGGCGCGATGCGGGATATGGTGCAGAACCACCTCATGCAGCTTTTGTGCCTGATCGCGATGGAGCCACCGGCCAAGTTCGATCCAGACGCCGTGCGCGACGAAAAGCTCAAGGTTATCCGGGCGCTGAACCCGGTCGACGCAGAGGACATCGTGCGTGGTCAATATGGCACAGGGCGTGGCGGAGACGATTATCGCGAGGACGTGGAAAATCCACGCTCCACCAGCGAAAGCTTCATTGCCATGCGGGTCGGGATTTCCAACTGGAGATGGGCCGCCACGCCGTTTTACCTTCGCACGGGCAAGAAGCTGAAAGCCCGCGCCAGCGAGATCGCCGTGATCTTCAAGGAGACCCCGCATTCGATCTTTGGCCCGGAGGCCGGGCGACACCGCAACATCCTGACGATCCGCTTGCAGCCGAACGAAGGCATGGACCTCGACGTTACGATCAAGGAGCCGGGACCGGGCGGGATGCGTCTGATCGACGTGCCCCTCGACATGACCTTTGCCGATGCGCTCGGTCCCGAGGGCGAGGACGTGCCGGACGCCTACGAACGGCTGATCATGGACGTGATCCGGGGCAATCAGACGCTGTTCATGCGCGGTGACGAGGTTGAGGCCGCCTGGGCCTGGACCGATCCGATCATCGCCGCATGGGAAGATCGCGGGGACAAGCCAGTGCGCTACGAACCCGGCTCCTCCGGGCCGGAGGACGCGCTGGCGCTGCTGCATCGCGATGGCCGTCGCTGGAGGGAGATTCGCGCGTGAACATAGTCACTTACCCGGACCGGGAGCTTTTGGTGATGGACGTCGCAGAAGTGCTCGGCGACGCACTGGTCGCCGCACTGCACCAGCGCGACCGCGTGACATTCGCGGTGCCCGGCGGCACTTCGCCGGGGCCGGTTTTTGCCGCGCTCAGCCAGGTTTCTTTGCCGTGGGATCGCGTGGACGTTATCCTGACGGACGAGAGATGGGTGCCTGAAACGAGCGAGCGTTCCAACACCGCGCTTTTGCGCCGCACCTTGCTCACCGGACCGGCCGCCGCCGCGACCCTGATCCCGCTGCGTGCGGAGACCGAAACGCCCGAAGCCTCCCTCGACGCCCTGACGTCGCGCGTGATCAAGGCGCTGCCGGTAGACGTCATGCTGATCGGCATGGGCGCGGACATGCACACTGCCAGTCTCTTTCCCGGTGCGGACCGTCTGGCCGATGCCCTTGCGCCGGATGCGCCGCCCCTCATGGCGATGCGCGCGCTCGGCGCGCCGGAGCCGCGGATCACGCTCACCGCCCCGGTGTTGCACGAGGCGATGGATATCCACTTGCTGATCATGGGTGCAGAGAAAAAGGCCGCCGTCGAACGCGCCGCCACCTTGCCCCCCGCCGAGGCACCGGTGGCGATCCTGCTGGACCGCGCCACCATACATTACGCAGAGTGAGAGTGGGTTGCTGATTGATCCCGGCCAGCGTCCGCAAATCAGCCACCCCGCAAAGTCGCGAAAGGACATGTTGATGTGGAGCGAAATTCAGAGCCTTGGCGCCGAGGCGGCGGACAGGAATATCGCAAATTTGTTCGAAAGTGATAATCGCTGTGGCGATTTCTCTATCACTTTCGGGGATCTTTTGTTCGATTACTCCAAGACACAGATGACTGTATCCGACCGCGACGCCCTGATCTCTTTCGCGGAAAAGGCGGACGTCGCCGCCCGGCGCGAGGCCATGTTCGCCGGCACAAAGATCAACGAGACCGAAGATCGCGCCGTGTTGCACACCGCCCTGCGCAACCTCTCGGGCAACCCGGTCGGGGTGGAGGGCGCAGACGTGATGCCCGGCGTTCTCGACACCCTGATGCGGATGGAGGATTTCGCCAAAAAGCTGCGCGATGGCACCATCGCTGGCGCGGGCGGTCCGTATCAGGACGTGGTCAATATCGGCATCGGCGGCTCTGACCTCGGCCCGGCGATGGCCTATGCGGCCCTGTCGCCCTGGTGCAACGGTCCGCGCGTGCACTATGTCTCTAACGTCGATGGCGCGCATATCCACGACACGCTGCGCGGGCTCGATCCGGCGCGGACGCTGGTGATCGTCGCCTCCAAGACTTTTACCACCATCGAGACCATGACCAACGCCGAAAGCGCGCGGCGCTGGATGGGTGAGGTGGTCGATGACCCGGCAGCGCAGTTCGCGGCGCTTTCCACCGCAACGGATCGCACTTCCGAATTCGGGATCGCGCCCGAGCGTGTCTTTGGCTTTGAGGATTGGGTCGGCGGGCGCTACTCCGTCTGGGGGCCGATAGGGCTGTCGCTGATGATCGCCGTGGGGGCAGATAATTTCCGCGATTTCCTCTCGGGCGGGCACGAAATGGACGCCCATTTCAGCGCTGCCGCCTTTGAGGATAACATGCCTGTGATGCTGGCGCTGACGGGTATCTGGCACAATCAGGGGATGGGCCATGCGACCCGTGCCGTGCTGCCCTACGATCAACGACTTTTGCGTCTGCCGGCCTATCTGCAACAGCTTGAGATGGAGAGTAACGGCAAATCCGTGTCGATGGACGGCGAACCGCTTCCCGTGCATTCCGGGCCCGTGGTCTGGGGCGAACCGGGGACAAACGGGCAGCACGCCTTTTACCAGTTGATCCATCAGGGTACGCGGGTCGTTCCTTGCGAATTCCTCGTCGCCGCGCGCGGCCATGAGCCCGACCTCGCCCATCAGCATCAATTGTTGGTCGCCAATTGTCTCGCCCAATCCGAGGCGCTGATGCGTGGCCGCTCACTGGTTGAGGCGCGCGAGATCATGCGCGACAAAGGCCTGACGGGGGATGAGTTGGAGCGGCAGGCGCGCCACCGCGTCTTTCCCGGCAACCGCCCCTCGACCACGCTGATCTATCCGCAACTGACGCCGCATGTGCTGGGCCAGATCGTGGCGCTTTACGAACACCGGGTCTTTGTCGAAGGGGTGATGCTGGGCATCAACTCCTTTGATCAATGGGGGGTGGAGCTGGGCAAGGAGCTGGCCAATTCGCTCGCCCCCGTCCTCGCCGGTGAGACAAGCGCAGAGGGCAAAGATCCCTCGACCCGTGCGCTGGTCGATTACGTCCAGACGCACAGCGCCTGCTCGTAGCGGGCGGTAAGCTACGCTATAGGTCGACGCCCCCGGAACGCTATGCGCGCCGGGGGCGCTGGTTCACTTCAGCATAGACGTTCCGGCGTATTCCGCCGCTT
>PAPR01000033.1 GCA_002709085.1 Pseudooceanicola sp. | reverse complement strand
TGGATGGCTCTGTGTCGACCCTTGCGCCGATCTTTGCCGTCGCCTTTGCCACGCAGGACACATGGACGACGTTCCTCGTCGGGCTGGCGGCATCCGTCGGGGCCGGGATTTCCATGGGTTTCACAGAGGCGGCCTCGGATGACGGTCAGCTTTCGGGGCGCGGCTCACCGATCAAGCGTGGCATCGCGGCGGGGGAGATGACGACGCTCGGCGGGCTGGGCCATGCGCTGCCCTACCTCATTCCGCATTTCTGGACGGCGACGATCACAGCCTTTGTCGTGGTGTTCATTGAGCTTTGGGCTATCGCATGGATCCAGAACCGCTACATGAACACGCCGTTCTTCCGCGCTGCGTTTCAGGTCGTGCTGGGCGGCGCGCTGGTCTTTGCTGCCGGGGTGCTGATCGGATCGGGGTGATCCGGCGACCGCAGGCAGCGCCCACCGCTTGACCCCGCCGCCCGCGACCGCCATCAATCCCTTCGGAGGATCACACCATGTATTCCGAGGGCAAGATCGCTTATCAACCACTGCCCCTGCCGGACCGGCAGGAGGTCACGGACGCGCAAAGCCTGACAGAGGCGCGGGCCTTTCACGACCGGATGAAGACGCGTCACACCATTCGCGATTTCACCGACCGCCCTGTTCCGCAAGAGGTGATCGAGACGGCCATCGCCACCGCCGGCCTCGCGCCTTCCGGTGCCAACCACCAGCCCTGGCATTTCGTGGCAATCTCCGAGCCTGCGATAAAGGCGCAGATCCGTGCCGCGGCGGAAGACGTGGAACAGAAGTTCTACGATGGCGGCGCCGGTGACGAATGGCTGCACGCGCTGGAACCCATCGGCACCGGCATTTCCAAACCTCACCTGGAGATCGCGCCATGGCTGATCGTGGTCTTTGCGCAGCGCTACGGACTGACCGAAGAGGGCGAGCGGTTCAAACATTACTACGTCCCGGAAAGCACAGGCATCGCCACCGGTTTTCTGATCGCCGCGCTGCATCACGCCGGCCTCTATTGCCTGACACACACTCCGAACCCGATGAAGTTTTTGACGAAAATATGTCGCCGACCCGATCACGAGAAACCGACAATGATCATTGCCGCAGGCCATGCCGCACCGGATGCCACTGTGCCGGCCGTCGCCAAGATCAAGAAACCGCTTTCCGAAATCCTTTCGGTCAATCCAAGCAAAGGAAACTGACCCGATGAAGACCCTGTCCGAGAACCGCTGTTTCGGCGGTGTGCAGGGCGTGTACCAACACGCCTCCGACGCAACCCACTGCGACATGACCTTTGGCCTGTTCCTGCCCGAAGAGGCGCAGGATGGGCCGGTCCCGGTCCTTTGGTACCTCTCGGGCCTGACCTGCACGCACGAAAACGCCATGACCAAGGCGGGCGCGCAGCAATGGGCCGCTGAACAGGGCATCGCGCTGGTCTTTCCCGACACCTCGCCGCGCGGTGATGATGTTGCCGACGATGAGGCCTATGATCTGGGCAAGGGTGCGGGATTTTACCTCAACGCAACGCAGGACCCTTGGGCCAAGCATTACAGTATGTGGGACTACGTGGCGGATGAACTGCCCGCGCTGCTGGATGACACCTTCGCTGTGGACCTCGACCGTCAGTCGATCACCGGGCACTCCATGGGTGGACATGGCGCGCTGACGATGGCGATGTCGCTGCCGGGGCGCTACCGCTCGGTTTCCGCCTTCTCGCCGATCTGCAATCCGACGGGCGGGGACTGGGGCCGCAAGCAGTTCACCGCCTACCTCGGCCCGGATGAGGCGAGTTGGGCTGCGCATGATGCCACTCGCCTGATGACCGAAAAAGGGTTCCATGGCCCGATGCTGATCGACACCGGCACGGCGGATAATTTCCTCGACCATCTGCGCCCCGAAGCACTGGCCGAAGCGGCGGCAAAACGGCGGCAACCCATCCAGTTTCGCATGCAGCCGGGCTACGATCATAGCTATTTCTTCGTCTCGACCTTCATTGAGGACCACGTCGCGTTCCATGCAGAGGCGCTTTACCAGTGACAAAGCTCTACATCGACGCTGATGCCTGCCCTGTGAAAGCCGAGGCAGAGCGTGTCGCCACTCGTCACAAGGTCCCCATGCTACTGGTCTGCAACGGTGGCTTGCGGCCCTCACCCAACCCGCTGGTCGAGATGGTGATCGTGCCCGAAGGGCCGGATGTGGCGGATATGTGGATCGCGGATCGTGCGGGCAAGGGCGATGTCGTCGTGACCTCTGACATGCCGCTGGCCGCGAAATGCGTCGCCAATGGCGCAAGGGTGCTGCGCCACAACGGCGAACGGCTGACCGAAGCCAACATCGGCGCGCAACTCGCCATGCGCGATCTGATGAGCGATATTAGGTCTGCCGATCCGTTCCGGCAAGGTTCTGGCAAAGGGTTTACAAAGGCCGACCGCTCCCGTTTTCTGGAAGCCTTGGAGCGTGATCTGCGCGCCGCGCAGAAAGACGGGTAGAGCATGCAAATCGACGCGGTGATCTTTGACATCGGCAACGTCCTGCTGGAGTGGCACCCCGAACGCTTTTACGACGCCGAAATTGGCGAGGCGCGTCGCAAGGCGCTGTTTGCCGAGGTCGATCTGCACCGGATGAATGACCGTGTCGATATGGGCGGGCCGTTTCGCGACGGTATCTATGCCACCGCCGACGCCCACCCCGAGCATCGCGACGCCATTCGCCTCTGGCACGACCGCTGGCTCGACATGGCGACCCCGGCGATTGACCATTCGGTCCGGCTGCTGCGCGCCTTGCGCGGGAACGGGGTTGCGACCTTTGCGCTGTCGAACTTCGGGATCGACACCTTTGCGCTGGCGGAAACCACCTATGATTTCCTCGGCGATTTCGACAGGCGCTACATCTCGGGACATATGGGCGTGATCAAGCCCGACCCAAGGATTTACGCAATGCTCGAAGAGAACTGCGGTATCGCGCCGGACCGGTTGCTGTTCACCGACGACCGCGCCGACAATATTGCCGCCGCCACGGCGCGTGGCTGGCAGACCCATCTGTTCGAGGGACCCCAAGGCTGGGCCGACCGCCTCGTCGCGGCTGGACTGCTGAGCAGGGAGCAAGCCGCGTGAGAATGCCCAGCATCTCCTTCGAGGAAGGCGAGCGCGTGCTCGACTGGATGGCGCTGACCGACGCGCCGACCGCCGGCCATCGGATGCCACGCGCCGAAGGTACGGACAGTTTCCTTTATCGCGGTCTGGACACGCTGTTGACCCGGTCCGCCTGGATCGACGGCCTCGGCATCGCGGTCAAGGCAGCGACGATCTTTCCCGGCAATCCCGACCGTGGGCTCGACCTCGATGCCTTTGCCCGCGCGCCGGAGGATATCACCCTGTTCAAGAACGGCGACGGTGCGCATCTGGACCTGATGACCGCGCGACACATTCTGACAGCCTGGAGACACACGCTATGATCTGGTTCCTTTTGCTCGCCCTCATCGTCCTTGTGGCCGTAGCGCCGTTCGTGATCGAACGACGCCGCGCACCGATGGACGAGAACGCGCGCGTCGACGCGCCGGGCGACTTCGCCGAGCTTAGCCAGGGCGTCACGCATTACCAATGGATCGGAGGTGTGCGGGGCCCTGTCGCGGTCTGCGTGCATGGGCTGGTCACGCCGGGGTTCGTCTGGCAACCGATTGCCGAACGCCTCGCCGGGATGGGCTATCGCGTGCTGGTCTATGATCTTTACGGGCGCGGCTATTCGGACCGTCCGGAGGGCGATCAGGATGATGCCTTTTTTGTCCAGCAACTCGAAGACCTCGTGGCCGATCAGCAGGTGGGCGACGACGTCACGATGTTCGGCTATTCCATGGGTGGGGTCGTCGCCGCGGCCTATGCGGCCAAGCATCCCGAGCAATTGCGTCAACTGGTGCTGCTGGCTCCGGCAGGTTTTGGCGGCTTTCCCTCGGGTCTGTATCGCACCATGGGCGACCTGCCCTATTTCGGCGATTGGCTCGCGCGCACCGTCTTTCCCCGCAAGTTTCGTCAGGGATCACGGGCACTGTCGCGGAACCATCCCCGTCTGAAGGAGGCGGCCGTCGCCCAGTCCGCACAACTGAAATGGCGCGGTTTCATCCCGGCGGTCGTCTCCTCCCTGCGGAATGTCCTGCGGGACCCCCGTGAGACGGAGCATCGCAAGCTCAGCCGTGTGGACGTCCCGGTATTGGCCATCTGGGCCACTGCGGATGATGTCATCCCGCTCTCCGGGATGGGCAATCTGACGCAATGGAACCGGATCGCCGTGCAAACCCAAGTGGAGGGCGCGACGCACTTGATGCCGCTGACGCATCCCGATGAGGTCGTCGCGGCCTTTCGCGACGGGAGACATTGATCAACTCGCGGCCATGATCGGGATCCGGTTCTCACGTATCGGCAGGTGCACGATGGCACTGAACGCGCCGATTCCAACGCCGATCCACCAAACCATGCTGTAATCGCCGTAGATATCGTACATCCGTCCACCGAGCCAAACGCCAAGAAAACCGCCCAGTTGGTGCGAGAAAAAGACGATTCCGTAGAGGGTGCCCATGTAGCGCAGCCCGTAGATATGCGCGACCAGGCCCGAGGTCAGCGGCACCGTCGCCAGCCACAGCCCCCCCATGGCGAGCGAAAATATAATCACGCTCGCCGGCGTGATCGGCATCACGATAAAGGTCCCGGCGATCACCGTGCGCAGCGCGTAAATTCCCGCCAGCAGGTATTTCTTTGAGTAGCGCTTGCCCAGCCATCCGGCGGTCAGCGTCCCGACGATATTTGCCAGCCCGACCAGTGAAATCGACACAGCCCCAAGCGCCGAGGTACTCGTGATCCCGATGTTATGCAGCACGCCCCCCGGCACGATCGGGCCGCAGAGCTCGGTGACGAAGGCGGGGAAATGCGCGGTGATGAAGGCCAGTTGATAACCGCAGGAAAAAAAGCCGAGGAAGATCAGCGCAAAGGAGGGATCACGCGCCGCCCGTCCGAGGATCTGGCCAAGGCTCTCTTCCAGCTCCGCCCTGGTGGCGGTCACCGGCGCGCGCATGAACGGCAGCATCAGGATGACCGAAAGGATCAGAACCGCGAAAACCAGAAAGACACTCTGCCAGGGCATCAGCCCCAGCAAAAACTGCGCGAAAGGCGCGCCGACCACCTGACCGGCACTGCCCGCCGCCGTGGCGATGGCCAGCGACATCGACCGGTTTTCATCCGATGACGCGCGCCCCACCACAGCAAGGATCACGCCGAACCCGGTGCCCGCAACGCCAAAGCCCACCATGACCTCCAGCAACTGATGCGCTCCGGGCGTCACCGCGAAGGACGAAAGCACCAGACCGGCCGCATAGATCACCACGCCCAGCAAGATCGCCCGCCGATCGCCCAGACGTTCGGCAAACGCGCCAAAGAACGGCTGACCGATGCCCCAGGCCAGGTTCTGGATCGCGATGGCGAGGCTGAATTCCGACCGCGCCCAGCCGAATTCCGATGCGATCGGAATCTGGAAGACGCCGAACGACGCGCGCACAGCAAAACTGATCAGGACGATCAGGCAGCCGACGATCAAAACGGGTGTCATCATGCGTGCGGGCGTCGGGGCCATGGTCAATTTTCCGGATATAAATGCGATTGCTGATATAATTCCAGTTCACAGTGATGTGCAAATCAATGTCGCTGATGCGCGGCATTTGCATTGCTGCTCTTTTCCCCGCCCGCCACAGGCGGTAACAGGCGTCATGAACCAGACCATGCGCCAGGAATACGATGCCCGCGTCCAGAGCGGCGCGCTTCAGCCCGATCCGGCGCAGGAGGCCGTCCTGCCGGAATTCGACCGCATCCTGACCGGCATTCACGCCATGCAGGAAAAGCGCGGATTTTTCCGCAAGACGCCAGAGCCGCCCAAGGGCCTCTACCTTTGGGGTGGCGTCGGGCGGGGCAAATCCATGCTGATGGACCTCTTTGTCGAAACGCTCGACGTGCCGGTGCGCCGCGTGCATTTTCACGCCTTCATGCAGGAAATTCAGGCAGGACTGCACGCCGCACGCAAAACCCAGGTCGAGGACAGTCTGGCCCCGGTCATTGCAAAGGTGGCCGAGGGCTTGCGGGTGCTGGCCTTTGACGAGATGCAGATCACCGACATTGCCGATGCGATGATCGTGGGCCGCCTTTTCGAAGCGCTGATGGCGCGCGGCATCGTGATCGTGACGACCTCTAACCGGGTACCGGACGACCTTTACAAGAACGGGCTCAACCGGCAACTTTTCAAGCCGTTCATCGCGCTGATCAAAGACCAGATGGTCGTTCACGAGCTGGCCAGCCCCAAGGATTATCGTCAGAACCGGCTGTCGGGAAATCAGGTCTATTTTGCCCCCGCCAACGCCGAAGCCCGTCAGGCCATCGACGCTATCTGGATCGATCTGACCGGCGGAGAGGCCGCGCCGCTGACCCTGACCGTCAAGGGCCGGTCCGTCACCCTGCCCGCCTATCGCAATGGCATCGCGCGCGCCGGCTTTCACGACATCTGCGGACAAATGCTGGGACCGGGCGACTTTCTGGCGATTGCCGACGCAGTCCGGGTGCTGATCCTCGAAAACATCCCCTGTCTCGGGCGATCGAACTTCAACGAAGCCAAGCGTTTCGTGACCTTGATCGACGCGCTCTACGAGGCCAAGGTGCGCCTGATCTGCTCTGCCGCGGATGAACCTGAATCGCTCTATGTCGAAGGCGAAGGCGTATTCGAGTTTGAACGCACCGCGAGCCGGCTGCGCGAGATGCAGGATGAGTCTTGGGGACAAAGGCCAGAGTAAAGCCTGGGTGCGGGTCGGTGGCCATCCGCGATGTCACCCCGCCGAAACCCAATCGACACAAAACGGGGGACCGTTGAATCGGTCCCCTCATATTGTGCCCGAGGTTCAGCTGCGTACTATTTGGTAAAGACAATCGCTTGTATGAAGACTGGAGGGGCGAGTGTCCTTTGGAAATGCTTGCCTGTACATCAACTAAAAACAACCTAAGCGAATCACCGCGAATCGGTCAATGGTCTCTGATTCGTTATTTGACGAATCGATGCGCTTTTTCTCGCTGATTCGCAAAACTTTAACCTAGCCTTAATCTGGCTGAGGGTTTTCGCGCAGAATTTCCCCCGCGAGATATAACGAGCCGCAGATCAGCACGCGGGCGCGCGGCGAAGCGACAATGATGGCGTCCAGGGCGGCGGTGACGCTCGCCGCCTCTTGCGCAGGTATTCCCTCGTCCCGCGCGGCCTGCGTCGTCTCTGCCGCTGACAGGGTGTTCGCCTCTCCCGGTATCGAAACGGCGTGGAGCGCGGTGATATGCGGCGCCATTGGGCGAAGATAGCCGCGCACGTCTTTGGTGTTCAGCATGCCGCAGATCAAATGGGTCGGTCTCTTCGGCAGATCGCCCAGATAACAGCCGAGCGCCTCTCCGGCGGACGCATTGTGCCCCCCGTCGAGCCATAGTTCTGCTGCGCCCGCCCGTTCGGCCAATGGGCCAACCCGCAAACGCTGCATCCGGGCGGGCCAGCGCACATCCGTCATCGCAGCCTCGGCCGCCGGCTCCCCCTGCCTGAGCGCACGCAACGCAGCCAGCGCCGCGCCCGCGTTCTCGACCTGGTGCGCGCCGGGCAACGCCGGTAGCGGCAAATCCAGCAACCCCGTTTCATCCTGATAGATCAAACGACCCCGTTCCTCCCAAACGTGCCAATGCTGACCATGCGCCAGTAACGGGCTGCCCAGCCGCGCCGCCTGCGCCTCGATCACCTCCAGCGCCGCTTCGGTCTGGGGCCCGACGACGCAGGGCACACCGCGCTTCAGGATCCCGGCCTTTTCGCCAGCGATCCGTTCGATCGTGTCCCCCAGAAACTGCGTGTGGTCGATAGACACCGGGGTGATCACCGTCAGCGCAGGCTTGGTGATGACATTGGTCGCATCCAACCGCCCGCCCAACCCGACCTCAAGCAGTGTGTAGTCCGCAGGCACCCGCGAAAATGCCAGCAAGGCGGCGCAGGTGGTAATCTCGAAATAGGTGATCGGGTCATCACCGTTGGCGGCCAGACATTCATCCAGAACCTCGGCCAGCGCCGGTTCCGCGATCAATTCTCCCGCAAGCCGAATGCGCTCGTGGAATCGTGCCAGATGCGGTGAGGTATAGGCATGCACAGAATGGCCGGCCCCCTCCAACCCGGCGCGGATCATCGCCAGCGTCGACCCCTTGCCGTTCGTACCCGCGATATGAACCACCGGCGGCAAATGATCTTGCGGATCGTCGAGCACATCCAGCAGCCGCCAGACACGGTCGAGCACCAGATCGATGACCTTCGGGTGCAACGCCAGCATCCGGTCCAGAATGACGTCCGACCCTTTGGCGGTCACGTCTTGGCGTCCGCCTCTTTCGCCTCTGTCTGATCAGGCAGGGCAATCGGCTCTGCCTCCGGTTTGGGCAGGGAGCCTCTGACGGCGGGGGGCTTGCCCAGCAACATACGGGTAATGGTGATCAGCTCATCGCGCATCTCTGTGCGTACCGTCACCCGATCGAGCATCCCGTGATCCAGCAGATATTCTGCCCGCTGGAACCCTTCGGGCAACTTTTCACGGATGGTCTGTTCGATGACACGCGGTCCTGCAAAGCAGATCAGCGCGTTTGGTTCGGCAATCTGCACATCGCCGAGCATCGCGTAGGAGGCGGTGACCCCGCCGGTCGTCGGATGCGTCAGCACCACGATATAGGGCAGCCCGGCCTCTTTCAGCATCTGGATCGCGACCGTCGTGCGCGGCATCTGCATCAGGGAGAGGATCCCCTCCTGCATGCGCGCACCCCCGGCGGCGGAAAACAGGATCAGCGGACGTTTCAGCAGCACCGCGCGTTCGGCGGCGGCGATGATCGCATTCCCGACGTACATCCCCATGGAGCCGCCCATGAAGGAAAAGTCCTGCGCGGCGGCAATGATCGGGGTGCCGCCCATGTCACCCTCGGCCACCAGCATCGCCTCGGCCTCGCCGGTGTCGCGCTGCGCGGCGCGCATGCGGTCGGGATATTTCTTTTGATCCCGGAAGTGTAGCGGATCGGTCACCGGTTCCGGCACCTTGATCTCGACAAACACACCGCCGTCGAACAGCGCACCGAACCGGTCGCGCGGAGAGATCGCCATGTGATGCCCGCAAGAGGTGCAGACGTTCAGATTGTCCGACAGCTCACGATGGAACAACATGGTCCCGCATTCGGTGCATTTCGACCAGAGATTTTCGGGCACTTCGCGACGCGAGAAGATCGAATTGATCCGCGGTCGAACGTAGTTTGTGATCCAGTTCATATCGCTTCCAGGACGGTGGCGGTTGGCAATGCAGATAGGCGTTTGGACAGTGAATTGCAATCAGCGCCTGATCGCCACCCGTACCGCCAGCCATGCCAGGACCAGGATACCGATGTCGACCCCCAGCCCGATGTTCAGGATCGGCTCCGCCGGCAGCAGCGCGGCGTCCGGAGGCTCGGCAAACGGCGGGATGAGGAACAGCGCCAGACCGCTGTCAGGCGCGCCCCGCTCTCCGACCACGAGAAAGGCAAAGGCGTTGTTGGCTAGGTGAAACCCGATCGCCGCGCCCAGACTGCCGCTGCGCGCCACCAGATCGCTGGCCGCCACGCCGAACATGAACGCCCAGATCACATAGCGCGTCGAATCCTCGAACGCCGCCTCGTTGAACCAATGGACCGAGGCAAAGGCCACGTTCGGCACGACCAGCCAGACCCACGTCTGGCGGAACCGCGCCGCCAATTGCTGTTGCAGATAGCCGCGATAGAATAATTCCTCCGCGCTGGTCTGAACGAGCAGGGCCAACAGCGACCACGGCAGCAGCAACAACCAATAGCGCAGCGATTGCATCGTCGGGGTATCACTGCCCCACCAAGGCAGCGCCAGCTCAAGCGTCAGGAAGAGCACCGCAGCCCCGATGAACGCCCGCAAAAAATCGCGCGGCGCCACGCGGGGATTGCCGATGAGGCTGCCTAGACCGCGATCATGGGTCTTCCAGACCACGAGGGCGAGAACGGCAATCATCAGGCCAAAGGTGAACAGATCCCACAGGATCGCGCCCGGAGACACACGGTCGATCACGTCAGCCGCCGCCTCGGGCGCGAGGTTAATCAGGAAAAAGTCCAGCGTCTGACGTCCGACGCCATAGAGAAACTCAACCGCGATGAACCCCACGACCGTCTGGATCAGCGCCGAGGATGCACGCGCCGGAGCGACAAATGCCACATGAGGGGCGTAAGCCTTCACCGTCACCGCCGCAGCACGATGCGGGCCCCGAGCCATGCGATGAGGATCAGCATGGCATCCAGCACGAGAAACGGCATCAGGTTCGGATCAGACAGACCTGTCGGGACCACATAAAGCGCCAGACCCTGCATATCGCCAAGAGTGCCGATCAGCAGCAGCGATCCAATGTTGTTCACCAGATGCATTGCCAACGCGGGCCCCAGCGTCCCACATCGCGCCGTCAGATCGGCCGCCGTCACCGCGAACAGGAAAGTAATGGCGATGATCGGCCAGATATTCGCCCCGCTGCCCGGCGCATAGTGCAGCAGCGCAAAGAGGATTGACGGGACTCCGATCCAGATCACCGGCGAGGCAAAGCGCGCGGCGAGTTGCGATTGCAGGTAGCCACGAAACAACAGCTCTTCGATCCCGACTTGCACGCATAGGGCCAGAAGGGCGAAGGGAAGCCAGCTCAACCATTGCGCCCAGGGCAGGTTTTGCACCGGCTGCAATCCCCCCGGCGACGGCAGCGCCACGGCCAGCGCCAGCACCATGCCCTGTACCAGGACCACCTTGCGAAACTGCCCCCAAGCCAAGCCGAAATCACCTATCAGGGACAGCATTCGGCGGCGATGCAGTCCCCGCATCACTAGCGCCAGCGCCACGGCCGGACAGAAGAAAACCGACAGGGTCAAAAGCATGTTCAACGGCGCGGTGGGGGGCAGCGTCGCAAATACCTCACGCGGGATCAGCACGCCTGGGATCACGAGCATCCAGCCGATGACGAATACCGTGCTCAGCACCACCACCAGCATGAATCCACCAACGGTGCGCCGCAACTCGGCGCTCGGCAGGGCGGGGTCGGACAGGTGATGCTGCGGCTCGTAGGACATGCCCCATTGCTATATCCCTCCAACGCTTGCCGCAATCGGCCTTGTCTGCCCGTCTGGGGTCATTTATCCCCATGCCAACACGTTGTTCCGGGAGGCATAGATGACCAAGTTTGACAAATCGCGGCTGCCCAGCCGTCACGTAACCGAAGGGCCGGAGCGCGCGCCGCACCGCTCCTACCTTTATGCCATGGGTCTGTCCGAAGCCGAAATTCACCGCCCGCTCGTCGGCGTCGCGACATGCTGGAACGAAGCCGCGCCCTGCAACATCGCGCTGAACCGTCAGGCGCAGGCGGTGAAACTGGGGGTCAAGGCCGCCGCCGGGACGCCGCGCGAATTCACCACGATCACCGTTACAGACGGGATCGCCATGGGTCACGAGGGCATGCGCTCCTCACTTGCTTCGCGTGAAGCGATTGCCGACACGGTTGAGCTGACCATGCGCGGTCACAGCTATGATGCCCTCGTCGGGTTGGCCGGTTGTGACAAATCGCTGCCCGGTATGATGATGGCGATGGTTCGGCTGAACGTGCCTTCGGTCTTTATCTACGGCGGCTCGATCCTGCCCGGCAAGGCGCCGCAAATCGACACCATCCCCGAAGATTTCCGCACGCGCGATCTGACCGTTCAGGATATGTTCGAGGCCGTCGGACGTCACCAGAACAAGGAACTCTCGGATGAGGCGCTGGATATTCTGGAACGGGTCGCCTGCCCCTCCTCCGGGGCCTGCGGCGGCCAGTTCACGGCCAACACCATGGCCTGCGTCTCCGAGGCGATCGGCCTCGCGCTGATGAACTCCTCCGGCATGCCGGCCCCTTATGAATCGCGCGACCAATACGGCGAGGCTTCGGGGCGCGCCGTCATGGACCTGATCGAAAACAACATCCGCGCGCGGGATGTCGTGACTCTGAAGTCGCTGCAAAATGCGGCGCGCGTCGTCGCCTGCACGGGTGGGTCGACCAATGCGGGCCTGCACCTGCCCGCCATCGCCCACGAGGCGGGGATCGACTTTTTCCTCGATGACGTTTGCGAGATCTTCCGCGACACCCCCTATTTCGTGAACCTCAAACCGGGTGGCGATCACGTGGCCAAGGATCTCTTTGACGTCGGCGGCATTCCCGTCGTGATGAAGGAGTTGCGCAAGGCCGGCCTGATCCATGAGGATTGCATCACCGCCTCGGGCCGCTCCATCGGTGAGGAACTCGATCTCATCACTCGTGAGGCCGATGGCCGCGTCATTTATCCGATCGATAGCCCGATCACCAAGACCGGCGGTGTTGTCGGCCTCAAGGGCAATGTCGCCCCCGAAGGCGCCATCGTGAAGGTCGCCGGCATCCCGACGCAGGAGCAAAGCTTCAACGGACCGGCGCGCGTTTTTGAGTGTGAGGAAGACGCCTTTGAGGCCGTACAGAACCGCGCCTACACCGAAGGCGAAGTCCTCGTTATCCGCAACGAAGGTCCCGCCGGTGGTCCGGGCATGCGCGAGATGCTGTCCACGACCGCCGCACTGTCAGGTCAGGGCATGGGCAAGAAGGTCGCGCTGATTACGGATGGCCGCTTCTCCGGCGCGACACGGGGGTTCTGTGTCGGCCACGTCGGCCCCGAAGCCGCCCATGGCGGGCCGATTGCGCTGCTGAAGAACGGCGACATGATCTCAATCGACGCGGTCGCCGGCACCATCAATGTCGACGTCAGCGACGAAGAGATGGAACAGCGCCGCGCCGACTGGAAAGGCCCGCGCGAGACGATCTACGAATCCGGCGCGCTGTGGAAATACGCCCAGCTTGTCGGCAAGACCTACCTCGGTGCTGTGACCCATCCCGGCGCCAAGGTCGAGAAGCATGTCTATGCCGATCTCTAAACCGGGCGGGGCCGGGCGCGCAAAAGCGACCCCGGTCCTGTCTGGTTTGCTGGCTCTCGGCGTGACCGCCGCCTGCGAGGGCGATTTCGCCAATCTGGCGACCCCCGGCGGGGCGGCGAAGGGCGTCGCGCTCGATGCCGTCGCCATCGCCGATGGGGCCATCGTGCTGCGCGGACCGGCTGGCTACTGCGTCGATGCGAAATCCGTCAGGGCGCGCGGCGACCGCCAGTTCGCCCTTCTCGCGCAATGTGACCTTTTGAACTCCGGAGAGGTCGAGGGCGTCACGACGCTCTCCGTCCTCACCGTGACCGCCGTGCGATCCGGCTCCGAAGGCCCTCTGCCAAGCGCGCAACAGATCGCCGCCCCCTTTGGCCCGACGCAGGTTCTGAACAGCACGCGGAGGCGGGATATCCAGCTTGTACAACTTTCCTCGGGCGGGGACAGCGTGACCGAACTGGCCGATCCCGTGCACTGGCGCGGCGTTTTCCGCATCGCCGGCTATACCCTCGGGCTGGCCGCCTACAGCGCAGAGGACGGCGAGGGTAGCGGCCGCGCCGGGCGTGATCTGCTGCTCTCTCTCGCCGATAACATCCGCAAGTCCAGCACGGCGGGCGGAACCGGCGACACCATCGGCACCCAAAGGCCCGGTAGCTGACCACCGGCGCGTCGCATCCGTCTAGGTCGAAATCCCGACGCCAAGGCATTCAATCATATGTTCGCCCGCAATTTCATGGCATAAACCCCGCGAGCGGCGACAAGACCGGCAACGATCAACAAAACCACAGGCATTCGATGGCAAAGCCGATCTCTTCCCTGCTGCAGCGGCTGTTTCTGAAACGGGAACTGCGCCACTGGAGAACTGTCGCAGACTCGGCCGAGACTGCGGAGCTGCCTCTCCTTCGCACGCAACGCAACCAGGCACGCAAGTTGAAAACCCAGCTTGATCGCGTGCTGCACATGGTCGACGCGCGCCTGACCCAGCCAACTGACGGCGTTAACCTCTTTCCGGTACCGCATGGCACCGACTGGACGTGGCGGCCGCAGCTATTTCGCGGAAGCCTGCCCGTTCCGGGCATGGCCTCTGTCGCGTCCCGGTCGCGGTTGGGCGACGAGGTTACGCTGCACCATGATTGCCAGCAATCCGAACTGTCGCTCCGCCAAATCGGCAATCACAGCACGACGGATCTGGCGCCCTTTGGCCTCAGCCTCGATGTCTTTGCCTTTGACGGCTCATATCTTTCACTGGTGATCGAACTGCCGCCCGATGCCGTGAAGGGTCTGACAAAGAACCACCTGATCCGCCTGACCACGATTGTTGAGATGGAGAAACCGCTGGAGATCTTTGCGCGCCTGAACATCACGCATGGCCCGAACACCGCGCAGGTCCTGCGCGAGCTTCCCCTTGGGCAGAGCGAGTCCATGGTGGAATTTGACCTCGCCTATAGCGACCTCAACGAACAGCGCATTGAGAAGGCCTGGATCGACCTGATCTTTGAGGGCCCCGAGATGAACCGGGTCGTGTTGCGCGACGTCAACCTGTCGCGCGCGCCCCGCGCCGCCGTCTAGACCAATCTGAAAGGGCGACTGATGAGCATCCTGACTGTCACCAAGACCCGCCTTGCCAATGGCCAATGGGAGGGCGTGATCTCTGACGTGCCCGAGGGGATCAAGCCGGGCATCGCCGTCAACTACCGCGACAAGGCGCTGGACAATGTCGCTGTGACCCCGGCGGTTGGCGGCACCTGGCGGCTGCGCTTTGCGATCCCGGCCAATATGATTGGTGACGGATTGCAGACAGTCACCATAGTAGAGGCGAACACCGGCGACGTTCTGGACAGCTTTGCCATCCTGGCCGGGGACTCGCTGGACGAAACAATGCAAGCCGAAGTAGATCTATTGCGCGCCGAATTGGACCTGCTGAAGCGGGCATTCCGGCGACATTGCGTCGAAACCGCCTGATTTCGGCGAAATGTGGCAGGAAACACGGTGTTTCGCTGTTTCCTGACCAAGAACGATCCTGACATTACCCCGCAATTGACTACCGCACGCCCGGATTGTGCCTGATTTGCCACCGATAACTTGATGCCAGAACGATAGAAATCTTTAGGCAGAAAGGTTACGACAATGGACCGTCTGACAGAAATGGAAGCATTTGCGACGGTCGTGGATCAAGGTGGTTTCACCGACGCGGCCAAGAAGATGGGGATCTCTAAATCCGCCGTGTCCAAGCACGTCTCTTCGCTGGAGGCCCGACTTGGCGCACGTCTTTTGAACCGAACCACACGTCGTGTATCCCCGACCGAAATCGGCCTGGCCTATTATGACCGTGCCCGCCGCGTCTTGAACGATGCCGGTGAGGCGGATGCGCTCGTCACCTCAATGCAATCCGCGCCCTCGGGCCTCTTGCGAATTTCCGTGGCGACCGATTTCGGCGTCAATCATCTAAGCCCGGTTCTGGGCGAGTTCCTGGCGGAATTCTCGGATATCACCGTGAACATGGTGCTGAACAACCGCTATGTGGAGCTGATCTCCGAAGGCTTTGACATGGCCATCCGGATCGGGGAGCTGGAGGATTCAACCCTCCGTGCCCGCAAGCTCACGGATTCAACGAAACGCATGATTGCCTCGCCCGGCTATTTTGAGAAATACGGTCGCCCCGCGAAGATCGACGATCTCAACGAACACAAGCTTTTGCATTATTCCTCGCAGGCCTCGGGCAATGTCTGGAAACTGACCGCCCCCTCGGGCGAAAAACGTCAGGTCCGCACCGCCGGTTGGTTGTCAGTGAATGACGGGCAATCGCTGCTGAACGCCGCGATCTCGGGCCTCGGCATCGCCTACCTGCCATCGTTCCTATACGCTGACGCCTTGGCGCAGGGCCTGGTCGAAGACGCGATCCCCGACCTTCCGGTCGAAACCCAAGGCATCTACGCGGTCTATCCGCCGGGCCGGTTCACCCAGCCCAAGGTCCGCGCCTTCATCGATTTCCTGGTCCGGAGCTTTGCCGAAAAAGGCCCCGACAAATGGTGACATCCACCACATGAGTTTCCTTCCCCTGCCTGATTTCAGGCTACCTGCCCGGCGACCACGTCGGGCATTTTCTTTGGCGACGTGGTCCCCTGGATAAAAGCGGAAAATCGTTGGTCTGGCGGTGGCTGCCCAAGGGGGCGGACCTGGAAGACCATCGCTGTCAGAACGACTGGCGAGGTCGTTCCGGCGAACTCCTCCCCCCTTCGTTAACTCAATCGGCGAAGCAGGTTGAGGTGAGTGTCCGGGTGCCCGCTCTCGAAACCAAAGAGCGTGC
Source organism: Pseudooceanicola sp. (assembly GCA_002709085.1). Taxonomy (GTDB): domain Bacteria; phylum Pseudomonadota; class Alphaproteobacteria; order Rhodobacterales; family Rhodobacteraceae; genus Pseudooceanicola. The sequence continues at coordinate 7,139 of PAPR01000033.1, read as the reverse complement.
CTGCTCTGGAACGAAGCAGAGGTCAAAACCCGATACCCTGTCACCGCTGGCAAAGCGCTGTTGAACCGTCTGCGCCATCGCGTCAGCCGTTCATTGGCCCCGCCCCACCAACCTCAGCCCGGCAACACCGGAGGCGAGGATCACAACCAGCCCCGCCAAGGCGACCCCATCCGGCCATTCGTTGAAAACCGTCAACCCGATCAGCATGGCGGCGACGATCTGGGAATAGATCAGGGGCGCCACCACCCCCGCCGGCAATACCCGGCTGGCAACGACCAGCAGGTAATTCCCCCACGCCGAGCACAGAGCGCTGAGTGGAAAGGCCCAGTGGAACCCCGCCGACACGGTGGCGGGCCATTGCATCAGCGCAAAGGGCAACAGGATCACGCCACCGATCACGAGCTGAGACAGCAACAAAAGGCGAGGGCGATAGGCGCCGGCCATCCACCGCGTGGTGACGAGGTAGGCGCCGTGGAACGCCCCAGCCATTAGGGCAAAGACCATGCCAGCGCTCATTCCGAACCCCGGCTTGACGACCATCAACACCCCGGCAAACCCGATCAACAGCAACGCGGACCGAGACCAGGTGACCTTTTCCTTCAAGACCAACGCGGATCCGAAATAGGACACGACCGGGCTGATGAAAAACGCGCCGAACACGTCTGCGATCGGCTCACTGCGCAGCGCAGTCAGGATCGAGCTGATGCCCATGACGATGAACAAGGTGCGTAGGATCAGGCGCCAGTCCCAAAAGGCCGGCAGATCGACACGCTTTATCCCGGTAAAGGGTGCCAACAGAATTGCCGCAAGCGCGAAGCGACCCCAGGCGACGAATAACGGATTCATGCCTTGCGCGGTCATCGTCTTGCCGGCGGAATCGGCGGTGACGATCAAAAACATCGCCGCCACGACCATGAAGACGTGGGACAGGGATAGGCCGGGCATGGCGCCTCCAGGAACGCGGGACTCGGCAGGTTATGACAGACCCGCATGGGAGGGTCCATGCGGCTAGTTCTTGCGCCAGCTCGGTGAGGCGCGGTTGCGACCGTCGATCCAACACCTCGGAAACAACGGGGATGATGGGTGATGCCATCCCATAGTCGTACCATCAGCGGCAAACCGATGCGGCGCAACCATAGCGTTGCATCGGCCCGCTTGGCATGGCGTGGCGTCTTAACCCGCTGCAATGTGATCGAGGCAGAGCTTGGAGCGAACCAAGGCCGCAATACAGAACGCCGCCAATGACGACGAAGGGACGCCCAAGCAAGGCGCCCCTCCCAATTTCTGCGGGCCGTTACGCGCGTGAACTGACCCCGTGCCGTCCGCGCTCAGGCGCTTTCGCGAAGCTCGGGGTGGGTATAATCCGCCAAATCCTTTCGCAGGTTCAGCTTGGAGATCTTTCCCGTCGCGGTCATGGGCAGCGTCTCGACCCAGACGATGTCGTCGGGCAACTGCCACTTGGCGAAATGGCTGCTCAAGTGGTCCCGAATCTCGTCGATTGAGGGCTGTTCGACCCCTTCGGCGGCGACAGCGACCAGGATGGGACGTTCATCCCAACGCGGATGCTTGACCCCGATGGCGGCGGCATTGGCGATCCCCGGCATCGACATGGCGACGTTTTCCAAATCGATGGAGGAAATCCATTCGCCGCCCGACTTGATGAGATCCTTGGCGCGGTCCTGAATCGACATGAACCCGTGTTCGTCGATCTTGGCCACGTCACCCGTACCGAACCAACCGTCCGCGTCCAACGCCTTGGCTGTGGCCTCTTCGTTCTTGAAATAACCCGAAACGACCGTGTTGCCGCGCACGAACAATTCACCCACTGCCTTGCCGTCGTGCGGCAGGCGGTTGCCTTCTTCGTCGACGATCTTCAGGTCGACCCCGATGCAGCGCCGTCCTTGCATGGACTTATAGTCGACGCGGACGTCAAAGGGTTCGTCGTCCATCCACTTTGGCAGGACGCCATGGGTGCCCACGGGCGACATTTCGGTCATTCCCCAGGCGTGACCGACACCGACATCCATCTTTTCAAAGGCCTCGATCATGGACCGCGGTGCCGCGGCGCCACCGATCACGACATCCTCGAAACCCTCGGGCTTGCGTCCTTGTTTCTTGATCTCGCCCAGCAAACCTTGCCAGATGGTCGGCACGCCCCATGCGGAGAACACCTTTTCGGCGTCCATCAGCTTGAACAGGCTTTCCCCATCCATCGCCGGGCCAGGCATGACCATGTTCATTCCCGAGATCAGCGAGGAATAGGGCAGGCCCCAGGCGTTGACGTGAAACAACGGAACGACGGGCATCACGCTGGCGCCTTCCTTGAAGGTCGAGGATTGCATGACCGACATCATCATGCCGTGCAGCACGGTCGAGCGATGGGTATACAGCGCGCCCTTCGGATTTCCGGTCGTGCCGGATGTGTAGCATAGCCCGGACGCGGTATCTTCGTCGAACTCCGGCCATTCGATGTCGGTCGACTGCCCGGCCAGAAGGTCTTCGTAGCAGAGAACCTCATAGGGAGCGTCGGGCATGTGACCGGCATCGGTCATAACCACGTACCTGAGATCCTTCGGCAAATGATCCTTGACCGCCGCGATCAGCGGCACGAACGTCGTGTCGAGGAACAGGAGTTTGTCCTCGGCATGGTTAACAATATAAATCAACTGCTCGGCAGAGAGACGCGGATTGATAGTGTGGCAAATCGCACCGATCCCCGAGATGGCATAATATAGCTCCATATGCCGATAGCCATTCCAGGCCAAGGTTGCGACGCGGTCACCCAGTTCGACACCCTGCGCCTTGAGCGCGTGAGCCAGTTGAACGGTCCGGTTGCGAAATTCCGGGTAGGTTTCGCGGTGCACATCGCCTTCGGTACGCACCGAGACGATCTCAGCATTTGGATAGGCGCCCGCTCCGAATTCGAGTATCTCCGACACCAGCAACGGCCGGTGCATCATCATGCCCTTCATGGCACTTCCTCCCATATTTGTTCTCTGGAACCTAAACCTAGCGCCCATGCGGTGGAAGAGTATTCCGCAAGTTGGACGTAAGGTTTTATTGACCCCGCGAATGACCGCGTGCTGCACTGCGGACCAACCGCGGAATTTCGCGAATCTTCGCTAAATACAATGGTCTGCCGCGCGGTTTCGGATAAGGTCGCTGCAACCTGCACGATATATAGATCAGCGAAGGGAATGAGATGAAAGCGATCATTTGCGAAGAATTCGGACCGGTCGAGGATTTGGTGATGAAAGAGGTCGCGGACCCATCGCCGGGACCGAGGGAAATCTTGATCCGGACCGAGGCCGCTGGCGTCAATTACCCCGATGGTCTGACGGTGCAGGGTCTCTATCAGGACAAGCCCGATCGCCCCTTCATCCCCGGCAGCGAGGTTGCCGGAGAGATCGTCGCTCTCGGCGAGAATGTCACCCGCTTTGAGGTGGGCGACCGGGTCGCCACCTATTGTGCCGGAGGCTACGCCGAACTGGCCGTCGGCAGCGAGGAGACCTGCTTTGCCCTGCCCGCGGGCATGGACGCCGCAGATGCCTGCGCGATGATCATCGCCTGGGGCACATCGCACCACGCCCTCAAACAGCGCGCGCAATTGCGGGCCGGCGAGACCCTGGTCATCTTTGGCGCCGCCGGCGCGACCGGCACGGCCGCGATCCAGATCGGCAAGATCATGGGCGCCACCGTGATTGCGGTCTGCTCATCCGAAGAGAAGCGCAAGATCGCGCTTGGGCAAGGGGCCGATCATGCCATCGGCTACGACAACCTCAAGGACGATGTGAAGACGCTGACCAAGGGCAAGGGTGCCGACGTCGTCTATGATTCCGTTGGCGGTGAAGCGTTCAAGGCCGCCTCTCGCTTCATGGCACCCGGCGGGCGGTTGCTCATCATCGGGTTTGCCAGCGGTGACATTCCGCAGCTGCCGGTCAATTTGACGCTGGTCAAGGAATACTCCGTCGTCGGCGTCTTTTGGGGAAACTGGACGCGGCGCAAACCTGCGGATTATCTGGCCAACATGTCGGAATTGTTCGGCTGGTACCAAGACGGCAAGATCACGCCCCTGATCGAGGGTCGCTATCCTCTGAGTGACGCGGCCAATGTCCTAAAGCGGGTCCTCGGGCGCGGTGCGGTCGGAAAAATCGCGTTGGTGCCCTAGCGCCCGGCGTTTCGAGACCGAACCGACACCCGCCCGCCGGACACATCGGCGGGTGTTTGGCCCTGGCGGAGCTGATCGACGTCAATAACCGACCCGGTTCACCATATGGACCAGTTCGACCAACCGCGGGCCCAGATCGTCTTCCAGACGTTCCTTGGGCAAGGCAAAGCTGTATCCGCCGAGGTTGAAGGCGAGCATCGGCGTGTCCGGTTGCTGGCTGCGATAGGGAACCGCAACTGCATTCACGTCCCGTTGCCAGCCGCCAATCGTGCAGAAGAATCCGCGCTGGGCGACCTGTTCGCGCGCCTCTTCCAATCGTTCGAGGATTTCGTTCACCCGGTCGGGGTCATAGCGCGCCTTGATGCGTTCGATGATCTCCTTGCGCTCTGTCACGCTCGTCCCGGCGATATACGCCTGGCCCATGGACGAGCGGGTCAGCGATATGCGCGACCCGACAGAGAGTTGCAATGAAATCACGCCGGGAGAGCGCGCGGCGGCAATGTAGGTCATCGCCATGTCGTCCCGCCCGCCAAGGGCGACCAACACACCATCTCCGGCCTCGTCGGCCAATTCCTGCATATAGACCTGCGCGGTCTCGCGGACCTGCATCCCGGCCAGACACGCATAGCCCAGAGACAGCACCGGCACGCCCATCCGGTAGCGGCCCGTGCCATCGTCGTAGACCAGATACCCCGATTTCAGCAGCGTGAAGGTCAACCGCGACACCGTGGAATTAGGCAGCCCTGTGCGTTCCGCGAGTTCGGAGTTGCCCAATCCCGCCTTGTCCGACGGGCGGAACGCGCGCAAAATCCCCAGCCCGCGGTGCAGCGCGGTCACGAACTGGCGGTCGCCGTCGCCCTTGTCGGACGCCTCAAGACCGCTGTCGGTCGCTCTCTTTCGCACCATCGTCCTCCTGCTTCGGGGTGGGCCTATCTTGGATCACGAACCGAAGCCATTCCTTATCAACTCGCCGCTTGTCTCATGCATTTCTCACCGGCCTCCGTCAGGTTGAGCCCTGAGATCTTGCCGGAGCCGCGCTTCGCCGGCGCTGCAACATGAACCCTCTAGCGGGTGCTTTTATATTCACCCATGTCGTCATGGCACCAGCCTATAATCGTGTCTTTCACAAGCAGAGCGGCGTTTGGGCGCGGCCCCACCACGGCCCTGCCCTCTTCACCATGCAGGTTATCCGGCGCGTCGATCGGGCAGGCTCCGGCGGTCTCGGCGCTGTGGTGCATCCGACCTTCGACCTCTGGGGGCCAGACATTAACGATGCCGGCATATCTCCGCCGCTTTGCCGGGTAGGCCGGGCCGAAATAGTCGTCCTTGTCGTACCGCCGCGCCGGGGCGCGTCCATTGCTGCTGGCCGTGCCCGCGCACGCGCCCGCGAAGACCTCGGCCCTGCCTTCCAATCTCACGCCATCCCCTCCCGCTACCGCGAAGGATGGCACAGTTAATTCAGGCGATCAACTTTTTTGGAATTTGTTTCCGCAATGCGGATTTATTTCTCTGTACCCGGCCAATACGGCGCACGCAGTTCCCGCTTCAGGATCTTCCCGATCTCACTGCGAGGCAGATCATTACGCCGTTCGACAGCAGAGAGACGCTGCGTCTTGCCCAACTGCGCGTTGGCCCACTCCCGGATCGCCTCCGTGTCACAATCGGCGCTCCGCGTCACCACGAGGCCGAGAGGGGTCTCACCCCAATCTGACGAGGGCACAGCAATGACCGCGACGTCCGCCACCTCGGGGTGCTGTCGTAGCACAGCCTCCAGATCTGCGGCATAGATGTTGAAACCGCCCGAGATGATTATGTCCTTCTTCCGGTCCAAGAGGTGCAGGAAGCCCTCATCGTCGAACCGGCCCATGTCGCCGGTGCGGATGAAATGCCCACCGTCCGGGCTGACCCAGGTGGCGTCGCGCGTCTTGTCTGGATTGTTGTGATAGCCGGGCATCATCGCGCCCGACTGGCCGACGATTTCGCCGTAACTGCCATGGGGCAGCTCACTGCCCGCCTCGTCGATCACCCGCATATCCACACCGGGCGAAGGCTGTCCGACCGTATCCCACTTCTCCGCGAAGGCCGCGCAATCCAGAACAGTGGAGGGACCGCCCTCGGTCATGCCGTAAAACTCTACGATATTGCCGGGCCAGCGCTTCATCACCTGGGCGATCAACAGGCCGGGCAGCGGGGCCGAGGTGGACATCTTGCAGATGTACGCGCTGAGGTCGAAATCATCGAACCTCGGCTCACCCATCAGACGCATGAACTGCACCGGCACCAACATGGCATGGGTTGCGCGATAGGTCTCGCTGAGGTCAAGAAAGCGCAGGGTATCGAACCGCGCCATGGAGACCAGCGACGCACCGCGCGCGAGGCAGCCCAGAACCGCGACCAGCGTTGTATTGGAATAGAGCGGCGTCGACATCATCAACACGCTGTCCTCTTCCAACTTATAAGCCGAAGTGCGGGAAAACTGACGCATGCGGAACCGATGGTCATGCACGATCCCCTTTGGGGTGCCGGTCGTTCCGCTGGAATAGATCATGTCGAACAGGTCGTCCTCGGCGACCTCAACAGGCGGAACCGGCGCCGCGTCCCCCACCCAGGCCTCGAGGTCGGCAAGGTCGATCACCGTGCCTGCGCCCAGCCTGTCCGCGGTATCGCGATAGTTTGCGCTGGTGAACAGCAGTGACGCCGCGCAATCGCGCCGCATCTTGATCAACGCCTCCGGTGTCGCCGAAAACGGCAGAGGAACCATGCAAGCCCCGGCGTGCACCACACCGAGATACAGCGCAAGATGCGCGGCGGAGTTTTCGGCAAGCGATGCGACCATACTGCCCGGCCCGACCCCGAGGCCTTGCAATCGCCCGGCCACACGCGCCACCAAATCGCCGAACGCGCCCCAGCTAAGGGTGGTCGTCTCGTCGGTAATGCAGGCCTTGTCAGGTCGGCGGGCTGCGTGCTTTGC
>PAPR01000032.1 GCA_002709085.1 Pseudooceanicola sp. | reverse complement strand
GGGTCCGCGTGACCCGCCACAGCCATGATCAGCCCGAAGAGCATCACGGCGCCGGCGATGATAAGCGCGCCTTGACGTTCGCCGCTTGTGAATGTCGAAATCACTGTCCGCTCTCCTGTAAATTCTGTGTCGGTCTGCGTCTTGGGGTGATCGGGTGATCCGCCGCGTGCAGGACACGCTCGGCGTCACCCGAAAGGTCCTGATACTGGTCGGTGCGGAGGCTCCACAGGAAGGCAGCAACCCCGACCGCGCCCATTGCCAAAGAGATCGGGATGAGAAGTAAGAGAATGTTCATACCTGGGCCTTTTCGGAGTCGCGCCATGTCAAAAGGCGGGGACGAGGAAGGGGGGTTCCGTTCAGCCGGAGGGAATTGGCCACCACGAGAATGGAACTCAGCGACATCGCGATGGCAGCCATCAACGGTGTGACATGCCCGGCGATCGCAATCGGGATCGCCACGGCATTGTAAAGGACGGCGAGGCCGAAGTTCTGCCGAACGATCCTTGCGGTTCGCCGTGCCAGCCCTAGCGCGTTCGGCACCGCCGCAAGGCTGTCGCGCAAAAAGACGAAATCGGCGGCGGCCCTGCCGGCATCGGTCGCACTGGCCGGGGACATCGACACGTAGGCCGCGGCCAGGGCCGGGGTATCGTTCAGCCCGTCACCGACCATAAGAACCCGATGGCCCTCCGCCTCCAGCGTTTCCAGGCGTGCGACCTTCTGGGCCGGGGTCAGACCGTGGCGGTAGTCGATCCCCCCGAGGCGGTCGGCGACGAGGGCTACGCGCTCTTCGTCGTCGCCCGAGAGGATCTCCGTGGCGATACCCAGGTGGGTCAGCTCGCTGAGGGCGCTCCGGGCGTCGCTTCGCAGCGTTTCGCTCAGCGCGATGCGCGACATTGGCGCGCCCTCAAGGCCAAAGGCGGGACCCGACCCTTCGACGCGATCGGCGGTGACATCGCCCACCCAGGACGCACGGCCAAGCCTTGCGCGGCGCCCGTCCGGCAGCCCTCCTTCGATCCCGTGGCCGGGAACCTCGGTCACGGAATGAAGGTGGCCGAACCGCTGCGGCAACCCCTTCGCGATCGCAAGGGCAGCCGGATGGCGGGAGGAGCCGGCGAGTTCGGCCAGCACAGACATCGGCCCTTCGGCGAGGGTCTCGGGCATTTGTCGCACCTCGCCCCCCTGCGTAAGGGTGCCCGTCTTGTCGAAAGTCGCGCAATCAATCTGCGCTAGGCGTTCCAGCGCAGAGCCGTCTTTCATCATGATCCCATCGCGCATCAGGCGACCCGCAGCCACGACATGAGCGACCGGAACCGCCAGGGACATCGCGCAGGGACAGGTGATGATAAGCACGCTGATCGCTACAAAGGCCGACGTCAGCCAATCGCCGGTGGCCAGATACCAGCCGAGGAATGTCGCACCGGCCACGAGATGGATCATCGGGGCGTAGACGCGCGCAATCCGGTCGGCGATCCTGACATGGCGCCCGCGCCCGGTTTCAGCCGAGCCCAGCATCCGCGTCATGTCCGCGATGAATGACTCCTGCACGGGCCGGAGCGCGACGGCCTCGACCGGCCCGGTCAGGTTCAGCGCACCGGCCTCGATTTCGTCACCGGCCGTGGCGGCTACGGCGTCGGCTTCCCCGGAGACGATGGATCGGTCCAGGTCCGTGGCGCCCGACAGGATCCTGACGTCCACAGGCATCCGTTCACCCGCCGGGATGCGCAGGACCATGCCCGGCGTGATTTCGGCGGCGGCGACCACAAGTGTCTGCCCGTCAGGTAAAACGCGCAACGCATCCTTGACCACCAGCTTGGACAGGACCGTCAGCGCGTTTCGCGCCTTGCCGCGCATCCGGTGATCCAGATAGCGTCCGATCAGGAGAAAGAAGGTCAGCGTGACAACGGCGTCAAAGAACACATGCTCTGCCCCCCGCAACGTCTCCACAAGGCTCAGCGCCAGTGCCAGGATCAGCGCCAGGGCGATGGGGACGTCCATGTTCATCCGCGCCGAACGCAATGCAGACCAGGCCGAGGCAAAGAAGAAGCGACCCGAATAGGCCACCACAGGAACCGTGATCAGCGCCGAGATCCAGTGAAAGCCGTGCCGCATCGCGCCCTCGGCCCCCGCCCAGACCGACACCGACAAAAGCATCACGTTCATCGCCCCGAACCCGGCGACAGCGACCGCCCGGAGGAGGGCGGTGTCGGCCTCGTCCCGCTGCTCGTTCTCCAGCTCGGTCGCGTCGATCGCGGTTGCCGGATGACCGACCTCGGCGAGGCGCTTCAGGACGGTCTCCAGCACGGTATCGCTCCGCTCGGCGAGCTGGAGCTGGACACGTCGCAGGGTCAGGTTGGCACGGGCGCTTTGCACGTCCGCAAGTTCCGCAAGGTTACGCTCAATCGTCGCAATGCAGGCCCCGCACCGGATGGTCGGCACCGACAAAGTGACCGTTTTGGACCGCGTTGGAATGATGGTGGAAGAGGCAATCACAAGAGAGACCCGGACTAGTATTTATCGACCCCTAGGGCCGCGCCGCCGTCATTTCTTGACCTGAATCAATTTCTCAGAGGATTAATAAGCTAGTGTGAAGTTGTCGCAGGCAATCATGTCTGAGGAAGCGATCGGATGCGAATGCCCAACCACAACATACCCGAACGCATCGGCTCTGCGCAGCATTACGAGGTCTTGATCTCAAAACAGGAGCAGATCTGCCACCGCCTGGAACTACTGGCGGACCAGCTGCCCGACCGGATCGATACGCTGGCGGCAACGACGCTGGCCGACGCGCTTTATCCGACCCTCCGGACATGCCAGGATCTGGAAGAGGCGTATGTCTTCCCGATAATATTGAAGTGGGACAGGACACTGGGCCCGACGGTTGCCCGACTGAGAGCGGAGCATGTGGAAGATGAGGAACACGCCTCAGTGGTTGCAGAAGCTGTAACGCATTTCGCCAGGTCGCCGCGACACGCGGACGCGGAGCGCCTGGGCTATCTCATACGCGGCCTGTTTCAACCGCTCATGCGGCACTCAGCTTTCGATCGGGACATCATCTTGCCGCTCTATTGCCGGGCTGGAGAACCTTACAGCTAACTGGCACTTGCGGCAGCGGCTTCCAGTCGTTTCATGTCAGCAACCTCGACTTGCCGAGTCTTCTCGATTTCTATGACACCCTCCTTTCGCAGTTTCGTCAGCTGGCGACTCACGGTTTCGACAGTGAGGCCAAGGAAATCGGCAATGTCGGAGCGGCCGAGCGGAAGATCGAAAGAGGTAGAATACCCATTTTCCTGAGGCCTTACATCGCGCGCGAGCATCAGCAGAAATGATGCCACCTTCTCGCCCGCGCTCTTGCGGCCCAGCGTCATCATCCAGTCGCGCGCATCGTCAAGCTGACGCAAAGCCTGGCGATGCATCCGGTTCTCAAGTGCGGACGACCCTGTCATCATCGTTTCAAGCATGTCCCGTGGAAAGGAGCAAAGCCGCACATCTGTCGCTGCCTCGACCAGAACTTCGCTTTCTTCGCCGAAGGGTCGACCCAGGAAATCCGGCGCAAATTGCAACTCGACAACCTGTTGGCGCCCGTCCGGTAAAATCTTCGAAAGCTTTACGACGCCGCTGAGGATATTTGAGCAATGCTCGGCACGTTCCCCGGCGGCAACAAGAGTTGTGCCGGCGTCATACTCATGCCTGCTGCTGGTGCGTCCCAGCCGCAAAAGCTCCTGCGCATCGAGCGCGCCGCACACTCCCTTGTGCCGCGCTTCGCAAGCGCGACAAAGTATCGGGACATCGGCACTGTGAATGTCCCTGCGCATACTCTTCTCCTCATCCTATTGATTAATTATCATTAAGATAAAACTCACAGGCCGCGGAAACAAATAGATAACGGGAGTATTAGGTCAGGTTGACCTGAATCAATACCGGTTCTCCAAAGGAGGGTACACCAGCGCGCCTTTGTTGCACAAATCTCTGTAGGGATTCACTGGGCGTTGTTGCAGAACTCTGACGTCTGACGGTTCACAAAGCGAATCCATGCGGTTAGACGGCAGTATGAGCGAACCGTCCCCCGCCGGCTATCGCACGACGAATTGGTCCAGCTATAACGCCGCGCTGCGCAAGCCGGGGCCCTGCTGATCTGAGTCGACAAGGAAATGACCTGGCGTGCGCCGCGTGACGGGTGGTCTGGACCTCCGGCGGTGTTTTCTGACGTAGCCATCCAGTTCTGCCTGTCGATCAAAGTGTTGTTCAAGCTTCCCTTGCGCCAGACCACTGGCATGGTGGCGGGCCTGCTGCGGCTGGCCGGTGGAAGGGTTGGACCGGATACCACGCCCGCAGCCGGATCGAGACGAACCGTCTCATGGTTTACAAGCAAACCATTGCCGGGCAGCGAATGCGCTGCCTCAAGGCATTTGGTGAACGCATCATGGCGAGAGACCCGGCCGGCCAGACCGCCGAAATCCACATTCGCATCGCTCTCATGAACCGCTTGAACGCCCTCGGCACCGCCGAGATCATCCGCGTGGCATAACCTCAGCAGGGTAAGGGACAGTCACGCCTCAGGCGGGAATTGCGCAACAACGCCACTTTCTTCATGCGAGCCACCTAAACATCGAGTCCAAAACCCCGCGACCACCTCTGTTTCGCAGCCGGGGCCGCCGGATGGAGTGCTATGAAAATCCGGCGTGGTACCCTACCATGCAGGACACTTTTGGCTCCTTGGTTTTGAACGCCGGAATCAACATGGCGTTGTTCCTAGAATTGCTCACCCTCGCTGGTGGGGGCGACGCGCGCTTATCTGCCTGAGAACTTCGTTACACATCAAAGACAGCTTCGCTTGGCCACCTCCCGACCCGGCGCTTTCTTCAGGTCGTCATGCCGCCATCGACAACATACTGCGCACCTGTGATAAAGCTCGCCTCGTCTGAGGCCAAGAATAACACCAACCGCGCGACGTCCTCGGGCTCACCGTATCGGCCAAGCGGCACGTGGCTTTCATACTCCTCTTTAGCTGCCTCGGCGTTCTGCGGATTGCTGCCCTTTTCGATAGAGCGCATCATGCGTGTATTGACCGGAGCCGGATGCACCGAATTTACCCGAATTCCTTGTCCTGCGCCTTCGGCAGATGCGTTGCGTGTCAAACCTACGACCGCGTGTTTGGACGCGACATAGGGTGCTAAACCAGGACCGGCAGACAAGCCCGCCACGGAGGAGGTATTGATAATACTGCCTCCAGCGCCTTCCATGGCTTTCATCACGTGCTTCAGCCCCAGAAACATACCCCGAACGTTCACCGCCATGACCTTGTCAAAGTCTTCCACCTTCTGTTCGGTCAGCGGTGCAACGGTGCCTTCGATACCAGCGTTATTAAAGAAAACGTCGATCCCGCCCAGCTCGTTTTTCACCTCCTGAACATAGCGCTCTACATCCGCTTCGTCGCTCACGTCGGCGGCAATGGTTACGACCTTGCCGTATTCCGAGAGCCACTCAGCGGCCTCATCCAGCGCAACTTGATCCAGATCGACCAACGCAACATGGGCTCCTTCCTGAAGGAAAAGCTTGGCGGTTTCCGAGCCAATCCCACCGGCGCCGCCGGTGATGATTGCTCTCTTATTTTTCAAACGTGTCATATCGCCCTCCATTTCTCACGCTGTTCTATAAAGGAACGGCTCATTTTTCTCATTGTTCCACTGAGATGCCTTAGCGCGCGTCGCTCTACCTCCTGCTGCGGGGAAGAGCGCGCAACATGAAGCGCGTCGCACCGCTGATCAGGGGTGTATCGTTCGTTTCACTGCTGGTGGACGGCGTTGGATGCAGATTGGCTCCTCCAAAACCTTGATGCACGCGGTGCGGCGACCGTGATCCCGTCGAAAGCCAATCGCAAACAGCGCGACTACGAGAGAGAGGCCTGCAAGTGGCAGCATCCGGTCGAAAACTACGTTTCAAAACCCAATGAATTCAGAGGTATAGAAGCGCGCTATGACAAAATTGGACGCCAGCTATACCGCGTGGGGGGACCTCGCAGCATATTGATCGCTTCCGGGTGATTGTCCACGGTTACTCGGCCTCAGCCGCTGAACAAGAAGTGCAGGACATCGCCATCCTTCACGATGTAGCTCTTGCCTTCCGCGCGTAGTTTGCCTGCGTCTCGCGCACCCGTTTCGCCCTGGCAGGCGACATAATCGTCGTAGGCGACGGTCTCGGCCCGGATGAAGCCTTTTTCAAAGTCGCCGTGGATGACACCGGCGGCCTGGGGCGCGGCAGTGCCCTGGCGGATGGTCCAGGCGCGGGCCTCCTTTGGTCCGACGGTGAAGTAGGTCTCAAGGTGGAGCAAAGCGTAACCCGCTCGGATCAGCCGGTCGAGGCCCGGCTCTTCCAGCCCCATCTCTGTGAGAAACATCTCGGCCTCTTCCGGCTCGAGCTGGCTGATCTCTTCCTCGATGCGGGCAGAGATAACGACATGCGAATTGCCCTGCGCCGCGGCCATGTCGGCGACGGCTGCCGAATGGGCGTTCCCGGTCACGCTTTCATCCTCGGCGACGTTGCAGACGTAAAGAACCGGTTTGCTCGTCAGCAATTGCAGCATGCGCCAGGCTTTGCGATCCTCGGCGTCAACTTCGACCAGGCGCGCGGGCTTGCCATCCTCCAGCATCGTTTGGGCGTCGGCCAGCAAACGGTCCTGCTGCTGGGCTTCCTTGTCGTTGCCCTTCAGCTTGCGCACCAGGTTGGCGCGCCGTTTCTCGATGGAGTCGAGATCAGCCAGCATCAGCTCGGTCTCGATGGTTTCCGCGTCGGCCACCGGATCGACGCGCCCCTCGACATGGGTGACATCGCCATCCTCGAAGCAGCGCAGCACATGTGCGATGGCATCTGTCTCACGGATATTTGCCAAAAACTGATTGCCGAGCCCCTCGCCCTTTGAGGCGCCTTTCACAAGTCCGGCGATATCGACAAAGGTCATGCGGGTCGGGATGATTTCCTTCGATTTGCCGATGGCCGCCAGCGTGTCCAGACGCGCATCCGGCACGGCGACCTCTCCGACATTCGGCTCAATCGTGCAGAACGGAAAGTTTGCCGCCTGCGCTGCTGCCGTCTTGGTCAGTGCATTGAAAAGTGTGGATTTGCCGACGTTCGGCAGGCCCACGATCCCCATCTTGAACCCCATTGGATCCCCCGTCCTTCGCTGTCAGCGCTCAATACGCCGAGGGCGTCAACGGCGCAAGGGCGACGCAGTCAGTCCAATGGATCGTCAGCGCAGGGCAAATAGCCCGAGGCGTCAGCCGTTCCCGCCACAAGCTGTGATCACGGCCACCGGGTACACTGTCCAGAGGACCGCAACCAGCCCGACCCAGGCGGTGGCAAGGCTCGCCCATTGCGTGAACGCCGACGCCGCGCGGAACCGGTCTGAGTGTAGCACGATCAGTATGGCAACCTGGATGAGTATGGCAACCAGCCAAGCCGTGAGCAGTGCAACGCGAAATACAGAGGCTCCCCACAGGGCAATCTCCGGCCAACCCAACGCGCAGCCGATTCCGTGCAGCCCGTAGGTGGCACTGAAACTGGCGAGCCATAGAAGTGGGGCGAGGAGGATGCGCAGGACGTCCTTCACGCCAGAAACCCTGGCAGATGAGCGGCGAGCAGGCTCAAGGTGGCTATGACGGCCAGATAATCGGTCCAAAGCGAGACGATGTGGAATTCTGCTTGTCGGGCGGGTGAGGTATATCCACGCCGGGCGCGCGCAATGGCGAAGGCCAGCATCAAGCCGGCGATGAGGGCGTGACACAGCGCGTAGCTGCCCAGCACAAAGAGGGTCGCCGCATAGGCGTGGCCATCCGGCGGGGGCACGCGGGAGAGCAGCATCGCAAAGGTCACCGCCGTGACGAGGGTCGCGGTGAGCGCGAAGGCCAGACCCGGCAGGGGCCGCGCACGGTGTCGGTTGCCGCGTATGGCCAGGCGCATGGCAAGAGCACTCGTCAGAGCCGCCGCGCCACCGATGCCGAGTTCGACCAGAGAGGGGGCCAGCCAGTCCTGCGGCGGCCAGCCGGGGGCAACCGTCCAGAGAAAAGCGTAGCCGAAGAGCAGGGAGCCAAAGAACGTCGCATTCGCCACCAGTAGAAAGACAGAGCCCCACCAGCCCGGCGATTTCTCGGTCTCGCCAGCCAGCGCCAGCGTCACACCTCTGCCCGCATCCTGTGGTCCGGCATCCGTCCGCGCGCCCAGCCGCCAGACCCAGACCAGCGCCAGTGCGGCCACCCCTGCCAGCGCCAGTGGCGTCAGCCAGTAAAGCTTGATCAGGATCGACAGGAAGAACAGCCCGGTCACCGCAGCCATCAGGATCGGCAATCGGGTATTGCCCGGATAGATCACCATGAAATCCGGGTCGCCTGTGGCGATATCGACGGTCAGCGTCTCTCGCCGGGCACTCTGAGGATCCCCGAGATAGCCCTCTCCCTTGGCCAGCCGATTTGCCAGCCCGGGATCGCCGTGAAAGGCATCGCGCGAGGTGACATGCGGCAAGCTGGCAAAGTTATAGGCCGGGGGCGGCGACATGCTGGCCCATTCCAGCGTGCCTGCCTTCCACGGGTTGCGTCCGCCGCGGACCGCGACAAAAGCGTGGATCAGGACATCAATCAGGACCATCGCCAGCCCGATCGCCATGATGAAACTGCTGATGGAAGAGATCAGATTGATCGCCCCCCAGCCTGTTTCGGCGTCATAGGTCTCTATCCGGCGCCGCTGACCCATCAGGCCGACCCAGTGCATCGCCAGAAACGTGCCGTGAAAGCCGAGGAAGATCAGCGCAAAGGCCACTTCGCCCAGCCGGAAAAAGCGTTTGCGACCACTGACCAGCGGCAGCCAGTAATAGATGCCCGCAAGGATCGGAAAGACAAAGCCGCCGAACAGGACATAGTGCAGATGCGCAGTGATGAAGGCGGTGTCATGCGCCTGCCAGTCAAAGGGCACAACAGCCACCATCACCCCGGTCAGCCCGCCGATCACGAAGGTGAAGAAGAACCCAAAGATGTGCAGCATCGGCAAATGCATCTCGGGGCGGCCCTTCCACAGCGTGCCGATCCAGGCAAAGACCTGCACCCCCGTCGGCACCGCCACCAGCGTCGAAGCGGCAGAGAAGAAGGCCAGCCCCATCAGCGGAATGCCGGTGGTGAACATGTGGTGCACCCAGAGCCCGAAGCTCAGGAAGGCAAGCGCCACTGCCGAAGCCACGATCCAGCCATAGCCAAGCAGCGTCGTGCGTGCCATCACCGGGATGATGGTCGATATGACTCCGGCAGCGGGCAGGAAGATGATGTAGACCTCAGGGTGGCCAAAAAGCCAGAAGAGGTGCTGCCAAAGCAGGCTGTCGCCCCCGAGGTCAGCCTGAAAGAACGGCAGGCCAAAGGCGCGTTCGAGTTCGAGCAGAACCGAGCCAAGGATCAGCGGGGGGAAGCCCGTGAGGATCATGAGTGCCGTGACCAGCGCGTACCAGGCAAAGATCGGCATCTTGTCGAGCGACATGCCCGGCGCGCGGTATTTCAGGATCGACACGCAAAGCTCGACCGCCGCGCAGATCGCCGAGATCTCGACGAAGGTGATCCCGATCAGCCAGAAATCGGTGTTGATCCCCGGCGAATGGAGCGGACCTGTAAGGGGCGGATACATGAACCAGCCGCCGTCGGGGGCGATGCCGAACACCAGCGCGACCAGCAGCATCGAGCCTCCGAAAGCATAGCACCAGTAGCCGTATGCGGTGAGTCGGGGAAAGGCGAGGTCGCGGGTCCCCAGCATCTTGGGCAAGAGGTAGATCGCCAGCCCCTCGAAGGTGGGAATGGCGAAGAGAAACATCATGATGGTGCCGTGCATCGTGAAGAACTGGGCAAACGCCCCAGCGTCTGCAAAGGCGGAATGCGGCGTCGCCAGTTGCGCCCGGATCAGCATCGCCAGCACGCCACCCACGAGAAAAAAGAAGAAGGCGGTGACAAGAAACATTCGACCCAGATCGGAATGGTTCACACTGCTGAACCAGCCCCTGAAGCCCGGCTCTGAGGACCAGATGGCGCTAAGCTTGCGATGGCGGCGCAGGGCGGTCATTGGCGATCACCTGCGACGAAGGCGTCCCAGGATTGTGCGTCGTGCGCCTCGACCGTGAAGACATGCGCGCGATAACCGGGACCATTGTATTCGGCGGTGAGGCCTTGGTAGGTGCCGGGCGTGTCGGCCTCTATCCTCAGGGTGTTGACGTGACCGGGGATGGCGTCCAACTTGCCGGCAAGGCGCGGTACCCAGAAACTATGCACAACATCGGTCGTGGTGATGGCCACGTCCACGGGCCGACCCGCCGGGATATGTAAAACGTCATCGGTGATATGGTCTGGCCGGTCGTCGTAGGCAAAGCGCCAGCTCCACTGCCGGGCCTCGGCACTGACGCTCACCACATCGGCCCCGACTCTGGTCCCGACACCGGCCTCGACTCCGGCCCCGGCGCCAGGCATCAGCCGCTGACCGGCGAACAGACCATAGACCGTGAGTGCCGCGAGGACCGACATCGAAAACACGAAACCCAGCCCGATGATCCAGACCTTCACGCCCGCGGCCTCGTCAGAAGCGGTGCCCCTGCGCCGGAAAGCCGCCAGCAGCAGCCCCAGGACCAGCGCGAGGATCGCGGCGGCCCCCGCCAGCATCACCCACCAGAGCGTGGCGATGGTCCGTGCTGCCGGACCCGCCGGATCGACCACCGAAGTTTCGCCGCTGCAACCAATCAGCAAACCGCACGTTAGTCCTGCACAAACGATCCGGAGGCCCCTGCCAAGATGAGCGACGACCAAACGGAGCAAACCGGAGACCGGCTGATCGACCCGATTGCCCAGGCCCCCGGATACGAGCAGACCGAAACCCGCATCGCGGTGAACGGCCATCCGATCCACGCGATGAGCGTGGCTTTTCCCGTGGCGCTGTCCTTCTGCCTGCTGGGGGCGGATCTGCTGTACTGGTGGACCGGCGATACCTTCTGGGCGCGTGCGGCGCTGTGGGCTGCGGGAACTGGTTTCCTTTTCGGTATGCTCGCGGGATTTTCCGGGACGGCCGAACTGCTGCTCGTCCGGGGCATCCGCGCCCGCGCGGCCGCCTGGACGCATGCCATTATCGCCGTGACCCTGCTGTCGGTGCTGGGCGCGAATTGGGGGCATCGGCTTTATGGCTATGAGGAGGCGGTTCTGCCCTACGGCATCCTTCTCTCGGCGCTCGGTGCGTTGATGGTGGGGTTCACGGGATGGCATGGGGGCAAGCTGGTGTTCGATTATCATTTGGGCACATCAAAGGGTAACTGACCGTTTCGAGGGCTGAGCAACCAGTCGGGCAGGCCGATCCCGCCCAGATCGGGCTTGCCCAGCACCAGAAACAGGATCGTGAGTATCGGCAGGAAGGCCGCCGCAATCGTCAGGATAACGGGCGCGACGTGGTGACTGTCGGGCTTTTCCGCCACTTGCACGACTTGATGGCCGACCCAGGCATGTGCAGCGGCCAACAAACCTACGAAGACAAGTTTGGCATAGAACCACGGAACAAAAACCTCACGCAAGAAGATCAGCCAGGTCCCGGCCACGACGGCGACGACCGCCGCGGGTGTGACGACGATGGCATATGTGGTGTGGGTCGCCCTGCGAATGCGTCGATAGTCGTCGGGCGTGATAGCTGGGTCATGGCGCGACAGCATCAAAGGCAGGGCGAGCAATCCGCCGCACCACAGCAATAACGCCGCGATGTGAGCGCTCTTGAACAGCGCTGTCAGGCCAGGGATCCAGTCGCTCATGTGGCGGTGGCCCCCCTCAGCGCCGTCCAGTTGCGGCGCGCGAGGCCGATGACGAGCACGGCGTAGGGTATCCCAGCCGGTACCCACATGAGCAATCCGCCAAGCTGCTGGTCCTGCAACGGCGTTAGCCCCCAAGTGTATGGCGCGAGAATGTGAGCCGCATAGAGCGAGCCCGGCGCAAAGGTCAGGATCGCGCCCAGCATCCCCATCTGCGCGAAAGCCGCCACGATCAGTGAGATTGCCTCGACCGCAGGGCGCCCCGGTGCGAAGATCTCACGCCAGAACCATACCGCCGTGCCCAGAAGGCTCAGTTGCATCACCCAGTATACCCCAACGTGACCGAGCGCGAGATCGTAGGCAATCGGCGCATGCCATGCCCAGAGCACGGCCGTCGAAATCACAAAGGCGAAAACCGCAGACCCGGGTCGCCGCGTCGGCCAGACGCTTGCGATCAGCGGGGCGGCGACGGCGACCAGAAGGATGTGATGCACGACACGGGCAGAAAACAGCGCCGAGGAGAGCGCGCAAAGAGGTGACACGAAGGCAACCACCAGAACCACCAGCGCCAGCGCGCCGTTACGCTCACGACCGATGGCAAAGGCCAAAAGTCCCAGCGCCGTGAGGAGCATTGGGTCAAAATTCCAGCTCACCCATAATTCGGAAGGGTCTGGCGCGGGCCCGCAATACACTCTGCTCCAGTCGTCGTTGAACACATTGCCCCCACTCTTCACACGTTTCGACTCTAACGTTTCATGTGGCTGCGTCGATCCATTTGACCATAGAAAAGTTGCATGAACGGCCGTGGAACCGCCCCTAAAGTGGTCGTGAATGCCGCCATAGCCCTCGTCCTGGGCCAGATGCGCGCTCCGCTCCCTGATTGAAGCGATAAGCTCCTGAAGGACCTTTTCCCAACGCGTCTTAACGGCAAAGAGTTTGAGATAGGGCATCAACAGTTCGACCAGGGCGGGGGATGAGATTGCAGGCAAATGGTGCTTCGCTACGGATGGATTCCGACTGCGAGGTAGTCCAGCGCGATCTTGAGCAGGTTGCGGCAGACCTTCATGGGATCGTGGCCATTGTCGGTAAGCGCCTGAGACTCTGCCGAAAGGGCAAAAAGCTCGTGACTGTCCTGAAGCCGCAGGCGCGTCGATAGCGAGCCAGAGTAATGCCCGAGGTGGCGTTAACCAGTCGTTCGATCTGCGGTGAAAATAATGGGTTTCCTCATGTTCACGTCCTCAGATGTGTTGAGGCGCCGCGAAAGGAAGCTGCGTAACGAAAAGGCCGCCTACGCGGCGGCCTCGGATGAATAAGGGATCGACCGGCCGCCTATAAGGTGGGCAGGATTTGGGCGGATTTGCAACGTCATCCGCAAGTGGAAGGTAAATCGCGCTGCCTATGCCGCTTTGCGTTGATGAAAAACGCCGCCCAGCTGGGCGGCGTTCTGACTGTTGACGCCTCGGGCTTAAAAACCCAGACCAGCGTACTTGTTCTTGAACTTCGAGACACGGCCGCCGGCATCCAGCAGGCGCGACGAGCCACCGGTCCAAGCCGGGTGAACTGACGGGTCGATGTCCAGCGAGAGCGTGTCGCCCTCGGCACCCCAGGTGGAGCGCATCTTGACGATCGTGCCATCGGTCATCTTGACGTCGATGAAATGGTAGTCGGGATGGATTTCGCTTTTCATCTCTTTCGTCCTTATGCTTCGGCGCCGGCTTTGGGCTTGTAGTTGGTGACTTCGGCGATACGGGCGGATTTACCGCGACGCGAGCGCAGATAGTAGAGTTTTGCACGCCGCACGCGACCGCGACGGACGACTTCGATGCTCTCGATATTCGTGGAATAGAGGGGGAACACACGCTCCACGCCCTCACCGAAGGAGATCTTGCGCACGGTGAACGACCCGGCGATTCCCGCCCCGTTCTTGCGCGAAATGCACACGCCTTCGTAGTTCTGCACACGGGTCCGCGTACCTTCGGTCACTTTGTAACCGACGCGGATGGTGTCACCCGCCTTGAAATCGGGAATGGTCTTTCCCAGGGCGGCAATCTGTTCCGCCTCGATCTGTGCGATAACGTCCATCGCTGGTCTCCTTATAACTCGTGGTTTTCCCACGATATGATTGCCACCTCATAGCTCTGGTCTTCTTACCGGGTCCCGCTTGCGCAGCCCGCCAGAGGTCAGGTCACTGTCTTTTTTATCTTTGCCCGGTCTGTAATCCGGTGAAGCAACCGGGGCAGGGGTACAGGCAAAGGGTCCGCTCGGCTGACGCCCCGGACTGGCGGCGTATAGGCCGGATTCGTCGTTCGATCAAGCCCTGATGGAGGCTGGCAGTGGGTCACTTTGAGATCCACCAGAGCACAATTTGTGCTCTGCGTCATCGATGACTTCAGCCGGGAATGCCTGGCCGCGGTCGTGGACACCCCAGTCTCCCTGACCTGCCACTGAATTTTCATCCCGCCGCGATTTGAGCCCGGTTTGTATTTGCGCCGGTTGGCGCAGGTTGGGCAATCGCCCGGCGCGCGGCGCTTTCATGTTGCGCAGCGGGGCGGGCGATTTCGGTGGTCAGGTTCCGCGCGTAGTCGACCGGGGTCTGGTAGCCAAAGGCCGAGTGCGGTCGCTCGGTATTGTAATCGGCAGCCCAGGCGGCGATCGCGACACGTGCGTGGGCGAGGTCGCGGAACATGGTCTCGTACAGCAAGATGCCGATGATCTGCTCGTCCGGGAATCTCGTTCGCTTCATTGTCCGTCCTCAGGTTGGGCCGGACTCTCATCGACGGTGGAGGGAAAATCCCGTGGCAGGTCAGCTGGAGACCTACTATCTGCCCGGCGATCTCGAACGCCAGGTTGGGGCCTTTGTCGATTATTACAACAACCGGCGTCACCATGAGAGCTTGAACAACGTCACCCTGCTGCAGCCTAATCCGGCCCGATAAAGCCATCCTACGAGAAAGGGAGAAGATCAAGAAGATAACAATCCGCCAACCCCGCTTGCAACATTAGAAATTGGCGACATAATCAATCACGCAAACGAACCAGAGACTCCGGAACTCAAGCCGTTTTGATTTCCATTTCATATGACGACGGACATATGGTCCAGCCAAGTAGAAAAACTGCAAACCTGTCCGAATAGCTAAAACGACCCCACTTGATGCGTTACCGACCCTTAAAGACCGGCGTGCGCTTTTCGTTAAAGGCAAGCATCCCCTCAACTCTGTCTTCGGACAAAATCAACCGATGATAAGCTTCCAGTGCAAATCGATGAGATGTCTTTCGATCGACATCACGGGCTATCGTCATTGCCTTTTTGGCCTGCTTCACAGAAAGTGGCGCATTGGCACAGATCGCTTCGGCAACCTCCATTACCTCTTCCATGAGCTTCCCTTCGGCGCAGATTTTATTAACCAATCCCCATTCAAGAGCTTTCTCTGCATCAATCGGGCGCGCCGCTAAGACCATCTCTTTCGCGCGCCGCTCGCCGATCACATTTGGTAGGACCGAAACGCCGCCGCCACCCGGCATAATTCCCCGACTGACCTCAGTAATTGCAAACCGGGCATGCGGCGCGCAATAGGTGAAGTCGCAGCTTAGCGTCATTTCCAACCCGCCCGCGAAGGCGACGCCGTTAACCGCGCAAATGATTGGGACCGGGCAATCCGCCATCGAGAATATAGCCCGTTGCGCATCCAAGTGCTGGTCAAACCATTGGTCGTCGTTCATGGAATTGCGCTGTTTTAAGTCCCCCCCGGAACAAAACGCTTTTTCGCCCGCACCTGTCAGAATAACGCATCGAACATCGCCTGGACGCTGAACCATCGGGGCGAAAACGTCGCCCAATTCGCGCATCATTGCGGTATTCATCGCATTGTAAACTTCTGGCCTATTGAAAGTCACGATCATCAGGCCATCGTCGCGTTTCTCGACGATTATGGTTTCGTATTCTTGCGTCAAAATTTTATCTCCTGAGTTTGACATGGACTTAGTAGGATTTTGGCATGCCCAGCTTGTGCTGCCCAATGTAGGCAAGGATTAAATTGGTCGAAATTGGCGCAGTCCTGAAGTGGCGCACTTCACGCCAGACACGCTCAACGTCAAATTCGCGCGCTACCCCAAAGCCGCCGTAAGTCTGCATACAAACGTCGGCCGCGTTCCAGGCGAACTCGGCCGCCAAATGTTTGCTGGCATTCACCTCATACCCACAGGGGATGCCCGCATCGAGCATTGCAGCAGCGCGCCGACACATGAGGTCAGCCGCATCAAGTTCGGCATAGGCATTCGCGATCGGAAACTGGATCCCCTGATTTTTTGCGATAGGGACACCGAATACAACTCTTTCCTTGGCGTATTCGACCGCCTTTTTCATCAGCCATTTACCGGAGCCGATAATCAACCCGCCGGCGAGCGTCCGTTCGGCATTCATACTTGAGAGGATATAGGAGAAACCCTCACCCTCTTCGCCAATGAGGTCTTCAACCGGGACCACCGCGTCGTTGAAGAAGACCTCGTAGGTTAAATGGTTTGTCATAATATCGATTGGTTTGATCACTATCGTGCCGTCGCGCAAGCCGCGCCTGATATCGAGCAGAAATACCGAAAGTCCGTGCTTGCGGTGTTTTATCTCGTCAAGCGGAGTCGTTCGAGCCAACAAAAGCATCAAATCCGAATGAGCTACACGTGACGTCCAGATCTTTTGACCATTAATCAGATACTTGTCGCCTTGCCGGGTCGCACGCGTTTTAAGTTTGAGCGTTTCGGACCCGGCTCCCGGTTCGGTCACACCAAACGCCTGCAACCGCAATTCGCCGGTCGCAATCTTTGGAAGGTAACGTTGTTTCTGATCTTCGTTTCCGTGTTTTAGGACCGTCCCCATTGTGTACATCTGAGCGATACAGGCACCCGCATTGCATCCCTCTTCGTGAACAGTTTCGAGCGTTAGCTGCGCCGCTCTGAATGGCAGTCCAAGACCACCATATTCTTCCGGAATGAGGGATGAAAGATATCCACTGTCGCCCATCTCTTTGACAAAAGCGTCGGGATAGGCCTCAGCCTTGTCAAGATCTCGCCAGTATTCGTCAGGAAAATTGGACGCAAGCTTGCGAACGCCTTCCCGAAGTTCCGGGTAGTCATTTCCGATGCTCATCTGAAGGTCGTCGTTTTCTAGACTCATGATTTTATCCTCGAAGTAAGTATTATAGCGGACTAGCTAGTTTTTCAATTAAATGATCGGGAAATGGCGAAGAGTAGCGAGCGTCAATGCCGGCTTGCCCTTCGCGCGTGTCGATCACGCAATTATGTGGGAGCATTCTTTCTTCTGATTACACACTGAACCGAAGGGGGCCACCAGAATGTAATGCGGGCGACATGAACGGGGACTCAATGATTTCTTCTGTTTTAGCCGCCGCGACAGTCAATTCATCGAGGTCTAAAAAGGTCTCGATGTTGTATCCATAATTTTTGTAGAGTTCGATCCAACTCTTTTGCTGGTCTGCGATTTCATGCATAGAGTAATTTCTATTAGGGCGACAAAATGCATCGGATGTGTAAAGCATTAGCATCGTGGCGATATGCACTCGTTTAGCATTCAACGCGTTCAATAAGCCTTGTTCGTTTAACGACATTGACGAATACTCGACGCCATGGGTTCGCTTGCTCGTTGCAAGCGCGATCGTTTGGTTATGAGTCCTGACCATAGTTGGACATAGATTTTTGCCCTGAAACCATCTGAAAACACGGCCAAATTGCGCATATGAAATGTCTCATTTTCTAAAGACCTAGTCGTTTTCTGCGCGTCGAGTCAACGGTGGAATGGGACGATCACTCGGCAGGCCTCGGTCCTGATCTTGTAACGGGGTCGGCCGGGAACTGCTCCCTCGTCGCCTCGTCACTGCGAGGGCTCGGCCACGAAAAAGACCCGCGATAGAGCTGAGATGCGGGACGACGTGTCGTTTTGATTTCGACCCCGTGGCGCACCGACTGCGCTCACGCGGACAGACCTATCGTTCCCAGCCGCGTCCTTCCTTGACCTCTGCGCGCGCCTTTTTCGCCTCGACCCGCTTGCGCTTCTGGTTCTTTGACACTTTCGTCGGCACGCGGCGTTTCGGTGCGGTCAGCGCGGACTTGATCAGGGCGGTCAGGCGGTCGCGGGCGATCTCACGGTTGCGCGCCTGGCTGCGCTCTTCGGAGACCTGGATCACCACCGCGCCTTCCTTGGTCCAGCGGCGCCCCGCTAACCGCCGCAGGCGGCGCTTCACCGGGTCGGGCAAGGAGGGGGAGCGGTCGGCCTCGAACCGGAGCTCGACAGCAGAGGAAACCTTGTTGACGTTCTGCCCGCCGGGGCCAGAAGCGCGAGTGAACTGTTCGGTTAATTCCCAGTCCTGAATGATGATCTGATCGGTGATGTGCAGCATGGGCCTGTCCGTCGGTCTCTGCGCATTACGTATATCCAAATCCGGCGATGACAAAGGCGAACCTCGCCTCGCACCCGGCAACGGAAAAGGGCTATCCGATCGGATCGGATAGCCCCCTCGAGGCTAGGAGGTGGGGCCGGTTAGGCTGCCACCAATCTGGTCAAAAACGTCCCCGAGGGCTGCCTCAGGTGGTTTCTCCCCAAACTGTTCCGACACCTCTCTCCAATTTCCCAATAGACACTAGAGCACCTCCTTTCATCTGTTTCCGATGACTCCAACGTGCCACATATTTCGTGTCTGTCAAAACAATTCACGCAAGGTTTGGTGAAAGTTTTCTGACGACCACGCGAAACGGTACTAGAGCGACCAGTGCGAGGGTCAATTTAACCATCCAGTCGGCCAGCGCGAGCGAGACCCAGAGCGGGGCCGCAGGCCCGAGCCCCAGCAGCGGGAGCACTTCGTTAGCCCAGCTCACATCATTGCCCGGCTCCAGAAAAACAAGGGCGGAGGAGAAGGCGACAGTAAAGAACACCAGCGTGTCCAGCGACGATCCGATCAGTGTCGAGGCCAGCGGCGCCCGCCACCACGCGCCGGACCTGAGCCGGTCGAAAATCGCGACGTCAAGCAGTTGCGCCATCAGGAACGCCAGGCCCGACCCGACCGCGATCCGCAGGGTGACGAGCGGGCCGAACTCGCCCATGATCTGGGTTCCGATCAGGGAACAGGCCACTCCGACGGCGAAACCGGTCAGAACGACACGCCGGGCTGCGCTGACGCCGTAGACGCGGTTCATCACGTCGGTGACGAGAAAGGCGATGGGATAGGTGAACGCCCCCCACGTCAGCCATTGGCCGAACAGGAACTGGACGAGGATGTTAGAGGCCACCACGACGGCGGCCATGGCAATCACGCCGGGAAGAATGCGGGTCATATCTGAATCCGTTTTTTAGACAAGGTGGCGGAGACTTGTGCGCCAGCATGGCGCGGTTTTGGCGGTTACATGCCGTTGGACGCGTTGTCCAGACCTATCTCGACCATGCCGCCAGGCATGAACGGCAGGAAATTGTCGTCCGCCACCATGGTCGCGCGCAACGCACCCTCGGCGTCGGTCCAAACTGACAGCCCTTCGAGATTGCCGTAAGTCGTGGCGGGTTGCCCGACGATATCGCCCTCGATTGTGCCAGCGGCAGTGCCGTCGGCCGTGAGGTCCAACCGGCGGATGCGGGAATGAAACCCGGTGAAGGACACCTTGCGCTCCAACAGGTAAAGCGCGCCATCGGGTCCAAAATCTGCGCCCACGGGCAGGAAGCTGCTGTTGCGCTGAAGGTAGGCGATCTCGCGCCACTCGCCGCCCTCCAGCCGGTAGATGGCCGAGGTCGTGGGCGGGCGCGCCGCGCCTTCCTGGATGACGACCGGGCGGTCCAGATGGTCGAGGGCGAGCGCTTCGAACCCGTTGTTGTCGACCAGGCCATCCGGCTGGGGCAGGGCGATTTCGTCGATCACAGCGCCATCGGGACGATAGCGTGTCAGCCGATGATTGCCCTCGAATGAGATGTAGAGCCGGCCGTCCGACGTTATGCTCAACCCTTCGGAGTCACGGCCCGCCTTGCCCGGCGCAGGCCGTCCGCCACCGGGGCCGGGCAGGTCACGGATGCCGGTGATGCTGATCGTATTCAGCACACCATTAGTCCGCTCGAACTGGCCGGTCAGCAGATATCCCCGGTCACTGATCGCGGTGAAAGACGCCCCATCCGGCGTGACTTCAAGCCCCGAGAGCCCGCCGACGCGCGGGTCAGAGGCTGGCACAATCACCATCGCGTCGCCGTCCGCCTGAGCAAAGCTGGCGGCCAGTCCGACGATGGAGATGGCGAGAGCTATCGCGACTGCAGAACGGAGACGCATTGACCGGGCAGATCTGCCATCGTCAACTGACGACGTGGTTTCGGTTTGGGGGCGTCCGGGTCGGGCTTTGGTGGGTTAAGGATGTTGCGGACCCATTGTTCGGCCTCCGCGCAACCATCACCGGCGGGCGGCGGATTCTGCGCAACGCAGCCCTTGGCCCCGCTTGGACAGTTCAGGCGGACGTGGAAATGATAGTGATGCCCGTACCAGGGACGAATCTTGCGCAGGTAGGACCGATCGCCGGTCTCATCCTTGCACATCTGCACCTTGGCTCCGGGAAACAAAAAGATACGGGCCACGCGGGGATCGCTGGCTGCAGCCTTCAGCACCGCGTGATGCTGCGGGGTCCAGTCGCTGTTGACGTAGGCGCCCTTGGCCCGGCGCATGGAGATCGAGGACAGGCTCTCGCGTTCGCTGCGCGACAGGTTCAGCCGTTTCGGCGGCAGCATCCAGATATCGGCGTCCAGTCCCACCTGATGCGAGGCATGCCCCGAGGTCATCGGCCCGCCGCGCGGCTGTGAAATGTCGCCGATGTATAGGCCCTTCCAACCGGGTTGTTGGGCGGCCTTCCGGCTTAGGTCCTTGAGATAATCGATCAGCTCCGGCTGGCCCCAGTTCCGGTTACGCGACAGCCGCATCGCTTGCCAGGTTTCCCCGGTTTCAGGCAATTGCACCGAACCGTCCTGACATCCCTTCGCGTAGCCGCCAAAAGGTTTCGCCCTGTTCTGGGTGCCGACCTTGGCGGCGCCAAAGAACTGCCGCGCTTCCTTGCCGCGCATATCGGCCGGTATCGTCTGCTGCGAGGACACGCGCGTCGCTGGGCCGGCGCGATCATCGTCGCCACAGGCGCTGAGCAGGAGCGTCAGTAGCGTCAGTGCAATGGCGGGGGCGGTGCGGACCATGTGGGGCTGTCTCCTTGGGGTTTGACGTAACGTAGCAGGATCAGCCCGATGAGAAAGAGGAAGATCAAAGGGGATACGCCGATTTGCTGGCTTCCGCTGATTGCGGTCGCGATTCCGATCAGGGTGGGCGCGAGAAAGGAGGTCGCCTTGCCGGCCAGAGCGTAGAGGCCAAAGGCTTCGGCCATACGCTCTGGATTGGCCTGGCGCACCATCATCGTTCGGCTGGCGGACTGAATGACGCCCCCCGCCGCCCCGATCAGCGCGCCAAAGACAAAGAAGGTGATGTCCGGCAACATGGACCCGTCGGCCACGGGCAGACCGTAGACCGCGTCACGCGAGACAAAGACGATCGAGACCGCCACGAAGGTCAGCACGAGAATGCTGACCGAAATGACCGGTTTGGGACCAAAGCGCGCATCCATCCGCCCCCCGATCACCGCAAAGATAGCCCCGGCAATGATCGCCACGATCCCAAAGACGCCGATGAAGACGACGGACCAATCCAGAACGCCCGAGGCATAGATGCCGCCAAAGACATACATCCCGTTCAGCGCGTCACGGTAGAACATGGACGAGGTGAGATAGGCAAACAGCGACGGCGTGCGGGGCAGGTTGCGTAAGGTCCTGCGCAAACCGGAGAGTGCCTCGCCAACCGCGCCGTCGGGCCGCGCAACCGGTTTGGGATCGCGGACAAAGACAAAGAACGGAATCATGAAGACCGCGTACCAAAGCGCGGTGAGCGGCCCGACGAAACGTGTCCCTTCCCGTTCCGCTGCGTTCAGGCCGAAAACAGGGTCGATGCCGATCAAGGTCTTGCCCGTCTCCGCGTCCTCGGCAAAGAGCACCAGCATGAGGACCAGCGCGATCAGCCCGCCGAGGTAGCCAAAGGCCCAGCCGTTGCCCGAAATGCGGCCGATCTCCTCCTTGGTGCCAAGGTCGGGGAGCATGGAGTTGGTGAAGATCGTCGCGAACTCCATCCCGATCATGCCGATGCCGAAAAAGAACAGCGTCTGGTAAAGGTTGAATTCACCCGGCGCGGCGAACCACAGCATGGCGGAACCAATCACGTAGAGCCCCGAGAACCCCCAGATCCAGCGTATCCGGTTCCCCGAAACATCCGAGATCGCGCCGAGCACCGGGGCGAGGATGGCGATCAGAAATCCCGCCAATCCGATGCCGAACCCCCAGGCCGTTTGCGCGCGCGCCCCGTCACCGATCAATTCCTTGACATAGGGCGCAAAGATAAAGGTGATGAGAAGCGTGTTGTACGGCTGACTGGCCCAATCGAAAAAGAACCAGCCCCAGATACGTTTGCGCATCGATCATCCCACCCCTGCTTTCAGGGATATGAGCCGGAATGGCAGGGTGGGGCAAGGAATTCCTTGGAAACTTCGGGATCAGAGTCGCGGATCGCCGATGGCGCAGGACGTCAGACCCGCTCGGGCGGCCAGGGGCGGCGATCATCGGCGGCGAACATCTCGGCCACCCAGTCAGGCAGGTGGCGCGAGGAGTCCGTCAGGCCCATCTCGGCCACGATGTCCGCCGTGGGCACCATCCGCCGGTTGCTGACCAGCGCGGTGCGGAAGATGCCGTGATTGGCGCAAGCGCCATCCGCCGTCCACATGGACTGCTCAAGGTAGATGAACCGCGCGTCCCACCCGAGGAGGCGCGACTGCATCTCGATCCTCTGCAGGTTGGTCAGACGCTTGCGATACCGCACCACGCTGCCGGCCACCGACAGCGACCACTTGCGCGACCGCAATGCCTTGAACAGCCCGGCCCGCATCGCAAAGGGGATGCGCCCGAGGTCAAAGATCGACAGTGTCCGACCGTTGTTCAGCTCCATCAGCATGTCCAGATCCCAGGGCCAGATGCGGTGATGCGAGACATGGACGTCCCACATGCCCAGCCTCGGGGCCTTGCGGAACTTGAGCAATTCTTTGGCGAGCCGGATGAAAGGGTACATCGGGTGACCTCCTGTTCCGCCACATTTCGCGCGGGGCTGCAAAGGTCAATCGAGACCCTGCGTCACGGCGACCACGTCGTCGCACTTGCCCTTTTGCGCGCCCATGCCTAGGTAGAGCGAACCCTAGTCCGGAGCCCAACATGCAGTCGCTTTTCCAGATCCTGATGCTCATCCTCGACATCGTCTGGTTCTTCGTCATCGCTCATGTGATCATGAGCTGGCTGATTTCTTTCCAGGTTCTGAATGTGCGCCAGCAGTTCGTGGCGCAAATCTGGTACGGTCTGAACCGCATCCTCGAACCGATGTACGGCCCGATCCGGCGCATCCTGCCCTCCATGGGCGGGCTCGACCTCGCGCCGCTGGTTGTGCTGGTGGGTATCTACGCGCTGCGGGTCATCCTCGCCAATAACGCCGCCGCCTTTTACTGAGCGCGTCGTTGCGGCAGCGGTCCGCCGTGAGTATTTTTGACGAGATGAAGCGGGAGGGCGGCGTCGGGGATTTATGCCGCGCAAGACGATGTGGTGCCTTGAACCTGCCCCCCAGATTTTGGTTTACTGAACCTTAACTGGCCGCAGGGCCAACTGAGAGCAGTCGACCGGACAAATAGGGGGTCAGATGGCCGATTCCGCCACGCTTTTGCGCGATATATTCGGCTTTGATGCCTTTCGACCCGGTCAGGAGGAGATCGTCGAGGCGGTCGCCGCCGGACGCGACGTGCTGGCGATCATGCCGACGGGGGGCGGGAAATCCCTGTGCTTTCAATTGCCTGCGCTGATGCGGGCCGGGGTGACGGTGGTGATCTCGCCACTGATCGCGCTGATGCGGGATCAGGTGCGCGCGCTCAGGGCCGCCGGGGTCGACGCCGGCGCGCTGACCTCGGGCAACACCGAAGAAGAGACCGAAGCGGTCTGGGCTGCCATTACCAGCGGCACGTTGAAGCTGCTTTATCTTGCGCCGGAACGGCTGGCCTCTGCCGGGGCACAGGATATGCTGCGCCGGATGAACGTGTCGATGATCGCGGTGGATGAGGCGCATTGCGTCAGCCAGTGGGGCCATGATTTTCGCCCCGACTACCTGCGGATCGGAGAGTTGCGCGCCGCGCTGGACGTGCCCGTCGCCGCCTTTACCGCCACCGCCGATGCCGAAACCCGCGATGAGATTGTCCAACGGCTGTTCGCGGATCGCCAGCCCGAGCAGTTCCTGCACGGCTTCGACCGGCCCAACATCCATCTCGCCTTTGCCGCCAAGGATCAGCCGCGACGCCAGATCCTCGACTTTGCCGCGGCGCGCAAGGGGCAGTCCGGCATCGTCTATTGTGGCACCCGCGCCAAGACCGAAGCGCTCGCCAAGGCGCTGACCGAGGCGGGGCACGCCGCGATCCATTATCACGGCGGGATGGAGGCCGACCTGCGTCGCACCGCCGAGACCCGCTTCCAACAGGAGGACGGGCTGATCGTCGTCGCCACTGTCGCCTTTGGCATGGGGGTCGACAAGCCGGATATCAGGTGGGTCGCCCATGCCGATCTGCCCAAGTCGATCGAGGCCTATTATCAGGAGATCGGCCGCGCCGGGCGGGATGGCGCGCCCGCCGAGACGCTGACGCTGTTCGGCCCGGACGATATTCGCCTGCGCCGCTCGCAGATAGATGAGGGGCTGGCCCCGCCGGAACGTCGCATGGCCGATCACGGGCGGCTCAACGCGCTGCTGGGGTTGGCCGAGGCCTTGGAGTGTCGCCGTGCTACCCTGCTGGGCTATTTCGGTGAGACGGGGATCAGTTGCGGTAAATGCGACCTCTGTGATCGCCCGGCCGAGGTGTTTGACGGGACCGAAGCCGTGCGCAAGGCGCTGTCGGCCATCCTGCGCACGGATGAGTGGTTTGGCGCGGGGCATCTGATCGACATCCTGACCGGCAATCCGACGGAAAAGGTCAAGGCGCGCGGACATGAGGACCTGCCGACGTTTGGCGTGGGGCGGGACCTCAAGCGGGGGGAATGGCAGGCGATCTTTCGCCAGATGATGGGCCATGATCTGATCCGGCCCAACCCCGACCGGCACGGCGCGCTGACCATGACCGCAGGCGCGCGCCCGATCCTGCGGGGTGAGGACACGATCCGCCTGCGCCGCGATTCCATCACCGCCGCCAAGGCGCGCCGCCCCGCCGTGAAAACGCTGATCAACGAAGAGGACGAGCCGCTGCTTTCCGCGCTCAAGGCCAAGCGGCGCGAGCTGGCCGAGACGCAGGGCGTGCCGGCCTATATCATCTTTAACGACCGCACCCTCATCGAGATGGCGGAGACCCGACCCGACACGCTGGACGCCATGGCCGGGATCAGCGGCGTCGGCGCCAAGAAGCTCGACACCTATGGCGCGACCTTCCTGTCGGTCATCACTGGCACGAGCGAAGAGATGCACCCCAAGCGGATGAAGCTCGCGGGGCGGGAGACGGGCGCGCTTTATGATCAGCTGATGGCGGCGCAGGGTAATTTGCATCGCGGCGCGGACGGTACGGAAAAGCCGCTGTCCTGTTCGACCACGCAGATCTCCAAGGTGGTCGAATACAAGCCCCGCGATGCCGCCGCGCTGGAACGCATTCTCGGGGATCGCCGGGCCGAACGCTTCGGCGCGGCCTTTCTGGACGTGATCGCCGCGACGGGCTAAGGACAGCGCATGTTGATCGTGATTTCCCCTGCCAAACGGCTCGACTGGTCCGCGCGCGATGTCGCGATGACCTCGCCCGATTTCCTGACCGAAGCCGCCAGCCTGACCCGCACGATGCGGGGCCGCACGCTGAGCGAGATCAAGGGGCTGATGGACCTCTCGGACGATCTGGCGCGGTTGAATCGGGATCGATACCGCGATTACGTCGACGCGCCGGGCGATGACGTGTTGCGCCCTGCCGCGCTGGCCTTTGCCGGGGATACCTACACCGGACTCGATGCCGCGAGCCTTGATCCCGATGAGTGGGACTGGGCGCAGGATCACCTGCGGATCCTGTCGGGCCTTTACGGGGTGTTGCGCCCGCTTGACGGGATACAGCCCTATCGTCTGGAAATGGGCACGCGGCTCAAGACGCGGCGGGGCGCGAACCTTTACGACTATTGGGGCGATGCACCCGCCAAGGCGTTGAAGGAACAGGCGGAAAAGGTCGGCACCGACACGCTGATCAATTGCGCGAGCCAGGAGTATTTCGGCGCGGTCGCGGTCAAATCACTAGGCCTGCGCGTCATCACCCCGTCGTTTCTGGAGGACAAGGACGGCAAGCCCAAGATGGTGTCCTTCTTTGCCAAGAAGGCGCGCGGCAGCATGGCGCGTTTCATCGTCACGCGGCGGATCACCGACCCCGAGGGGATCAAGGATTTCGACCTTGGCGGCTACGCCTATGATGCGGAGGCCTCTAGCCCTGATGCACCCGTCTTAGTACGACCTTACGAAAAGTGACATCAGGCTGAGCGATCCGCTTTAACGTCCCTGCCGTTTGACCTTGCGCTTGACCTTGTCGCTCTTGCGTTTGGCCTTCACCAGCTTGCGCTTGGGTCCGCCACCGGGCCGGCCACGCCCGCCGCCACCGTGGCGCCGCCGCCCGTTCGGGGCGACAGGCTCGACCGCCTCACCGTCGATCGACAGCAGTTCCAGCAGCAAGCCGCCCGTTACCGGCACCGCTTCGGAGAGCTTGACCGTGACCCGCAGACCCGGCTGGATGATGCGCCCGGAGTCGGACCCCATCAAGGTCGCGCCCTCCTTGTCGAAATGAAAATATTCCGCGCCGAGCGAGCGGATCGGGATCAGCCCATCCGCCCCGGTCTCGTCCAGCCGCACAAACGCGCCGAAGCGTGCGACGCCGCTGATGCGCCCGGAAAACTCACCGCCCACCCGTTCGGACAGATAGGCGGCGAGGTAGCGGTCCGTGGTGTCGCGCTCTGCGGTCATCGAGCGTCGCTCGGTCTCCGAGATATGGCCCGCGACGGCGTCCAATTCGTCGATCTGATCGCCAGTCAGCCCGTCGTCGCCCCAGCCATGCGCCGCGACGAGAGAGCGGTGCACGATCAGGTCCGAATAGCGCCGGATGGGTGAGGTGAAATGCGCGTAATTCTTCAGCGCCAGACCGAAATGGCCGAAGTTCTTCGGCGTGTAATAGGCCTGCGTCATCGACCGCAGGGTCGACATGTTGATCAGTTCCGCATGATCGCTGCCCGCGGCGGCGTTGAGCAGCGCGTTGAGGTGCCGCGTCAGGATGACCTGCCCCTTGGCCAGCGTGAACCCGGCGGATTGCGCGGTGTCGCGCAGGCTCTCCAGCTTCTCGACGGGCGGTTCCTCGTGCACGCGGAACAGCAGTGGGGATTTCCTGGCCACCAGCGTCTCGGCGGCGGCGACATTGGCGAGGACCATGAATTCCTCGACCAGCTTGTGCGCGTCCAGCCGGTCGCGGAACTTGACCGACGCCACTTCGCCGGCGTCCGAGAGTTCGATCTTGCGCTCCGGCAGGTCGAGGTCCAGCGGCTGGCGGACCGAGCGCGCGTGTTTCAGCGCCTCGTAGGCGGCGAAGAGCGGTTTGATGACGTCGTCCAGCAGGGGCGCGGCGCGCTCTGACGGTGTGCCATCCATGGCCTGCTGCGCCTCTTCGTAATGCAGCGAGGCGACGGATCGGATCATCGCGCGATGAAAGCTGTGCCCGATCTTAGTGCCTTCGGAATCAAGGCGCATCCGCAGGGCGATAGAGGGGCGCGCCACGCCCTCATGTAGCGAACACAGATCGCCCGAGAGGCGGTCGGGCAGCATCGGCACGACGCGATCCGGGAAGTAGGTCGAATTCCCTCGCTTGCGCGCTTCGCGGTCCAGTTCACTGCCGGGACGCACGTAATGGGCGACATCGGCAATCGCGACCCAAAGGACATGACCGCCGGGGTTCTTGGGGTCCTCATCGGAATGCGCGTAACAGGCGTCGTCGTGATCGCGCGCGTCCGAAGGGTCGATCGTCACGAAGGGCAGGTCACGCAGGTCCTCGCGGCCTTTCAGCCCGGCGGGCTTGGCGCGGTCGGCCTCCTCGATCACCTCATCGGGGAAGGCGTCGGGGATGCCGTGCTGACGGATCGCGATCAAGGACACGGCCTTCGGCGCAGAGGGGTCGCCCAGACGGTCGATGATGCGCGCCTTGGGCAGACCCATGCGGGACTTCGGCCCGGCCTGCTCGGCCTCGACCAGCTCACCGTCCTTGGCGCCCTGCGCGGCACCGGGCGGCACCATCCATTCCAGATCGGCGCCCTTGTCGATGGGCACGAGGCGGCCGCCCTCCGCCCCGGCGCGATAGATGCCGAGGATCCGCTTGGGATTGTGCCCGATGCGACGGATCAGGCGACCCTCGTAATCCGTCCCGCCCTCGATCAACGTGACGCGGGCGAGGATTCGGTCCCCTGTGCCAAGCGCCGGGTCCGAGGCGCGCGGCACCAGATGTACCACCGGCTCTGCCGTCTCGCCCTGCCATTCCAGCGGGCGCGCGGTCAGATCGCCGTCCTTGCCGGGACCGTTGACTTGTAGAACCGAGACGGGCGGCAGACGGTCGGGATCGCGATAGGTCTTCTTGCGTTTTTCCAGATGGCCCTCGTCCTCCAGTTCGCGCAGGGCACGCTTGAGGTCGATGCGGGCCGCACCCTTGATGCCGAACGCCTTGGCGATGTCACGCTTCGCGCCGAGGGTGGGGTTTTCGGAGATCCATTTGAGGATCTCCTCCTTGGAGGGGATGTTGCTCATGCCCGTCGCGTATCATGCGGCGCGCGCGCCGTCACATCGAAAAGCCGTGTGCGGTTGCGCCGGGGCGGGGCGTCACCCTCGTCACAGGTCCGACGCTTCGTCCACATCGTTCAGCTCATCGACCATCGCGACGCGCAGCCCCGGCAGGGTAGCAAGCGTGTCACTCAGGGCATGTTCGCTGGACCATCGCACATCGCGAAACAAGGTCGCGGGAGGCGGGCCGAGGCGCTTCATCCCAACCAGCCAGAACCCGCCGTCCGGCGCGGGACCAAAGACCGCCTCGGCGGGGCCCAGCGCACCGAAGGCGCGCGCGATATGCTGCCGTGTGATCCCCGGAATGTCCGACCCGATGATGCAGACCGGTCCCGATGGCAGGTCACGCAGCAGCCGCCCCATCCGATCGCCCAGATCCCCTGGCCCCTGCGGCACACGGGGCAGGTCGGCGGGCCATGCCGCGTCGCGCAGACTTATGTCGGGGGCAACCGCCAGCCAGATGTCCCACCTCGGGTCGCGCAGGCGTCGTAGCAGCCGGGTCGTCTGGTGACGCATCCACCAGGCGGCCGGAACCATGCCGATCTGACGGCCCAAACGGGTTTTTACCCGACCGGGGCGCGGCGCCTTGACCATCACCACCAGACGGCGACGCATCAGGCGAAATAGTCTTTCAGGATGCGGCTATAAACGGCCTTGAGCTGATGGATCTGCGCCACCTCGACGTGCTCATCGACCGCGTGCATCGTCTTGCCCACCAAACCGAATTCCACCACCGGGCAGTGATCCTTGACGAAACGCGCGTCGGAGGTGCCGCCCGAGGTCGAAAGCTCCGGGTCGATGCCGGTCTCGGCTTTGACCGCACGCGCGACCACGTCCGATAGCGGGCCGGGCGGGGTGACAAAGCTTTCGCCCGAAATCTTGATCCGCACCGCGATGGCCAGATCGAACGCCTTGGCGACCGCCTCGGCCTCGCTGCGTAGCCATTCGGACAGGCTTTCGCCGGAGTGGACATCGGAGAACCGAATGTTGACCGTGGCGCGGCTGCTCGCCGGGATTACGTTGTTCGCCGGATTGCCGGTGTCGATCGTCACGACCGAAAGTGTTGTGGCATCGAAATGCGCGGTCCCCTTGTCCAGCTCGTGACTGGCGAGGCGATCCATCAGCCGTGCAATCGCGGGCACGGGGTTCTTGGCGCGATGCGGATAGGCGGCGTGGCCCTGCTGGCCCGTCACCTCGAAATAGGCGGTCATCGAGCCGCGCCGCCCGATCTTCATCATCTCGCCCATCGTTTCGGGGCAGGTCGGTTCCCCGACGAGGCAATCGGTCATCGCCTCGCCCTCAGCCTGCATCCAGTCGAGAAGCGCGCGCGTGCCGTCCGTCGCCTCGCCCTCTTCGTCTCCGGTGATGGCGAGGATCACCGCCCCGTCGGGCGGCGTCTGCGTGACGAAATCCACGGCAGCGGCGGCAAAGGCGGCGACCCCGGATTTCATGTCCACCGCGCCACGCCCCCAGAGGATCCCGTCCTTTTGAACGGCATCAAAGGGCGGCACGGACCAGGCGGCCTCATCCCCGACAGGGACGACATCGGTATGGCCGTTGAACCCGAAGGAGCGGTTCGCGCCGCGTCGGCCCCACCTGGCGTAGAGGTTCGGGGTGCCGTTGCGATCCACCCGTGTACATTCGAACCCGGCAGAGCTGAGCAGATCCTCCAGTAGCCGCAGCGCGCCGCCTTCGGCGGGCGTCACCGAGGGGCAGCGGATCAAATCGGCGGTCAGGGCAACGGGGTCGATGGTCATGAAGGTCTCCGGTCAAGCGTTGGCAACTGGCTAGACCGAACAGGGGCCAAGCGCAAACCGAGAGCGTTGGCGACAGGACGGCGGCATCAATTCTGCCGCTTGGCCTCGTCATAAAACGGTGTGACCTGCGCAACGATCACGGCGTTTTCATCCAGCGCGCGGCTCATCAGGGCGCGCTCTTCGTCCGGGATGTCGTGACCTTCGGCCAGCCGTTCCTCCAGCGTGCCGTAGCCCGAGACATCCAGAGGCGACATTTCGGCCTGTTTGAGGATCGCGACCGTTTCGCGCACCGCTTCGGCCTCGTCCACGCCGCTGGCATAGCACATCAGCGCGGCACCGGTGCTCTGCTTTGGCAGGCCATCCCCGGCAGAGCGTCCGACTTCGACCAGCAGCGTGAAGACCTTTTGCCGGCTTGGCCCCTTGTTTTCCCTCGACACGTGACGATCCTCGTCTCTGCAATGATGGTGTGATAGTGGCGGCGTGGTGATATGGCGCGCATCGCTCTCAGAAATAGGGGGCGGAGTAAAGGGTGCCACGTCGCGTCGGTCAAATTCCCTTCTGCGAAAACCTGCGTTAGGATTGCTCTCAACAGCATAGCCCTTGCACATCACCGACAAACGCCGCAGTTGGCGAGAAATCACAATAAGGAGGCAGATATGAAACGTATCAAGGATATGGTGGCCGAGGCCAATGAGATCGTCAGCCATGCGGCGGCGTCCGACATGATGGCCCTGCACAGCCAGGAAGGCGTCACCTTTGTCGATCTGCGCGATCCCCGCGAATTGGAGCGGGACGGAATGATCCCCGGCGCCTTTCACTGCCCGCGCGGCATGCTGGAATTCTGGATCGACCCCGAAAGCCCCTATGCGAAACCGCAGTTCCAAAGCGGCGACAGGTTCGTGTTTTACTGTGCCTCCGGTTGGCGCTCTGCCCTTTCGGCGCGCGCGGCGCAGGAGATGGGGTTGGAAAACGTCTGGCACATCAACGACGGCTTCAGCGCGTGGAAAAAGGCTGGTGGGCCGGTCGGCGACAAGCCAGAAAAAGCGTAAAACCGGCCAGGCTGGGCCTGACCGGTTTCAAATTTGAAATCATGTGCTTGGGTGGGGCGGGCGCGACGTGAGCCTGCCCGCCACCCCTGACCTAAGACTTTAGGCCCGGCGGATCATCCGATAGGCGGCGATCAACAGGCAGGCGCCGATGATGCCGATGATCAACTGACCGATCCACCCGCCGAGGGTCGATCCGATGACGGCCATCAGGATAAAGTTCAGTATGACAGCCCCGAGAATCCCGAGGATAATGTTGGTCAGCAGTCCGTGATCGGATTTCATAATCTTTTCCGCGATCCAGCCAGCCAGCGCGCCGACGATGATCGCTGCGATCCATCCTAGTCCTTCCATGGGTCTCTCCGTCCGTTAAATGTTGATTTGGTCAACCAACCCACGGAGCAGGGGTGCGGTTCCCTCCCGGGTCGTAAGACCGGGAAAAAACCTTGGAAAGATGAGGGTCTGGGCGGATTTGTTGCTATAGGGCAACTTTTGCGTCCCCCGCTTTGGCAAGGGACGCAATAGCTCAGTCGCGCAGCAACTCGTTGATCCCGGTCTTGGAGCGGGTTCTGGCGTCCACCGTTTTCACGATCACCGCGCAGTAGAGATTCACGCCATTCGTGGACGGCAGAGAGCCGGAGACCACCACCGAATAGGGCGGGACCTCACCGTAAAAGACCTCACCGGTTTCGCGGTTCACGATCTTGGTCGACTGACCGATGAAGACGCCCATCCCGAGGACGGAGCCTTCGCGCACGATCACGCCCTCGACCACTTCGGAGCGCGCGCCGATAAAGCAGTTATCCTCGATGATCGTCGGATTGGCCTGCATCGGCTCCAGCACGCCGCCGATGCCGACACCGCCCGAGAGGTGCACGCCCTTGCCGATCTGCGCGCAGGACCCCACGGTTGCCCAGGTGTCGACCATGGTGCCCTCATCGACATAGGCGCCGAGGTTCACGAAGGAGGGCATCAACACGACGTTCTTTGCGATGAAGGCCGATTTGCGCACAATGCAGTTCGGCACGGCGCGGAATCCGGCGGCCTTCCACTGGTTATCGCCCCAACCGGCGAACTTGCTGTCGACCTTGTCCCACCAGCCGCCGCCCTGCGGACCGCCGGATTGCTGCTCCATATCCTTGATGCGAAAGCCCAGTAGGACAGCCTTCTTGGCCCATTGGTTCACCTGCCAATTGCCATCCGCGCCGGGCTCTGCCACCCGCAGCGCGCCACTGTCCAGCGCGTTCAGCGTGTCCTCGATCGCGTCGCGGGTTTCGCCGGTGGTCGCGGAGGTGATCTGATCGCGCGCCTCCCAGGCGGCGTCGATGGCGGTTTCAAGCTGGGCGTTGGACATGTGGTTTCCTTTCCGGGGCGCGTCGGGGCGAGATCGGGGGCGGTTAGACACCAATCCGTGACCCGGCGCAATCGGTTCGGCGCGCGGCTGGTCTATCCCGAGCCGCAGAGCTAGATTGCACTTCACTCCAAGGCAGCAAGGACAGTCATGACCGAAGACCGCCAGTCGCCGTTTCGCGACGCCCATTCCGATATTCGCACCGCGGATGAGGTGCCCGACACCCCCCAGACCCGTGCCCCGGCCTACCGGCTGGCCTTTGCCGACGACGATTTTCTGTGTCGCGAGGAATTGCGCCCGGTTCGGTTGCAACTCGAACTGCTCAAACCCCAGATGGTCATGGACGAACGCGGAATTGAATCCACGGTGGTCCTATTCGGTGGCGCACGAATCCCCGAACCGGCCAAGAAATCGACCGCAAGGACCAAGACGCTCGCGGAGTTGACCAAATACTACGATGAAGCGCGCAGCTTTGCCCGCGAGATCACCGGACGATCGCTTAAATCCTACGGACGAGAGTGGGTGATCGTCACTGGCGGCGGCCCCGGGGTGATGGAGGCGGGCAATCGAGGCGCCGACGACGCAGGCGGTCAGTCCATCGGGTTGAACATCGTCCTGCCGCACGAACAGGCGCCGAACGAATGGGTG
This sequence comes from Pseudooceanicola sp., assembly GCA_002709085.1. GTDB lineage: Bacteria > Pseudomonadota > Alphaproteobacteria > Rhodobacterales > Rhodobacteraceae > Pseudooceanicola. Next base: position 16,044 of record PAPR01000032.1, on the reverse strand, counting down.
ACGCCGGACCTTTGCTTTAACTTCCACTATTTCGCGATCCGCAAGATGCACTTCCTGATGCGCGCGCGGGCGGTCTGCGTCTTTCCCGGCGGCTTCGGTACGCTGGACGAGACATTCGAGGCCCTGACCCTGATCCAGACCGGCCGGATGGAGAGGGTGCCTTTCCTTCTCTTCGGGCGCGAGTTCTGGGAGAAGATCATCAACTGGGAGGCACTGGCCGAGGCCGGCACCATCGCGCCCGAGGATCTGGACCTCTTCCGGTTTGTCGAGACCGCAGAAGAGGCGATGGAGACTATCGACGGCTGGCATGGCGCCCATACTATCCGCAGCGATATTCCGGGTCGATAGGCCGGGACAAAGAGCAGTGGGGTTGCGTGGTCGATCCAGCGCTACCTTAGCTGTAAACGTTTGGCTTTGCGATCTGATTAGGTTGTCCAGACGAAAACGCCCCGCCTGGCAGAACCAGGCGGGGCGCATTTGATGTCTTCGCTGAAAGAGATCAGCGTGTTGGCAGGATCACAATCTCGACCCGACGGTTCTGCTGGCGGCCATCTGCGGTGAGGTTGGATGCGCGCGGCTGATCTTCGCCGCGACCAAAGGCCTGAACACGACCCGAAGAGACGCCGTTGTTTATCAGGATGCCTGCAACCGAATTGGCCCGGCGTGCCGAAAGCTGCTGGTTATACGCAGCGGCACCGGTGTTGTCCGTATGGCCGACGACCTGAACGGTCGAGCGCGGGAACTGGTTTAGGCTGCGCGCAACCGCCACAAGATCGGACGTGAGGTCCGGGCGCAATGTCGCGCTGTCGGTCGCGAACAGGATGTCCTGTGGCATGATGACGATCAGCCGATCACCGGTGTTAATGATCTGGACGTTGCTGCCCAACTGGTTGCGCAGCGCGGCTTCCTGCTTGTCGAGGTATTCGCCATAGGCAGCCCCTGCGAGCGCGCCGACCGCGGCACCGACAATCGCGCCTTCCTTGGAATCCTTGCCGATGATGGCACCGGCCACCGCGCCCAGCGCGGCACCGCCGGCAAGCCCTTCGCGGGTATTCTGGCGACCATCGTTCACTTCGGCGCAGGCCGTGGCCAGCAGCAGGGCAGTGGCCGAAAAGGCCAGCATGGGGCGCCGGAACGTGGCGGTGCGAGTAGGGGCGATTTGGGATTGGGTCATCAAGGGCCTCGAAAGATCATACATATGAATGCGCAGAAGCACGCAGCTCCGCGACATAGTCAAACACATAAGGGCGCAGAAAAGTTCCCGGCAAAGTGTCGCCTATTTTGCGATTTCCGCGCGAGGGGCCATTTCGGGGTCGGCGCGCGCCGCTTCCCAGGCCAGCATCGCGCGTTTTACCGGCAGGCCCCAGTGGTATCCACCCAGTCCGCCGGTCGCGCGGATCGCGCGGTGACAGGGGATCAGCCATCCGACAGGATTGCGTCCTACGGCGGTGCCCACGGCGCGAACCGCCTTGGGCGCGCCGATTGATTTGGCAATTTCGCCGTAGGTTGTGACATGGCCCGACGGAATTCGCAGCAAGGCCTCCCAGACCTTGATCTGGAACGGGGCGCCGAGGATATGCAGACGCGACTCGCCCCGCTGGCCGAACGCGGCCTCCGCCCATGGGCGTAGACCTCCCGCATCCTCGACTAGGGTCGCTTCGGGCCAGCGACCGGTGAGGTCGTCCCAGACCGGGCCGCGCCCCATCTCTTCCACAAAGCCGATACCGCAAAGGCCGCGATCCGTGCCCATCACGAGGGCTTCGCCAAATGGCGAGGGCAGCCAGCCGTAACGCAGACGCAGCCCCTTGCCGCCTTTGGCAAATTCGCCGGGGCTCATTGCCTCCCATCTCAGGAAGAGATCATGCAACCGACCGCTGCCCGACAGGCCTGCGCCCGCGGCGGCCTCCAGGGTCGAGAACCGTTCTGTCAGCAGGGCCTTGGCGTGGCCGAGCGCGAGGTATTGTTGAAACCGTTTCGGACTGACGCCGACCCAGGCCGAGAAAATCCGCTGGAAATGCGCCGCGCTCATCCCCATCTGCGCGGCAAGCTCGTCCAGGGACAGCGGACCATCGGCCGCGTCGATCATCTCGATGGCGCGACGTATGACGTGGTAGTGATAGCCCTGTTCGGTCTCGGTCTGAAGCATGGCGAGGGGTCCTCTTTCCATCCATTCTACGCGCCACGGCGACGTCCCGCGACCCGGATCATGCGAAAACGGGCCGATCCGCTTGCCCGACCTCGGTTTACAGGCAATAACCGCCGCCATGGCCAAGCAACTGCCCTATCCAGTCCTCAAAGAGATATTCGCCCGCTTTCACGGCGCCGAACCTGAACCCAAAGGAGAGCTGGAGCACGTCAACGTCTATACGCTGGTCGTTGCGGTCGCTCTCTCTGCACAGGCCACCGATGCCGGGGTCAACAAGGCCACGCGCGCGCTGTTCAAAATCGCGGACACGCCGGAACAGATGCTGGCCCTCGGAGAAGAAGGGCTGACCGAGCACATCAAGACGATCGGGCTGTTCCGCCAAAAGGCGAAGAACGTCATCAAGATGTCGCGCATTCTCGTCGACCTTTATGATGGCGAAGTCCCGTCCTCCCGCGCTGCGCTGCAATCTCTGCCGGGGGTCGGGCGCAAGACGGCGAACGTGGTGCTGAACATGTGGTGGCACCATCCGGCGCAGGCGGTCGATACCCATATCTTTCGCGTTGGCAATCGTACGGGCATCGCGCCGGGCAAGGATGTCGACGCGGTCGAACGCGCTATCGAGGACAACATTCCCGCCGAATACCAGCATCACGCCCACCACTGGCTGATCCTTCACGGGCGCTACACTTGCGTCGCCCGTAAACCCAAATGCGCGGCCTGCCTGATCCGCGACCTATGCGAATATGAGGACAAGACCCTGTGAAATATGACGTAATCGGTATCGGCAACGCCGTGATGGATATGATCGCCCCGGTCGAGGATGATTTCCTCACCGAGATGGCCATTCAAAAAGGCATCATGCAACTGATTGAAAAGGACCGCTCGGACATGTTGTTCGCGGCCATGGGCGAGCATCGCCGTATTCCCGGCGGGTCCGTGGCGAATACTGTGGCGGGCGTCGGCAACCTGGGGCTGAAGGCGGCGTTTATCGGCAAGGTCTGCGACGACGAGATCGGTCGCGCCTATGTCGAGGAAACCCGCGCTGCGGGGACGGACTGTCCGAACGACCCCGTGGCAGGGGGCGATCTGCCGTCCTCGCGCTCCATGATCTTTGTCAGCCCGGACGGTGAGAGGTCGATGAACACCTACCTCGGCATTTCTTCCGAAGTCGGGCCGGACGACGTCCCCGAAGATGTCTGCAATCAGGCGCGAATCCTGTTTCTTGAGGGCTACCTCTATGACAAGGACAAGGGAAAGCAGGCCTTCGAGACCGCCGCCCGTCTGACGCGGTCCGCCGGGGGCATGGCCGGAATTGCCCTGTCAGACCCGTTCTGCGTTGATCGCCATCGCGACGATTTCCGCAAGCTGGTGAAGGAGCTGGACTACGTCATCGGCAATGAACACGAGTGGAAGTCTCTCTATCAGACCGAAGACCTGACCGAGGCGCTGGACCTCGCTGCTGGCGACAGCGGGCTGATCGTCTGCACGCGCTCCGGCAAGGACGTGGTGATCATGAAGGGCCACGAGCGGGCCAATGTTTCGGTGCGCGAAGTCACGCCGGTCGATGCGACCGGGGCGGGGGACCTCTTTGCTTCGGGGTTCCTTTACGGTCTGGCGACCGGCGCGGACCTTTCGCGCTCTGGTCGCATGGGGTGCGTCGCGGCGGCCGAAGTGATTTCGCACTTTGGCGCGCGGCCTGAGGCCGATCTGAAGACGCTTTTCGCCAGCGAGGGCCTTATTTAACGGCGTTTGACGGCGCGGGACCCCTTGCGTTCTGCGCGATCTGCCGCACAGTTGGGAAAACGAGCGGAGTAGCCCATGACGATCCTGACCCCCGACGCCCCGGCGCCCGAAGACTTTCGGGATGCACGTGCCGCCGTGGCGCGATTGATTGCGCTCTATGACCAAGCGACGATTTTTTTGCAGACCGAGTTCAACAGGGCCATGCGCGACGGTCGCCCTGAGGGGCGTGTGCGTGCCTATTATCCCGAAGTACGGATCACCACGATCAGCTTTTCAAAGGTGGATAGTCGCCTCTCCTTTGGGTACGTGCCGGCACCCGGTACCTATGCGACGACGATCACGCGGCCCGACATGTTCGCGAATTATCTCGAACAGCAGTTGGACCTGTTGATTGGCAACCACGACGCGCCGATCACGGTCGGTCTGTCCTCAACGCCGATGCCGGTTCATTTCGCCGTGGCTGGAAATGACGACATCACGATCCCGCAGGAGGGCGCGGCGGATTTTGCGCTGCGTGACGTGTTCGATGTGCCGGATCTGAACACCACCAACGATCATATTGTCAACGGCACCCATGTCACCCAACCGGGCGAGGCCGCGCCACTGGCCCCGTTCACCGCGCAACGGATCGACTATTCGCTGGCGCGTCTGGCGCATTACACCGCGACGGACCCACGGCATTTCCAGAACCATGTCCTCTTTACCAACTATCAGTTCTACGTCAGCGAATTTGAAAGCTATGCGCGCCGGATGCTGGCTGACAAGTCCAGCGGCTACACGTCTTTCGTCTCCACCGGCAATGCCGAGATCACCGATCCACTGGGCGATCTGCCCGCCTCGCCGCGGATGCCGCAGATGCCGACCTATCATTTGAAACGCGCGGGCGGTGCGGGGATCACGCTGGTCAACATCGGTGTCGGCCCCTCCAACGCCAAGACCGCGACGGACCATATCGCGGTCCTGCGTCCGCACGCCTGGATCATGGTCGGCCATTGCGCGGGTCTGCGCAGTTCGCAGTCCCTCGGGGATTTCGTCCTCGCCCATGCCTATCTGCGCGAGGACAAGGTGCTGGATGACGACCTGCCCGCCTGGGTGCCTATTCCCGCGCTCGCCGAAATCCAGATTGCGCTGGAAGACGCGGTAGAGGCCGAGACCCAGCTGGAGGGCTACGATCTGAAGCGGATCATGCGCACCGGGACCGTCGCGAGCCTCGATAACCGGAACTGGGAATTGCGCGAAACATCGGGCCCCGTGCAACGCTTGTCGCAATCCCGCGCGGTCGCGCTGGACATGGAAAGCGCGACGATCGCGGCAAACGGATTCCGGTTTCGCGTACCCTACGGCACCTTACTCTGCGTGTCGGACAAGCCTCTGCATGGGGAACTGAAATTGCCCGGCATGGCCAGCGACTTTTACAAGACCCAGGTGTCGCGCCATCTGATGATAGGGATTCGCGCCATGGAAATGCTGCGCGAGATGCCCCTGGCGCGGATTCACAGCCGGAAACTGCGCTCTTTCGACGAAACGGCGTTCCTTTGATCCGGAATTCGCGAAAAACCTGCATTTATTGGGGTAAACGTCCTTACAATTTCTTGTGCCGCCCCACTACATCCGGTTAAATTCGCAACATCAAGCCCAACTGATCGGGCACACTCAAGGAGACCAGAAATGGCAAAACCGATGACAAAGACCCAGCTGGTGGCTGCTCTGGCCGAAGAAATGGATACCGACAAGAAAGCGGCCAGTGCGGCGCTCGACGCGTTGGCCAATGTGATCACCAACGAAGTCGCCGGTGGCGGCGCGGTCGCGATCCCCGGCGTGGGCAAATTTTATTGCCGTGAGCGTCCCGAGCGGATGGTGCGCAACCCCGCCACCAATGAGCAAATCAAGAAAGAGGCCGACAAGGTGGTCAAGGTCACGATTGCGAAAGCTCTCAAGGACAGCGTGAACGCCTGAGTTTGTGCCATGCGGGACCGTTGCGGGGTTGCCCCCGGTCCTGAATTTCGAAAGGGTCGCCCGGAGTGGCGGCCCTTTCCGGTTTTCGCCGGGGCTGACAGGAGACGACAATGGATCTGCGTGCAATCGGGTTGGGACTGGCTTTCGCGCTGATGTGGTCCTCGGCCTTTACGTCGGCGCGGATGATCGTCCTGGACGCGCCTCCGATAACGGCGCTGGCAGTCCGCTTTCTGTTTTCGGGCCTCTTGGGCATCTTCATCGCCCGGGCCTTCGGCCAGACGTGGAAGTTGTCGCGGGTCCAATGGCGATCAACCTTCATTTTCGGCGTTTGCCAGAACGCCCTCTACCTCGGCTTCTTCTTTTACGCCATGCAGACGATCGAGGCCTCACTGGCTGCGATCATTGCCGCTGCCATGCCGCTTTTCGTCGGTCTGGCTGGCTGGGTTTTCCTGGGCGACAGGTTGCGACCGCTGGCAATCCTCGGCCTGCTTATGGGGATCGGGGGCGTCGTGCTGATCATGGGCAGCCGATTGACCGGCGGCGCGGACTACGTCGGAATCCTTGCCTGTATCGTCGGGACGCTGGCGCTGACGGTTGCTACCCTGGCCGTTCGCGGCGCAAGTGGGGGCGGCAACCTGTTGATGATCGTCGGGCTGCAGATGCTGGTCGGAAGCGCGGTCCTGTCTGTCGTGGCGCTGGCCTTTGAGAGCTGGGAGGTCAATTGGACGACCGAGTTGGTGCTGGCCTTTACCTATGCCACGATCGTGCCCGGTTTTCTCGCAACCCTGACGTGGTTCGTCCTCGTCAATCAGATCGGTGCGATCCGGGCGGCGACGTTTCATTTCCTCAACCCGTTCTTCGGTGTCATTATCGCGGCCATTGTGCTGGGTGAGGCAGTGAGCCTGCTGGACCTCGTTGGGGCGGCCATCATTGCCTTTGGCATTCTGGCCGTTCAACTGTCCAAGCAAGAACCCACGGCACCGATACCGGCAAAGGTCTGACGGTCCCGCGTCTTGCCAAGGGTCTTCATTGCGAGCTGCGCCTGTTGGGTGGCAGGCGCCTCTCTGAGACCTGTTCAGGTTTGCTCTTCGCCGCCCTCCCTATCGCCCGTACCGGCGGTCCGGGGCGGCGGCCTGACCATTCGTGGCAATCGGGAGACCGCCACCGGGGCCGGGAGGGCAAGCTCTGAAGGCGGCGGCGCGAGGCTGTACATCAAGGAGAGTGGAAAGAGCTTCAGCCCCCATTCCCCGATGAGAGCAACCGCGCCGATCACGACCGTAAGAAAGACGACTCGCCCGGTAGAGCGCACCTCCCTCAGGTCACTTGCATCATGCATCCGCAGTTCCTCCCATGGCTGACAGCGCCAAACTGCCACGCTCAGGTAAAGATTCGGTCAATCTACAGCAGGATCAGCAGCGCCAGATTGATCGTCGCGAATGACAGGCAGGTCGAGATCATCACCGCCAGAGAGGCCAGGCCTTCGTGTCCTGCCTCCTGCCCGAAAAGGATAAAGGACGCGAACATTGGCAGGCTGGCGGTCAATAGCGCGCCAACCACGAGTTCGCGATCAAGATGCGGCAATCCGATGATCGCGAGGCCCGACAGCACCAAGGCTACCATCGCCGGATGCACGATCATCTTAACAGCTGCGATCTGGGCGGCGAGGGACAAATCGCCCCTGAGGTTCAATCCGACGAGGGATCCTCCGATCACCACAAGGGCCACTGGCGCCGCAGCCTGTCCCAATAATGCGGTGAACCGTGTCAATTCTTCTGGCGGTGACACGCCCAGCACCAGAACCGCGAACCCCAGCAGCAGGCCTATGATCAAGGGTCGACGCAGGACCGACAAAATCGTTCGCAAAAACAACCGCCCCTGTGAAATCGCCTGGCCCTGGCTGTCGGCGCGTCCGATCAGCAAAAGGCCAATCGGCGTCAACAACAGGTTTTCGATCAGCAGGTTCATCGCGACGACCGGGCCGGCATGCTCTGGAATGACCAGCAAAAATATCGGATAGCCGAGAAATGCGGTGTTCGGTGTGGCCGCGGACAGAACCCCCAGGGCGCGGCGCATTGGCCCGACATTCTGGAACCGCACAACAGTCCATATCGTCGCCTGGGAGGCCAGCCCGGCCAGGGCCAGCGTGATCAGGTAAGAGGGGTTCACCACCTCGCCAAAACTGCGCGTCGCCACGGCGTGAAACAAGGCGCAGGGCAGGGACACCAGCATGGTGAACTCGCCAAGCGCGCGCATGTGGCCCGACGTCAGCGGGCCGAAACGGACGACGACGTAGCCGACGAGTATGATCGAAAAGATCGGTAACGTAATGGAAAGGATGTCGAACACGGCCTTAGCCGATCCGCCCCCCAGCGTCCGCAATCTGGCCGCGATGCAACAGCAGGTGATCTAGGATCACGCAGGCCATCATCGCTTCGCCCACAGGGACCGCGCGGATCCCGACGCAGGGATCGTGGCGTCCCTTGGTGATGATCTCGGTGGCTTCGCCGGACTTGGTGATGGTCTGGCGGGGTTTGAGGATGGAGGACGTTGGCTTGACCGCGAAGCGCACGACGACCTCCTGGCCGGTCGAAATCCCGCCCAGAATACCGCCCGCGTGGTTCGAGGAATAGACCGGCTGGCCGTCATTCCCCATGAAGATTTCGTCGGCGTTCGCCTCGCCTGTCAATTCGGCGGCCCCCATACCTTCGCCGATCTCAACGCCCTTGACGGCGTTGATCGACATCATCGCAGCGGCAAGGTCTGTGTCGAGCTTGCCATAGACCGGCGCGCCGAGACCCGCAGGTACGCCCTGCGCGACCACTTCGATGATGGCACCGACCGAGTTGCCCGATTTGCGCAAGCCGTCGAGGTAGGTCGCCCAGTCACCTGCAGCCACCGCATCGGGTACCCAGAACGGGTTCCGGGCGATCTCATCCGCGTCGAACCGTTCGCGGTCGATCTTGTGCGGGCCCATCTGAACCATGTAGCCGGTGATCGACACCTCGGGCGCGAGATGGCGCAGAGCGGCGCGGGCCAGCCCTCCGGCAGCGACACGGGCGGCCGTTTCGCGGGCAGAGGAACGCCCGCCGCCGCGATAATCCCGGATCCCGTACTTCTGCCAATAGGTGATGTCGGCGTGACCGGGGCGAAACTTCTCGGCGATCTCGGAATAGTCCTTGGAGCGCTGGTCGGTGTTGCGGATCATCAGTTGCACCGGGGTGCCGGTGGTGCGCCCTTCGAACACGCCCGAGAGGATCTCGACCTGGTCGGCCTCCTGGCGCTGCGTGGTGTATTTGTTCTGACCGGGTTTGCGCTGATCCAGCCAAGTCTGAATCATGGCCTCGTCAATCGCCACGCCGGGGGGGCAACCATCGACGGTCGCGCCAAGCGCGGGGCCGTGACTTTCGCCCCAGGTGGTGACCCGGAACAGATGACCAAAGCTGTTGAGGGACATCGCGGCAGCCTTTCACTTAACGTCTTGGCTGGCCTACCCGATCCCACTTGCAGGTGCAATTGCGCCGTTCCGAGTGACTCGCGGAATGCGCGAACGGACGACACGGGTGCCGTCCCTGACGTCGGCTTCGGCGCGTAGCAGACGCAGGCGCGATCAGGCGTCGCCGTTCAGTGAACATAAAAACCCCGCCGGTGAGGGCGGGGTTTCAAAAATGTCAAACGAAGCGCCTTCAGGCTTCGTGGTTGCGCCGCTTGTGGGGGGCCCAGAGACGCTTGTTCGTGAGGTAGAGCAACACGGCCAGCAGCGTCAGGAACAGCACCGCCACGAAGCCCGCATGCTTGCGCGCCATCATATGCGGCTCTGCTGCCCACATGAGGAAGGCGGCGAGGTCTTCGGCCTCGTGGTGCACATCGGCCTCGTGGCCATCGGCATAGGTCACGTCATCGCCCACCAGCGGCGGGGGCATCGCGATCCAGCCACCCGGAAAGGCGGTGTTGCCGTAGAACGTGGTACCGGCCTCTTCCTTGGTCTCGCCAGTATAGCCGGCCAGCAGGCTGACGATGTATTCCGGGCCGCCGATGCCGTTGACGAACTGGTTGATCCCCAGACCATAGGGGCCGTGGAAGCCAGCGCGCGCCTTGGCCATCAGCGACAGGTCCGGCGCGTTGGCGTCGTTCGAGGCGGGGAAGTGATCCGACGGGGTTGCCGCCCGGAAATCATCCAGCTCGGGGTCGAAGGTTTCGAAGTTCTGGGCCGCATAGGCGCGGACCTGATCTTCGGGCAGATGCGGACCGCCTTCGTCGGCAAGGGTCCGGATCGGCACGTAGCGCAGCCCGTGACAGGCGGCGCAGACCTCGGTGTAGACCTGAAGACCGCGCTGAAGCTGCATCTGGTCGAAGGCCCCGAACGGCCCTTCGAAAGAGAAGTCCACGTCTTCGACATGGCCTTCTTCGCTTGCCGCATGTGCCGCACCGACCGTCATGGCCAGTGCTGCAAGGGCAGAGAGAGTGAACTTGCGGAACATGATCTCTGTCCTTCCTTATTCTGCGGGCGTCTTGGGGCCGTAGTGCGCATTGAAGTCGTCTTCAATGGTCGCAGGCTGGGCCAGGGGTTTCTCGATCACACCAAGCAGTGGCAGGATCACGAGGAAGTAGGCGAACCAGTAGGTCGCACCGATCAGCGATATGGTCGAGTACGGTGGCTCTGCCGGCATGGCGCCAGCCCACATCAGCACGATGAAGTCGATGACCAGCAGCGCGTACCACCACTTGAACATCGGGCGGAACCTGCCCGAGCGCACGGTGGAGGTGTCGAGCCAGGGGGTCAGCGCCATCACGGCAATCGCCCCGAACATCGCCAGCACGCCAAAGAACTTGGCGTCGATGATGCCCCCGGTGATCCAGTTCAGTGCCATCACGACCCAGACATCCGAGGTGAAGGCCCGCAGGATCGCGTAGAATGGCAGGTAGTACCATTCGGGCACGATATGCGCCGGTGTCGCAAGCGCGTTCGCCTCGATGTAGTTGTCCGGGTGGCCGAGGAAGTTCGGCATGAACCCGACGATCGCAAAGAAGACGACGAGGATCACGGCCAGCGCAAAGAGGTCCTTCATCACGAAGTAGGGCCAGAACGGCAGGGTGTCCTTCTCGGCCTCTTCCTTGGAGCCCTTGCGCACGTCAACACCCGTGGGGTTGTTGTTGCCGGTCGAATGGAAGGCCCAGATGTGCACGACCACGAGACCCGCGATGACGAAGGGCAACAGGTAGTGCAGCGAGAAGAAGCGGTTCAGCGTGGCGTTGTCCACCGCGGGGCCGCCCAGCAGGAAGGTCTGCAGCGATTCCCCGATGAACGGGATTGCCCCGAACAGCCCGGTGATCACGGTCGCCCCCCAGAAGGACATCTGCCCCCAGGGCAAAACGTAGCCCATGAAGCCGGTCGCCATCATCAACAGGTAGATGATCATGCCGATGATCCAGGTGATCTCACGCGGGGCCTTGTAGGACCCGTAGAACAACCCGCGGAACATATGGATATAGACGGCAAAGAAGAACAGTGACGCGCCGTTGGAATGCAGGTAGCGCAGGAAATGCCCACCCCGTACATCGCGCATGATGTGTTCGATGCTGGCAAAGGCCAGATCAACATGCGGCGTGTAATGCATCACCAGGATGATCCCGGTGACGATCTGCAGCGCCAGGCAAAAGGTCAGGACGATACCCCAGATCCACCACCAGTTCAGGTTTTTCGGCGTCGGAATCATCAGGGTGTCGTACAGAAGGCCGATGACGGGCAGGCGGGAATGAAGCCACTTTGCGCCCGAGGACTTCGGTTCGTATGTGTCGTGCGGAATACCGGACATTGTTACCTCCCTCAGCCCAGAACGATCTCTGTGCCCTCAAAGCGGGCAACGGGGACGGGCAGGTTTTCTGGTGCAGGGCCTTTGCGGATGCGGCCTGCGGTGTCGTAGTGCGACCCGTGGCAGGGGCAGAACCACCCGCCAAAGTCACCGGCGCCATTGCCCAGCGGAACGCAGCCGAGGTGGGTGCAGACACCCATCATGACCAGCCATTCCTCAGAGGCCTCGCCCTCGGGCTGCAAGGCGCGGTTGTCGTCGGTTGCCGGAATGCCTTCGTCGAGGTTGGCGTTGCGCGCCTCGGGGTCGGGCAGGGCGCTGACGTCCACGGCCTTGGCCGCTTCGATCTCGTCCGGGGTGCGGCGGCGGATGAACACCGGCTTGCCGAGGAACTTGACCGTCAGCTGCGTCCCCGGCTCGATGCCGGACACGTCCACGCGGATGGAGGCAAGCGCCGCGACATCCGCCGAAGGGTTCATCTGGTTCACAAGCGGCCAGACAGCGGCGCCTGTAGCGACAACACCCGCGCCTGCGGTGGCGTAGTAGAGGAAATCCCTCCGGGTGCCTTCGTGATCGTCTGCGTGGGACACGAGGTTTGCTCCATCCTTTGGCCCTGGCGGCCAGATATGAATCTTGGGGCCGAGCGCGATGGCTCTGCCGGTCCGAGGCGGTGTTTAACGGCGGTTTTTCGCCTCGTCCAGCATACAATGGCGTTTGACCGGCGGGGGGTGATCATCTGTCGCGCTTGAGCTTCGCCTGAATGTGCCTACATTGCATGTAAGAACCGATCAGTCCCATGCCTCGTTATCTGTAATCGTGAGCCCGCTAAATGTCCAAGTTCTTTAAGACACTCTTTCCCGCCGCCGTTCTCAGCACGGCAGCCTTGGCGGCGCAACCCGCACTGGCGGAGGTGGAGCTGAATTTCTACACCGGCTACCAGACCTCGCCCCATAGCCGGGTAACCGGGACGCGCGGCGCCTCCTCGGGGAGCACACCGTTCAACAACCTCATCGGCTGGGAAGGCAAAAGCTTTGAGTTGCCAGCCTATTATGGCGCACGGGCGACTTGGTGGCAGCCCAGCAACATCGGCTTTGGTCTCGAATTCAGCCACGAGAAAGCCTATGCGCCGGCTGGTGACATGCCTGCGGGCTTTTCGCGATTGGAATTCACCGACGGGCTGAACATCATCACCGCCAACGTCTCACGGCGCTGGCCGGGCATGTGGGGCGAACGCGTCACCCCCTATGTCAGCGGCGGCGTCGGGATCGCGATGCCCCATGTGGATGTCACCGAAGGCACTAACCGAACCTTTGGATATCAGGTCACGGGACCCGCGGTGCGTCTTTCCGCCGGTGCAAAATACGCCATCAACGAAGATTGGTCAGTTTTCGGTGAATACCAGTTCACATGGTCGGAAAATACGGCCGACCTCGCCGGTGGGGGCACCTTGAACACCCGGATTGTCACCAATGCGGTGAACGTCGGCGTCGGCTTCAGCTTCTGAGGGCGGCGCAGCGCTGATCGCGGCGCGCCACCACCCACACGACTGAACGCTGCAATGGATCGATCAGACTTTTGGCACGGTCGCGAGCATCGACGGGCGGGCTGCGAATCCCTCGTACCACCGCGAAAGGTCGGGGCATGAGTTTCGCCAGCCCCGGTCGTCAAAGCGAAAATCAAGATAGCCGAGCGCGCAGCCAATGGCGATCTGTCCGGCGTCGAGCGGTCCTGCCAAATGGCCCATCCAGCGATCGTTGACAGCCTGCACCGACCGCATCGCCTTGGCGGACTGGGCTTCGACCCACTCCTCGGAGACCATCTCGGGTGCCCGCACCCGTGCTTCGTAGATCATCAAAACGGCCGCCTCTATCGCGCCGTCGGCCGTTGCTTCCAGCGTGAGCACGTCCCAGATTCGCGCTTCGGGATAGAGGGTGCCACCTGCGATATGGTCGAGGTAACGTGTGATCACCCGGCTGTCATAAATCGCCGGTCCGTCATCGCGCACCAGGGTCGGAATTTTACCTAGCGGATTGCTGGCGGTGAGCCTCGGATCGGGCGCGCTGAGAGAGGGCGTCATGGGCGCCAGCTCTATCTTGTCGAGCAGCCCGGATTCGTGAACCACCGCCAGCACCTTGCGAGCGAAGGGTGACGTGGTCGTATAGTACAGTTTCATCTTGGTTCTCCCTGTTCAACGCTCAGCCTAGGGCGGCTTCGCGAGGCTGTCCATCGCGTCACCCGGCATGGTGGCCTAGGGGCGTTCAGACTTGAGGTCAGGGGTGCCCCCTTTGTCTACGACGTCTCATGACGTCGGCTTATTCTCACGCAGGCCCGCAATCCGTGTGTCCAGGTCGTGGCACGCCCCCAACCTATTCGCCGTAAGGGACCCAGACCGTCTTGACCTCGGTTGCCTGATCGAGAAACGCGCGCCCTTCGCCCGCGGCACCCGACCAGTCCCGCGCCATCGCATTGTTCACCCATGTCCGTTTCAGGTTGCCCGCGCTCCGCGCTTCGATCTCTTGCGACAGGTCGGTGGAGGAAAAGCTCCACACCGCGTCGACGTCGAGATGCGCCGCGAGCGTGCTAGCCAACTCGCCATGCGCGCCCGTCACGATATTGACCACGCCGCCCGGCAGGTCCGAGGTCTCCAGCACCTGATAGAAATCCGTCGCCGCCAGCGGGTAGGGTCCCGAGGGCACCAGAATCACCCGATTGCCCATGGCGATCGCCGGTGCCATGGCTGAGATGAGGCCCAGCAAAGGCACTTCATCCGGGCAAAGCACCCCGATAACGCCGACCGGTTCGCGTACCGCCAGCGCCATGCCGCGGATCGGGACCGAGCGCAGATCGCCCGCGTACTTGTCCGCCCATGCGCCGTAGGTGAAGAGGCGCGCGACGCTCTCCGCGACCTCGGACTTGCCAGATTTCCCACCTGTCATCGCGTCGATCCGTGCCGCGAACTCATCCGCGCGCGCCTCAAGGTTCTCAGCGGCGTAGAACAGGATCTGCGCCCGCGAATGCCCCGTGGTACCAGACCAACCCTTAGCCCCCTGCGCGGCTTCGACCGCGTTGCGAATATCCTTGCGATTGCCGATGCCGACATGGCCCAGCAAAGCCCCCTTCGCGTTATAAACAGCGCGGGAATAGCCGCCGTCCGGGCGGGCCTGCTTGCCCCCGACGTAGTTCTTGGCCGTCCGGTCCAGCGCCCCACCGCTCGGTTGATCGGGCTTGCCCGGCATCGCGGCGACAGGTTGCAATGCTTTGCCCTTGCCCGAGTGGCGCAAATAGGCGGCCAGCCCTTCCCATCCGCCTTCGCGACCGAACCCGCTTTCCCGCGTCCCACCGAACCCGGCGGCCGCGTCGAACATGTTGGTGCCGTTGACCCAGACGACGCCCGCGACGAGCCGGGGCGCGACACCAAGCGCAAGGTTCAGGTTTTCGGTCCAGACCGACGCCGCCAGCCCGTAGCGCGTGTTGTTGGCCAGTTGAACCGCCTCGTCCGGCGTGCGGAAGGTGCAGGACACCAGGACGGGGCCAAAGACCTCCTCCTGCATCAACCGATCCGAAGGCGCGAGGCCGGTGATCAGCGTCGGCGGATAGAAACACCCCTCCGGCACGGGACAGGCGGCGCGATGAACCTCGCCGCCGGACGCGTCAACCATCTCGCGGATCGTCTCTAGCTGCACGGGATCGACGATCGCGCCGACATCGATGGATTTGTCCAGCGGCGCGCCCATGCGCAGCGTGTCCATGCGGGCCTTCAGCTTGTCGTGGAACCGCTCCGCGACGCCTTCCTGCACCAGGAGACGCGATCCGGCACAGCAAACCTGACCCTGATTGAACCAGATCGCATCGACCAGCCCCTCGACCGCGCTGTCGAGATCGGCATCGTCAAAGACGACGTATGGCCCCTTGCCGCCCAGCTCCAAGGTCAACGCCTTGCCTTGCCCGGCGGTCGCTTCGCGAATGCGGCGGCCCACCTCGGTCGAGCCGGTAAAGGCGACCTTGTCGACACCCTCGTGCCCGACGATCATCTCGCCGACCCGACCATCCCCCGTGACGATGTTCACGACCCCCGGCGGCATGCCCGCCTGCCGGCAGATATCGGCGAAACACAGCGCCGTCAGCGATGTGTACTCCGCCGGTTTCAGCACCACCGTATTTCCCGCGGCAATTGCGGGCGCGACCTTCCACGCCAGCATCAAGAGGGGGAAGTTCCACGGGATCACCTGACCGCAAACGCCATGCGGCTCCATCCCCGGTGCCTCGCTCTCCATCAGTTGGGCCAGCCCGGCGTGATAATAGAAATGCCGTGCCACCAGCGGGATGTCGATGTCGCGGCTTTCGCGGATCGGCTTGCCGTTGTCCATCGTCTCCAGCACGGCCAACAGGCGG
>PAPR01000031.1 GCA_002709085.1 Pseudooceanicola sp. | reverse complement strand
GTGTTGTCGGTTGAGGAGAAGCCGAAGGATGAGCACCGCGTGATCCCGCCCGCCTTGGCGGCACGCTCTTCGAACAGGTCAGCCCACGCACCGGCCGGATTTTTCGCGCGATGAACAATCACTTCGAGGCACTGATCCTCTTCACCCTCGCGGTCGTCGTCGTCACGCTTCTGGAGCAGTCGACGCCCTTTACCACCGCCTGCGCATGGGTCTACCTCGTCGCGCGTGTGCTCTACGTGCCCGCCTATGCCTTTGGATGGGTGCCCTGGCGCAGTGTGATCTGGATCGTCGGGTTGGCGGCGACCGCCCTGATGATCCTCGCGGCGCTCGTATGATCTTCATCTCGTCTCAAATACTCCGGGGTGAACTGGTCGGAACGACCAGGAGGGGCAGCGCCCCTGTTCCCCGGGCAACCGCATACAAGTCTACTGATTAAGGAGTAACCCCATGGCATCCTACGATGTGATCGTGATCGGTTCCGGCCCCGGCGGCTATGTCGCCGCCATCCGTTGTGCCCAGCTTGGCCTCAAGACCGCCTGCGTGGAAGGTCGCGAGACCCTCGGCGGGACCTGTCTCAACATCGGCTGCATCCCCTCCAAGGCGCTGCTGCATGCGACGCATCAGCTTCACGAGGCCGAGCACAATTTTGCCACCATGGGGCTGAAGGGCAAGACACCGACCGTCGACTGGCCCGTCATGCAGGACTACAAGCAGTCGGTCGTGGACAGCAACACCGGCGGGATCGAGTTCCTGTTCAAGAAGAACAAGATCGACTGGCTGAAAGGCTGGGGCTCCATCCCCGAGGCCGGCAAGGTCAAGGTCGGGGACGAGGTCCACGAGGCCAAGCACATCATCATCGCCTCCGGCTCTGAGCCGAGCGCCCTGCCCGGCATCGAGATCGACGAGAAGACCGTCGTCTCCTCCACCGGCGCGCTTGCCCTTGGCAAGGTCCCCAAGAGCATGGTCGTGGTCGGCGCGGGCGTCATCGGGCTTGAGATGGGGTCGGTCTACGCCCGGCTCGGCACCAAGGTCACGGTGATCGAATTCCTCGACCATATCACGCCGGGCATGGACAAGGAGGTTCAGCGCAGCCTTCAGAAACTTCTCAAGAAACAGGGAATGGAGTTCATCCTCGGTGCCGCTGTGCAATCGGTGGAGGTCGCGCGCGCCAAGGCCAAGCTCAGCTACAAGCTGCGCAAGGACGACAGCGACCACATTCTGGACGCCGATACCGTCCTGATCGCCACCGGGCGCAAACCCTATACCGACGGCCTTGGCCTTTCGGACCTCGGAGTTGAGCTGACAGAGCGCGGCCAGATCAAGACCGACGAACACTGGGCCACCAACGTCAAAGGCATCTACGCCATCGGCGATGCGATCCCCGGCCCGATGCTCGCCCACAAGGCCGAAGACGAAGGCATGGCAGTGGCCGAAGTTCTGGCCGGTAAACATGGCCACGTGAACTACGGCGTGATCCCGGGCGTGATCTACACCCACCCCGAGGTGGCCGCGGTCGGCCAGACCGAAGAGCAATTGAAAGAGGCCGGACAGGCCTACAAGGTCGGCAAGTTCTCCTTCATGGGGAACGCGCGCGCCAAGGCGATCTTTGCCGGCGACGGCTTTGTCAAAATCCTCGCGGACAAGGACACGGATCGCATTCTCGGCGCGCATATCGTCGGCCCGGCAGCGGGCGATCTGATCCACGAGGTTTGCGTGGCGATGGAATTCGGGGCCTCGGCGCAGGATCTGGCGCTGACCTGCCACGCCCATCCGACCTACTCCGAAGCGGTGCGCGAAGCCGCGCTCGCCTGCGGTGACGGCGCGATCCACGCTTGAGTAACTGCTAATCCCGGCGGTGTATTGCATCGCCGGGGGCGGCTCCGCCCGTTCCGGTCGCCTCGGTATCGAGGGCGGCGGCGAACCTGTTCTGCCGCCAGCCGCAAGGCCCATCAGGCGCCCATGCGTCTAGCCGTTCCAACAACCAGCTCCTCCCGCAACATCACATTCCGTGCCAAATCAGGCCGCGCCAAATCAGATACGTGTCGGCTGGACATCGTTGGCCATGCCGCCCTCTGCCATCAAGCGGTCACTGGCGACCTCGACGTCCTGCTCCAGCCGGGTCAGGAAGGCCTGCCGTTCCAATCCCGGCGCGATGGGGGGCAGGAATTCCACCACAGCCAGACCGGGTTTGCGCAGAATGCCCTTGCGCGGCCAGAAGACACCGACGTTGGTCGCCGCCGGAACGCAGCTTTGCCCCGTGGTGGCATAAATCACGGCGGTGCCGACCTTATAGGGCAGATAGGCACCCGGCGCGACGCGGGTGCCCTGGGGAAAGATCACCAGCTGGCCTGCCGGGGCATCGCCCGCCGTCACACCCTCCATCATCTGACGGATCGCCTGCGTACGCTTGCCCCGATTGACCGGGACGCAGCCGATCCGCTCTGCGTACCAGCCAAGGATCGGCGCATAGCGCAGGCTGGATTTCATGATGAACTTGGGACGTGGCAGGACGCTGACAATCAGGATGATGTCAAAGAAGCTCTGATGCTTGGACGCGATGATGACTTCATCCTGCGGAACCGTGCCGCGCACCTCGGAGCGGAGGTTGACGATCCAGCGCGCGCTCCACCGGACATATTGGCTATAGGCCCGCACGGCGGTAAAGGCCTTGGACCTGTCCCACAGCACCAACGGAAGAAAGGCCACGGCGTAGATCACCATGGCCAGGTACATCTGCACGATGAATACCAGGGACCGGATATATTGGATCATCGCAATGCTGCCAGAACTCTGGACGCGGCCCTCCTTGTCGCGCCGTAGGCCACTGCCGCCGCCGCAAGGGGAAGCAAAGGTAGCCAGAGCCATTCGATCCCGCGAAACCCCAATCCGGTCAAAAGGCCGACCTCCCCCTGATCCGGCAGGAACAGGATCGCGATGGCGCCACAGATCATGCCCACCACCGATCCAATCAGCGCCCGCAGGGTAAAGCGACGCACAAAGGCGCGCGCTATGTAGCGGTCCTTGGCCCCCACCAGCCGCAGAACGCCGATAACCTGTGAATTCGCGGCCAGCGCGGCGTTGGCGGCCAGCGTGATCATCGCCGCCATCGCCCCGCCGATCAGCAGGATCGACAACAGACCTAGCGTGCGCAACCGGCTGGCCGCCGCGACCAGCGGCCTGCGCCACCGCGTATGATCGTCGAGCACCGCGCCCGGCGCTTCCGCCGAGAGGCGCAGACGCAGACCGGCGGCGTCAAAGCCCCCGTCGCTCTCCGTTACCTCGATCAGTTGCGGCACGGGAAGGGCATCAACCGGCACGTCGGGGCCGAACCACGGCGCCAGCAGGGCCTGCTGATCCTCGGCCGACAGGGCCTGCGCGCTCTCCACGCCCTCGGTCGTCTCCAGCACGCGCAGGGCCGCCGCGGTCTGCGTGCGCATCTGGTCCGCGGGCGCCGAGATACGCACGGTCGAGGCGCGTGCCAGATCATCGCCCCATCGTTCGGCCAGCCGCCCGGTCGCCAGCGACAGGGCCAGCGCAAAGACGGTGAGAAAGGTCATCACCCCGGCGGCAAACAGCGTGAGCTGCGCGGTAAAACCCGACGGCGGCACCACGCGGTCCGCCGAGGCATCCCCGGTCAACCACGCGGTCAGGGCGGCGGGCATCCTCACAAGTCCGCCCCCGCAAGTTGCAACCGTCTGTTGGAAATGCGCAAAACCCGCGCCTGCACATGCTGTTTCGTCGCCCGGATCAGGCCGAGGTCATGCGAGGCGATCATCACCGTCTTGCCCATGCGGTTGAGTTCGACGAGCAGTTGGATCAGGCGCTGCGACATCTCCCAATCTACATTGCCGGTCGGCTCGTCCGCCAGGATCACGTCGGGCGACAGGATCACCGCACGGGCCAGTGCCGCACGCTGCCGCTCCCCCCCCGACAGCTGCGGTGGCAGCGCGTTCGCGCGCGAGGACAACCCGCACCACGAAAGCAGATCGTCGAGGTTTTGCTGTTCTGCCGCGACATCGCGACCGGCCACCTTGAGCGGCATCGCGACGTTCTCGGCCATCGACACATGGTCGAGAAATTGGCAATCCTGATGCACCACCCCGATGCGCCGCCGCGAAATCGCAATGTCGTCGCGCGTCATCTCGCGAACGTCCTGATCGAAAATCCGCGCCTGTCCCGCCGTGGGCACCAGAGCGCCGTAGCACAGCTTGAGAAATGTGGTCTTGCCCGCGCCCGAAGGTCCGGTCAGAAAGTGGAACGAGCCCGGGGCCAGCTTGAGAGAGACGTCGCTCAGCAGCTCTGCCCCTCCGTAACTATAGGCCACATTGTCCAGTTCGATCACATTTCGCCCCCGTATTGCTGCATGTTTCTGCACCAACGCGCGCAAGGTTTCAATTGGTCGCAATCGTCCAGTGATTGCGTTTTTGTTTGAACTAGATAGAAGTTAAAGAATACCGCGCGATAGAACAGATTTGAACGTGGGCGGAGGCTCGATGCGACTGACTTGCCCCAACTGTGGTGCCGAATACGAAGTACCTGACGAGGTGATCCCCTCAGTCGGGCGCGACGTGCAATGCTCAAATTGCGGCGACACCTGGTATCAGTATCACCCCGATAACATGCCCGAACCCGATGATCTGCCGGACACGGATCCAGACCTCACAGCGGACCCAGCGGCAGAGACCGAAGATTGGCCCGAAGACGCCGCCCCCGTTGATGCAGACGAAGATCAAGATGAGGACGACAGCGGCGACCGCGACGATGCCGAGGACGACGATGTGTCACCGCAGTCCGAACGTCCTTCCCTGCGACGCCGTCCCCTGTCGCCGGAGGTCAAATCGATCCTCCGCGAGGAAGCACAGCTGGAAGAGCGCACGCGCGTTGCCGACCCGCTGGAGTCCCAACCTGACCTCGGGTTGAGCGAACCTGCCCCTCCGCCCCCGCCCCGACGCGAGAGCGTTGCCGACAGCCGCCTGGCGCGCGTGCGCGAAAAGCCCGAGGCCCGTGCAGAGCCGCCCTCGGTCCCGGATGATGCCATCCCCTCCCGTCGCAACCTCCTGCCCGACATCGAAGAGATCAATTCCTCTCTGCGCCGCAAGGGCGAGACGATCCGCACCGAAGACGCACGATCGGGCCGCAAGGCCGCCCCTCGGAAAAAGCGCGGTTTCCGTGGCAGCTTCCTGCTGATCGTGCTGCTGTTGGTCCTCGCGACCGTCGTCTACGTCCAGGCTCCGCGTATCGTGGAGGCTTTTCCGCAGGTCGCAGATCCGATGCAAAGCTATGTCGACGCGGTCGATCAGGGTCGTGTCTGGCTCGACAAGCAAGCCGCGACGTTGGCCGAAAAGCTCGACGAATTGGCACAAGAAGCCCCGGCGGTGCCCAGTGCCGACCCCACGGCCAACCCTTCCGTCTTACCCGCGACGCCCTCGACCACGGACGGGGCCGCGACGACGACAGGGAATTGACGCAGGCCGTCGCGGCGTCAGCTCGGCGGTCATTGCAGAACTGCCTGCGGGTATCTGACGAGGCACCGGCGGTCCGCGCGTTGGATGACACAGGCGGCCTAGCCGACGACCGAAGCCGCTCGTCATCCGCCGCTGCTTCACCGCACCGCATGCCAAACAACCGATGGGTAGGGCGGCCAAACCTTAAACATGACGACGGATGCGGCCATTCACCCGGACCAACCCGAACCGAACGTTCGGGCATAGCGCCCCGCTCCGGCTTCATCTCGTCAAAAATACTCAAATCGACCGGCTGCCAGTTGCAGACGGGACGCTCAGGCCACCCGGTTTGTATACCGATCGGTCCATCGGCTTCGCAGACCACCACAATCCGGAGCTGCCTCAGTGCCCCTCAGAACCGTTCCAGCAAACGTTTGAGGTAATCACGCTCGACCTCGGGCCGGTCGCCGTCTCCGGACCGGCGGCGCAGCTCTTCCTCCAGCTCCAGCGCGCGGCGATAGACGTCGCGGTCCTGCAACATCTCTCGCTGGTTGCCCTTTTCGCCATTGGAGCCGGCGCTGCGTCCAAGGGGGTCATTGCGTTCGCCACCGGCATTGCCCTCAGCTTGGCCCTGCTGGCCTTGGCGCTGGCGTTGCTCTTCGGCCATAGCCTCACCCATGTTGCGGATGCCTTCGCGCAGGGCTTCCATTGCTTCGGACTGCTGGTCGATCGCCTCTGCCAGATTGTCGCTGCGCAGGGCATCTTCGGCACCACGCATGGCCCCTTCGGCGCGATCCAGTGCCTCGCGCGCTGCGCGTCCGGCCTCACCGCCCATACCGGGAAGGGCGTCGCGCTGCCGGCTCAATTCATTGCGCAAAGCCTGCTGGCGTTGCGCCAGATCGCCCGCTGTGTCGCCCGGTTGCTGACCCTGGCCCGGTTGTTGGCCCGGCCCCTGCCGCTGTCCCTGACCTTGCCCCGGCTGCTGCCCGGGCTGCTGGCCTTGGCCCTGACCGAACTGCTGGCCGGGTTGTTGCCCCGGCTGCTGGCCCTGATTTTGGCCGGGCCGCTGGCCCTGCTGTCCGGGGTTGCTGTTTGGATTGAACTGTTCCTGAAGGTCGCGAAACGCCTGATCGGACAGCCCCTGCTGATCCCGCAGCGTCTCGGACAGACCCTCCATCGCCTGCTGACCGGGCGAGGATTCCGTCCCGCCCTGCCCCTGCGTGACGCGCATGTTCTCCATCATCTGCTGAAGCTGATCGAGGGCTTCCTGCGCCTCGGCCATGCGGCCCTGCTCCATCAATTCCTGAATGCGGTCCATCATCGCTTGCAGATCGTCCTGCGACAGCCGCATGGCGTTTTCCATCTGCTCGGCAGTCATCTCTTCGCCGGGTTGACCGTCTTCGGCGGCTTCACGTGAAAGTTGGCGCATGTAATCCTGCGTGGCGTCGCGCAGATCCTGCATCAACTGGGCGATCTCTTCGTCGCTGGCGCCGTTCTTCATCGCCTCTGACAGACGCTCCTGCGCGCGCTGCATGCGTTCGCGGGCGTCGTCCAGATCACCATCCTCAATCAAAAGCGCCAAGTCCCAGAGGGCTTGCGCGATCTCGGAAACCTGATCGTCGCTCAGCGGACCATACCGGCTGATCGTATCCATCCGACGCAAGACGACACGCATCCGCAGATAGGCGGTTTCCGAGCGGAACAGCCCCTCGGGCTGCCAGGAGATCGCCTTCATCACCTGCACGATCCGCCGTGCATTGTCGCGGTTCCACAACAGATCGCGCCGTTGTTCGATCAGCGCAGAGGCCAGTGGGTCAAAGAAGCGACGCGCCGACAGGAGGGTGTGGAAGGGCGCGGAGGCCCCGACCTGATCAGCTGCATCCGTGGCCCTCAGGGTGATAGTCACCGGAAGGTTGGCCCAGGGGTGCAGCGACAGATCCTCGATCAGATCCTGCGTGAAGGACGTGCGATCCCCGGCAATCGGCAATGGCAACGGCAGGCGGACCGCTTCGCGCGGCTCGGGTGGCATTCTCAGCCCGTAGCGACGGTCGATGGCGTCGAGGTCAAGCGCGATCAGCGCCTCACCGGTTTCGATCCCATAGTCGTCCTTTGCCTCGAAAGGCAGTTTGAATTCGCCGCGCAGGCTGGATTCCGCCGGACCGGTCACGGAAACCTCGGGCGCGAGGTCCGGGCTGAGGCTGACCTGCCAGCTTTCCCCGCCCGGCCCGGTGATCGCGAGATCGCCGTCCTGCGTCATGACGTAGGATTGGGCCGGCGCGGCGGGGGCTTCGCCCGCCTCGCCGACGCTTTGTTCGACCTTCAGCGCGCCAACTTCACCATAAAGGCGCAAGGTCGCCTTGCTGCCTTCTGGCACGCGGATCGCATTGTCGAGATCGCCGAGGTAGAGCACCGGCATCCCGGTATAAAGCGGCGGCTCGATCCAGCCCTCCCAGGCAGGGCCGGCCGCCAGAGCCGCCCCGCCACCGGGCGCCATGCCCGCGACCGACCCGACCCGCCAGAAAGAGCCGAACAAAAGCGCGACCATCAGGACCGTCAGCGCCACGAACCGCAATCCGAAGACGTCGCGCGACGAGACGCGCAAATCAGGCTCGACAGCTTTGGCCTGTCTCGCCCGTTCGGCCATGCGCGCCTGATGCGCGCGCCAAAGCGTTTCGGACCCGAAATCGCCACGACCCACAGTCTGCGCATCGCGCAATGCCTGCAAAGGTCGCCCGGACAGCGAGGCATCCAATCGCAGCAGCGCCTCTTCACGACGCGGCCAGCGGAACCGGACGACGCCCCAAATGAGGGCCGCGAGAGCCACCAGGATCAAGAGGCCACCGATCCCCCAGACCAGTTCGACGCGCACCGCATCATGCAGCCCCAACATCAGCATGGCGAGCGCGAGGATCAGCACCGACCACAGCGGCCAGAACGCGCGCGCCAACCGCTCCGCGAACAATCCGGCGCGGGTCAGGGACAAGGGCCGCGAAATGCGGGCCATGGTCTGTGCAAAGATCGTCTGCTCGCTCATGCGGCTCCTTACGGCCGGGGCGGGAGTCGCCCTACAGCCACGGCGGCAGCGTATCGCGATTTATGATTTCCTCAAAGGTCGGTCGGGGCCGGATGACGGCGAATTGATGCCCATTGACCAGAACCTCGGGGATCAGGGGCCGGGTGTTATACTCGCTGCTCATCGCCGCGCCGTAGGCCCCGGCAGAGCGGAAGGCGACCAGATCGCCCTCGCCCAATGGCGGCATCATACGTTGTCTGGCAAAGGTGTCGCCGGATTCGCAGACCGGGCCGACGATGTCGTAGGGCTGCTGTTCGACCCCGGCCTCGGGTTCGATGATCGGGACGATGTCGTGGTAGGCGTCATACATCGCGGGGCGGATCAGATCGTTCATCGCGCCGTCGAGGATCAGGAAATCGCGACCCTCCCCGGATTTTACGTAGATGACCTTGGAGACCATGATACCCGCGTTCCCGGCCACCAGCCGACCCGGCTCGATCTCGATCTCGCAGCCCTTGTCGCCCAGGGTTTTGCGGATCAGCGCGCCATATTCGGACGGTAGCGGCGGCGCCTCATTGCCACGTGCATAGGGGATACCCAGCCCGCCGCCCAGATCAAGGCGCTGAATGTCATGACCGTCCGCACGCAAGGCGTCCGTCAACTGTCCGACTTTCTCGAACGCCAGCCGATAGGGCGTGAGATCGGTGAGCTGAGAGCCGATGTGCACGTCGATCCCGACCGCCCTCAGCCCCTTGAGCTGCGCAATGCGGGCATAGACCTCGCGGGCACGCGCGATCGGAATGCCGAACTTGTTCTCGGATTTTCCTGTGGCGATCTTGGCATGGGTCTTGGCGTCAACGTCGGGATTGACGCGAACGGCAACGGGCGCGACGACGCCCATGGAGAGGGCGACGCGGTTCAAACGCTCCATCTCCGGTTCGCTCTCGAGGTTGAACTGGCGAATGCCGCCGGAGAGGGCGGTGCGCATCTCTTCCTCGGTTTTGCCGACGCCGGAAAACACGATCTTGTCGCCCGATACGCCCGCCGCGATGGCGCGCGCATATTCCCCGCCCGAGACGACGTCCATGCCCGCCCCGCAGTCCGCCAGCGTCCGCAGGATCGCCTGGTTGGAGGCCGCCTTCATCGCGTAGCAGACCATGTGCGGCCCCCAGGAGAGTGCGTCGTCGAACAGCTGGAAATGCCGCGTCAGGGTCGCCGTGGAGTAGAGGTAGAAGGGCGTGCCGACCTCTGCCGCAATCTCGGCCACGGGGACGTCCTCGGCGTGAAGCGCGCCGTCACGATACAGAAAATGGTCCATCACAGGGCTCGCGTTCTGAGGAAAAGATAAAGCGGCAGGCCACAGCCCAGCCCGAAGAACGCGGTCGCGGGGATCGCCACCAGCGCTGTCCAGTTGCGCCGAACGTAGGTTTCGGCAAGGATCCAAAGGGTCAGGGCGACCCCGGCGATCATCAGGTCCCACGACAGGCGCGCCACCGCGCCATTCGCCATGAACGCCTCTGACAGCGCCGCCGCACCCCCGCCTGTGTCGCGCATCCAACCCAGCATCAGCGCCATGGGATGCACCGCACCCCAGGTCGCCAGCAACAGGTAGAGGATCCGTAGGGCTGACATCAAAAGACGGCCCCGACCGCCGCGCGCCCGGTGACGGTGATGCCGCCGGGACGCTCTTCGGGCTCGGGCGGCTCGGGTTCGCCGTCGACGCCGCAGGCGACCAAAAGGCCGAGAAGCGCGGCGATCAGCGACAGGCGCATCATGACAGCGCCTCCTGCCAGCGCGCGACCTGTTCGCGCACCCGCACCGGGGCCGTGCCGCCGTAGGAGGTCCGCGAGGCCACCGAATTATGCACGCCGAGGACGTCAAAGACCCCTTCGGTGATCGCGGAATGAACGCCCTGCATGTCGGCCAGCGTCAGGTCGGGCAGGTCGCAGCCCTTCCTCTCGGCGATTGCCACAAGCGAGCCGGTGACATGGTGAGCGTCGCGGAACGGCATATTCAGCGCCCGGACCAGCCAGTCGGCCAGATCCGTCGCGGTGGAAAAACCCGAACCCGCCGCCGCCTCCAGCGCAGGGCGATTTGCGCTCATGTCCGACACCATTCCAGTCATTGCCGCAAGGGCGAGCATCAGGTTGTCGGCGGCGTCGAACACCTGCTCCTTGTCCTCCTGCATGTCCTTGGAATAGGCCAGCGGCAGCCCCTTCATCACCATGGTCAGCGCGACATTCGCACCAAAGATGCGGCCGATCTTGGCGCGGATCAGTTCGGCCGCGTCGGGGTTCTTTTTCTGCGGCATGATCGAAGAGCCCGTCGAAAAGCGGTCCGACAGGGTGACAAAGCGGAACTGCGCGGAGGACCAGATCACCAGTTCCTCGGACAGCCGCGACAGGTGCATCGCGCAGATCGACGCCGCGCCGAGGAATTCCAGCGCGAAATCCCGGTCGCTGACCGCATCCAGCGAATTCGCCGCCGGGCGGTCAAAGCCCAAGGCTTCCGCTGTCATCGCCCGGTCGATCGGAAACGAGGTGCCCGCCAGCGCCGCCGCGCCGAGAGGCGATTCATTCATCCTGGTGCGTGCATCGCGGAACCGCGACAGATCGCGACCCAGCATTTCGACGTAGGCCATCATGTGATGACCCCATGTGACCGGCTGCGCGGTCTGGAGATGGGTGAACCCCGGCATCACCCAATCGGCCCCCTGTTCGGCCTGCGCAAGCAGCGCGCGCATCAGGGCCTGCACCCCGTCAATCGCCGCATCCAACTGATCCCGGACCCAGAGTTTGAAGTCCGTCGCCACCTGATCATTGCGCGACCGCCCGGTGTGCAATCGACCGGCCGGTTCGCCGATCAGGTCTTTCAGGCGCGCCTCCACATTCATATGGATGTCTTCCAGCGCGGCGGAAAACGCAAATTGGCCTGCCTCTATCTCTGACAAGATCGTGAGGAGCCCTTCCCTCATCGCCTCTGCATCCGTATCGCTGATGATACCCGTTGCCGCCAGCATGGCGGCATGGGCGCGCGAGCCGGCAATATCCTGCGGCGCCATTCTCTGATCGTATCCTATGGAGGCGTTGATCGCCTCCATGATCGCATCGGGACCGGCGGCGAAACGGCCACCCCACATCTGGTTCGCGCTTTGATCGGTCATTGGCCACCCTAAGGAGAAAAGATGAAGAAATTGCTTACCGCGCTCCTTTATACGGGGTTGATGATCACTGCAAACCTCGGCTCGGCTGACAGCATCGCCGATCTGCGCGACGGAGACCTGCGCCGATTGGTGTTTCATGACACAGCGCGCCCCTTTGAGGACGCTGTCGTGGAGGGACCTTCAGGGCTTGTCAGCCTGTCCGACTATCGCGGCAAGGTGGTTGTGCTGAATTTTTGGGCAATCTGGTGTGCGCCCTGTCGCGAGGAGATGCCGACGCTCGAAGCCTTGGCGACTCACTTCTCGGACGCCGATCTGGCGGTCGTCACCCTGGCCTCAGGGCCAAACGCGCCACCGGCAATTGACAAGTTCTTTGATGAAACTGGGGTCACGCGACTGCCGAAATTCCGCGACCCTCGCAGCACCGTGGCCCGCTCGGCGGGGGTCTTCGGGTTGCCGGTGACAGTCGTTTTAAACCAACAAGGACAGGAGGTCGCGCGCCTGACCGGCACCGCCGACTGGTCGAGCGACAGCGCCTACGCGATCGTCGAGGCTCTGCTCGATCGTGACGTAGCCGAGTGAAATCGACCTCGGCTTAGCGCGATCTTAATCTTTATCGCGGACCCTGCCACGAACAGGCTTCCGGAGGGTCCGATGCAGGTAAAGACGCAAGTGATGAAACCGTTGAATTGCGGCGCGAAATGACTACGCGGAAACCGCCGAAATTCGCTGACGTCCCGGTCGATCAACTCGACCCGCTCAGCTACGCCGTATCGAGGCGGGACCGCAGCATCGCCGAGACGGTCGCGACGGCCGTCCGACACAACAACCTCGCTCTTGCCTATCAACCTGTCATTCAGGCGGGGACAGCTGGTCGCGTCGCCTTCTACGAAGGGCTGATCCGCATCTTTGACGAGACCGGCCGGGTCGTTCCCGCCGGCGATTTCATCAATATCGTCGAAACGTCCGAGACCGGCCGCCGGATCGACTGCGCTGCCCTCGACCTCGGGTTAAAGCAACTCGCGGAAAAGCCTGACTTACGGCTCTCGATCAACCTTTCAGCCCGGTCCATCGGTTACCCCCGTTGGATGAAGACTTTGCATAAGGGCCTGGCCCGCGACCCGACCGTCGGCGAACGACTCATCCTTGAGATCACCGAAAGCTCCGCGATGCTGATCCCTGAGCTGGTGGTCAGCTTTATGGCCGCGATGCGCCGTCACAACATCAGCTTCGCGCTGGATGACTTCGGGGCGGGCTATACGTCGTTCCGGTTCCTGCGCGATTTTCTCTTCGACGTGCTCAAGATCGACGGTCAGTTCAGCCAGGGCGTCGCACAGGATCCCGACAACCAGGTCGTGACCCGCGCCTTGATCGCGATTGCACAACAGATGGACATGCTGACCATCGCGGAACAGGTGGAAAACGCCGAGGATGCCTCCTGGCTCACCGACGCCGGAATCGACTGCCTTCAAGGTTACCATTATGCCGCGCCCACTATTCACCCGCCATGGCAGGTAGAGGCCGCAGACACAGGAACTTGACCGCGCATAGGATCGCGTTGACCCGCCGTGCACGTTGAGGCCCCGCCGCTTCTACGCTACGCTCTTCGCATGGAGGCGTGGGGAGAGAATTTCCTGCGTCCGTGAAGGTGAAGGACCACACCATGACCAACGTCGTCATCGCATCCGCAGCACGCACGCCTGTGGGTTCCTTTCTCGGATCTTTTGCAACAACGCCGGCCCATGATCTGGGTGCAGCCGTTCTGACGGAAATCGTGAAGCGCGCCGGTATCGACCCGAGCGAAGTCTCGGAAACCATCCTGGGACAGGTTCTGACTGCCGCTCAGGGTCAAAATCCCGCCCGCCAGGCGCATATCAACGCCGGCCTGCCGCAAGAGGCCGCGGCGTGGTCTCTCAACCAGGTCTGCGGCTCAGGCTTGCGGGCCGTGGCACTCGCCGCCCAGCACATCCAATTGGGTGATGCCGCGATCATTGCCGCAGGCGGGCAGGAAAGCATGTCACTGGCACCGCACGCAGCGCATCTGCGTACGGGTCACAAGATGGGCGACACGAAATATATCGACACAATGATCAAGGACGGCCTCTGGGACGCATTTCACGGGTACCACATGGGTCAGACCGCGGAAAACGTCGCGGAAAAGTGGCAGATCAGTCGCGACCAGCAGGACGAATTCGCCGTCGCCAGCCAGAACAAGGCCGAAGCTGCGCAAAAGGCTGGCAAGTTCAAGGACGAGATTGTCCCCTTCTCCGTCAAAACCCGTAAGGGCGAAACGATCGTTTCGGACGACGAATACATTCGGCACGGGGCGACAATCGAGGCCATGCAGAAGCTGCGCCCCGCCTTCGCCAAGGACGGCTCCGTCACCGCAGCCAACGCCTCCGGCATCAATGACGGTGCGGCCGGCGCGCTGTTGATGAGCGCGGAGGACGCGGAAAAGCGCGGTATCGAACCTCTGGCGCGAATCGCGTCCTATGCGACAGCGGGCCTCGACCCCTCGATCATGGGGGTCGGTCCGATCTACGCCTCACGCAAGGCATTGGAAAAGGCGGGTTGGAGGCCCGAAGATCTGGACCTCGTAGAAGCAAACGAAGCCTTTGCCGCGCAGGCCTGCGCCGTGAACAAGGACATGGGCTGGGATCCGTCGATCGTTAACGTAAACGGGGGCGCCATCGCGATTGGCCACCCTATTGGCGCATCCGGCGCACGGGTACTCAACACTCTGCTGTTCGAAATGCAGCGCCGGGGGGCCAAAAAGGGCCTCGCGACCCTGTGCATTGGCGGCGGCATGGGCGTCGCGATGTGCCTTGAACGACCGTGAGCCGGCCATTTTTCGCTATCTTTTTCTGCACATAGGGCGCCTCAGTGGCGCCCTTCTGTCTTTATCCTAATTCTATGCTAGGCCTTGAAAGTCAGGCAAAGCCCGGCCGTGTAAAAATTCTTTAAGTAATAATATTGCGCATTAGGGCAGCGATATGTAACAGAGTTACCTGAGCCCAATACGGAGGAAACAACATGGCACGCACAGCATTGGTCACCGGAGGGTCGCGCGGAATTGGCGCGGCGATCTCGCAGGCCTTGAAAAACGCAGGATATCATGTCGCGGCCACCTACGCCGGCAACGACGAAGCCGCGGCCAAATTTACCCAAGAGACCGGCATCCAGACCTACAAATGGAACGCGGCGGATTACGACGCCTCCAAAGAAGGCATCGCCAAAGTCGAAGCGGACATCGGCCCGATTGACGTGGTCGTCGCCAACGCGGGCATCACCCGCGACGCGCCATTCCACAAGATGACGCCCGCGCAATGGAAAGAGGTCGTGGACACCAACCTTACCGGGGTGTTTAACACGGTTCACCCGATCTGGCCGGGGATGCGCGAGCGCGGGTTCGGACGTGTCGTCGTCATCTCTTCCATCAATGGTCAAAAGGGTCAGTTCGCCCAGGCGAATTATGCAGCGACCAAGGCGGGCGACCTCGGTTTCGTGAAGTCCCTCGCGCAGGAAGGCGCGGCCAAGGGCATCACCGCCAACGCGATCTGCCCCGGCTACATTGCCACCGACATGGTCATGGCCGTTCCGGAAAAGGTGCGCGACTCGATTGTCAGCCAGATTCCGACAGGCCGCCTGGGCGAGCCCGAAGAAATCGCGCGCTGTGTTGTCTTCCTCGCCTCCGACGACTCGGGGTTCATCAACGGGTCAACCATCTCGGCGAACGGCGGTCAATTTTTCGTCTGATACGGCTTGGCCCGACGCCACAGCCGTCTTGATCACAAAGACATCGGGCCGGAGCGTTATTGTTCCGGCCCCTTTCTTGCGCCGCCAGGGTCTTTACACGAAGGCTTGGATTGACGCCCCATATGCGAGGCGCGATACCAACGGATGACCAGAACCCGCGCAACCCTTATTGGATTCACCGCCGTCCTGCTTTGGGCGCTGCTGGCGCTGCTCACGGTGGGCAGCCAACCCGTGCCCCCGCTGCAATTGAACGCCATGTGCTTTACCATAGGCGGCAGCATCGGCTTGATTTGGGCCGCGCGAACGAACCAGTTGCGCGCGCTGCTACACATCCCCAAGGCCGCACTAATCTGCGGCACGCTCGGTCTGTTCGGCTATCACGCCCTCTACTTCGCCGCGTTGCGCAATGCGCCGCCCGCGCAGGCCGGGTTGATTGCCTATCTCTGGCCTCTGCTGATCGTTCTGTTTTCGGGCCTTTTGCCGGGAGAAAGGCTGCGCACTGGCCACGTCTTGGGCGGATTGGCCGGGTTTTCCGGCGCGGCGATCATAATTTTGCGCGGCGGGGACGGAGTCTCAGCCACGCACCTCACCGGATACCTTCTGGCACTGGCATGTGCGCTGACCTGGGCGGGCTACTCGATCCTGTCGCGTCGATTTGAAGGTGTGCCTTCGATAGCGGTTACGATCTTTTGCCTGTTGACCGCTCTTTTGTCCGCGGTTCTGCATCTGATGCTGGAAAACACAGTCGCGCCGGATGGCATGATCGGCTGGGCATCCATTGTCGGCCTTGGCCTCGGACCCGTTGGACTGGCGTTCTACACTTGGGATATCGGCGTAAAACAGGGCGATATCCAGCTCCTGGGCGTGGCATCCTATGCCGCACCGCTGTTGTCGACCATCGTTCTGGTGCTGGCCGGGATCACGGCACCGACGCTGAATTTGATCGCCGCGACCCTGTTGATCACGGGTGGCGCAGGACTCGCTGCCCGAGCGAGCCTGCGCCGAACCCCGAAGTCAAAGCTGCCCCACCGATAGGTGGGCCACTGGGTCGGGGCTAAAGTTCACAGGGGTTAGTGCATCGAAAGGCGACTGATTTCTTCTTTCAGGCGCAACTTCCTCTTTTTCAGTTGGGTAATCTCAAGATTTGAGGACCCGGGCGACCGTTGTGCGACCTCGACAGCGGCCGAGAGAGAATCATGTTTCTTCTTCAGTTCTTCCAGGTGGGAACTCAAGCTCATCGTCGTCTCCTCTCAGTTGGCGATAAGCAAAGTGGATCATATTTTTTCTCTTCTGTCACGCCGCACGCGCGAGGATCTGCTAACATGGTTTACGCCGAGTAAATTACTCACAGAAACAAGGCAGTTGCGCAGCGCAAAGAACCGCTGATGCACTGGCGGCGCGCTCGTCCCCCTCAATACGGCACGATGATACTTCGTCCCAAGACCGGCCCGCGGCGGGGTCTATGGGCTGCCTGCGCCCTCTGGCGTACGGAAAAGACCAGCTCAAATCGCGCGCGCGTTACGACATACGCCACAGCGGGTTAAGCGATTAAAGACAGGATTCGCACACGGCTGACAGCCACAATCACATGACAGACAGTTGCGACGCAGCCGCGCGGTTTTCTGCCGTCGGGCACGGCTCGATCAATCGCCCAAATCGATGCCATTGTCGCGCAAAGCGCGCGCGGCGCGGTCATAATCGTCGACCCGCACCATCAGACGGCGGGGCAGCACCCCGACGGAGCCCTCCAGAACGCTCATGTTTACGTCCATTTCAAAGCAGTCTATACCCTCGCCGCGAAGCAAGGCATGAGCAAAGGCCATGTCGGCCATGTTGTTGGTTCGCAGAAGCTGTTTCATCATCGGGACTTAAGGACAGAAGTTCCGGTTTGTCGAGAGTATGACAGGGGTATTCCGGGCTTGGACAGACCCGTCGAAAAACCGCACGAGGCGATTGCCGCCATTCTGGCGGACGACCTGACTGCCGTGAACGCGTTGATCCGCGAGCGGATGGCGTCGCGTCATGCGCCGCGCATACCTGAGGTCACGGCGCATCTGGTCGAGGCGGGCGGCAAGCGCATCCGCCCGATGCTGACGCTCGCCGCCGCGCGTCTCTGCGGCTACGACGGTCCGTATCATGTGCATCTCGCGGCGACGGTCGAATTCATCCACACCGCAACCCTGCTGCACGACGACGTGGTCGATGAAAGCAGCCAGCGGCGCGGCAAACCGACCGCCAACCTTTTGTGGGACAACAAGTCTTCGGTCCTCGTGGGCGATTACCTCTTTGCCCGCGCCTTTCAGTTGATGGTTGAGCCGGCCAATCTGCGGGTGCTGGAAATCCTCTCGAACGCCGCCGCGACGATCGCCGAAGGCGAGGTGCTGCAACTGACCGCCGCGCAGGATCTGGCGACCACCGAGGACATCTATCTGCAGGTGATCCGGGGCAAGACCGCCGCACTGTTTTCCGCCGCCACAGAGGCCGGTGCGGAAATTGCGCGCGCTGACGCGGGGCAGGTCAAGGCGCTGTTCGATTACGGCGACGCGCTCGGCATCGCATTTCAGATGGCCGACGATCTGCTGGACTGGCAGGGCGATGCCGACGTGACCGGCAAGAATATCGGTGACGATTTCCGCGAACGCAAGCTGACGCTGCCACTGATCCGCGCGATTGCCGCTGCCGACGACGAAGAGCGCGCCTTCTGGCGGCGCACCATCGAAAAGGGCAAGCAGACCGAGGGCGACCTCGCCATCGCGCGTGATCTGCTGGACCGCCACGGCGCGTTGACCTCGACCCGCGACACCGCGCTCGACTGGGCGGCGCAGGCCAAGGCCTCGCTCGCCGATCTGCCGGACCATCGTCTGACCGGCCTGCTCTCGGATCTTGCGGATTACGTGGTCGCGCGGTTGCGCTAAGCGGGATAGCGCACCGTTGCCGCCAACCCCGGCGCGCGCCTACGCACCCCCCTTCCCCATTGACCCCGCCCGCCCCTTGCGGCAAGTCGAACGGACCCGCGAGGGCCAAGCGAAAGGGACATCATGACACGTATCGACGCCACGTTCGAACGCCTCCGCGCAGAGAAGAAGAAGGCCTTTGTCGCCTATGTCATGGCCGGTGATCCCGACGAGGCCGCGGCCTGCGAAATCATGCGCGCCCTGCCCGCTGCCGGTGTCGACATCATCGAACTTGGCGTGCCCTTCACCGACCCCATGGCAGACGGCCCAACGATCCAGCTGGCCGGGCAACGCGCTCTCGCCGCCGGCATGACCCTGCAAAAGACGCTGGATATGGCGCGCGACTTCCGCAAGCAGGACGACCGCACGCCGATTGTCTTGATGGGCTACTACAATCCGATTTTCAGCCGAGGGGTTGAGCCCTTCCTTGCGGACGCCAAATCCGCGGGTATCGACGGGCTGATCGTCGTCGACCTGCCCCCCGAGGAGGATGACGAATTGTGTATCCCGGCGCAGCAGGCCGGGTTGAACTTCATCCGCCTCGCGACCCCGACGACGGACGACAAGCGGCTGCCCAAGGTGCTCGAAAACACCTCGGGTTTCGTCTATTATGTCTCGATCACCGGCATCACCGGTTCCGCCGAGGCGCAGGCCGGTGACGTCGAACCCGAAGTCGCCCGGATCAAGTCGCAGACCGATCTGCCGGTAATCGTCGGCTTTGGCATCCGCACGCCGAAGGCCGCCGAAAGCATGGCGCGGATTGCGGATGGCTGCGTCGTAGGCTCGGCCATCGTGTCCGAAATCGGCAAGGGCCAATCCGCCGACACCGTGGCCGCCTATGTCAAAAGCCTCGCCGACGGGGCGCATAGGGCCTAGGCTACGAATTCGACGAGGGTATCAGGGAGGGGAACCAAATGCCTGTTATTACCTGCATCGACGACCTGAAGCGTCTGCACAAGCGGCGCACCCCCAAGATGTTCTACGACTACTGCGAAAGCGGGTCCTGGACGGAACAGACCTTTCGCGAGAATTGCAGCGACTTTCAGGATATCCGCCTGCGCCAGCGCGTCGCGGTGGACATGGAAGGACGCAGCCTCAAGACCGAGATGATCGGTCAGGAGGTCGCCATGCCCGTCGCTCTGGCCCCGGTCGGACTGACCGGCATGCAGCGCGCCGACGGAGAGATCAAGGCCGCCCGCGCTGCCGAGGCCGCCGGCGTCCCCTTTACCCTTTCGACCATGTCCGTCTGTTCGATCGAGGACGTGGCAGAGCACACGACAAAGCCCTTCTGGTTCCAGCTCTACACCATGAAGGACCAAGATTTCCTGCGCCGGTTGATCCAGCGCGCCAAGGATGCCAAATGCTCGGCTCTGGTGATCACCCTCGATCTGCAGATCCTCGGCCAGCGGCACAAGGATCTCAAGAACGGCCTCTCTACCCCTCCGAAACTCTCTCCCGCCGTGATTGCCGACCTCGCGACAAAATGGGGCTGGGGGATCGAGATGCTGCGCACCAAGCGACGGCAATTCGGCAATATCGTCGGGCATGTCGCGGATATCGAGGACACCTCGTCCTTAGGCGAATGGACCGCGCAGCAATTCGATCAGAAGCTCGACTGGGCCAAGGTCGCGACGATCAAGGAGATGTGGGGCGGGCCGGTCATCCTCAAGGGTATTCTTGACCCCGAAGACGCCCGAATGGCACTGAAGGTCGGGGCGGATGCAATCGTCGTGTCAAACCACGGCGGGCGCCAGCAGGATGGGGCGATCTCATCTATGCGGGCGCTGGAGCCGATCATGCAGGCCGTCGGCGGTGACATCGAAGTGCATCTCGACAGTGGGATCCGCTCCGGTCAGGACGTACTGAAGGCCATCGCGCTCGGCGCGAAAGGGACCTACATCGGTCGCGCCTACGTTCATGGGCTAGGCGCGCAGGGTGAACAGGGCGTCGCCACCGCGCTGGAGCTGATCCGCAATGAATTGGACATCGCCATGGCCTTTACCGGCAAGCGCAATGTCACCGAGGTTGACCGCAGCTGCGTTCTGGTCCCCGAGGGGTTTTCCGGCGTTTGGGCCTAACATACGGACGGTGACTGCGGCGGCGGTCCGTCGCTGGCAAACATGGTCCGGCGTCCGCCTTTTCGCGTCGCAGTTATATCACTCCATGCTCAATTGTGCGCGACTGGCAGCATTTATGACGCATATCTGCGCGTCCCTCTTTGAGATTCGCGCGAATTGCCCTATATTCGGCGCAATAACAGCAAGAATGTCAGCAGTACGGTCGTAATGTACCATCACCTCAGATCCGCATGGCAAGGCTATGTCCTGCCCATGTTGCAGCGCCCCAAGCGGCTGCAAGTCGCGGCGCTGTGCTATCGCGGTGAAGGTGACAAGACCGAGGTGCTGATCGTCTCCAGCCGGGGCACCGGTCGCTGGATCATTCCCAAGGGCTGGCCGATCCGGGGTCTGACCTCTGCGCAGGCCGCCTTGCAGGAAGCCTGGGAAGAAGCGGGCGTTCGCAAAGGGCGCACCACCGGCGAGGTGATCGGCAGCTACACCTACAAGAAGAGGAAATCCGGCTGGGCGATGCTGGTGGATACGTTGGTCTATCCAGTTGCAGTCGATGATCTGCGCGACGACTTCCCGGAGGCGTCGGAGCGTCGCCGCAAATGGGTCCCACCGCAAAAGGCCGCCGAACTGGTCCAGGAGCCCGAACTGCAGGAACTTCTGCGCACCTTCCGGCCCGAGGCGGTCAACCCCCACATCACCTGAACAGGCGGCTTCAGACGGCCGCAGGCCGCTGCGTCGTAATTTACGCTGGCACATCCTAACCAGTTGATCTGCCGCGCGAGTCGCTCTACCCCACAGGCACGCACCTGTGGGGGGAAGCATGTCGCAAAACGATGATTACGCACGCCATATGGAGACACTCGACCGGGACCTCGGTCGGATGTCGAACATCGAACTGGCCTCAAGCTATGTCTCGCGACCGCTTGTCGGGCCGGGCGTGGCCTTTGTCTTTATCCTCTTCGCGGCTCTCGCGGCGCTGCTGATCTTTGGTCAGACCTCCAACACCTTTGTCGTGGTGATCGCCGCCGGGTTCGGGGCCTACATGGCGCTGAACATTGGTGCCAACGATGTCGCCAACAACATGGGGCCCGCAGTCGGGGCCAATGCGCTGACCATGGGCGGCGCCATCGCCATCGCCGCGATCTTTGAAAGCGCGGGCGCGCTGATCGCGGGCGGGGACGTCGTTTCGACCATCGCCAAGGGCATTGTGTCTCCGGCCAGCATGGGCACACCAACGGTGTTCATCTGGGCAATGATGGCGGCGCTGCTGTCCTCTGCGCTCTGGGTCAACATGGCGACATGGGTCGGCGCGCCGGTCTCGACCACGCATTCGGTCGTCGGTGGCGTGATGGGGGCCGGCATCGCCTCGGCCGGGTTCGCCGCGGTCAGCTGGGGGACCATGGGCGCAATTGCCGCCAGTTGGGTCATCTCGCCGGTGCTGGGCGGCGTGGTCGCCGCAGGGTTCCTGTGGTTCATCAAAGCGCGTATCATCTACCGCGATGACAAAATCGCCGCGGCCCGTGTCTGGGTGCCGGTGCTGGTCGGGATCATGGGTGGGACCTTTGCGGTCTACATCGCGCTCAAGGGGCTAAAGCAGCTGATCAAGATCGACCTTCCGATTGCGCTGTTGATCGGCGCGGTCTTTGGTCTCCTGATCTGGCTTTTGATGATCCCGGTGATCCGGCGTCAGGCGCGCGGCCTGGAAAACCGCAACAAATCGCTCAAGATCCTCTTTGGCATCCCGCTGGTCGTCTCAGCTGCGCTGCTGTCCTTTGCCCATGGAGCGAATGATGTGGCCAACGCAGTCGGACCGCTGGCTGCCATCGTGCAGGCCTCCAAGGCCGGCGATGTCACGCAAGCCGTTCAGATCCCGCTATGGGTCATGCTGATCGGCGCCTTTGGCATCTCGTTCGGCCTGTTCCTCTTTGGTCCCAAGCTGATCCGCGTTGTGGGCTCGCAAATCACCAAGCTGAACCCGATGCGGGCTTATTGCGTCGCGCTGTCTGCTGCGATCACGGTGATTGTCGCCAGTTGGCTCGGCCTGCCCGTCAGTTCGACCCATATCGCGGTCGGCGCAGTGTTCGGCGTCGGTTTCTTTCGTGAATGGGATGCGGAACGTCGGCTGCGCAAAGCACGTGAAAGCGTCCCCGACCGGCCCGTCGTCTCGCCCGAGGAGCGTCGCCGCCGCAAGCTGGTGCGCCGGTCCCATTTCATGACCATCATCGCGGCCTGGATCATCACGGTTCCCGCTGCAGCGGTCCTGTCGGCAATCATCTTCTACGCGATCACCGCAATCGCGGGGTAAAGCCTCAGGGGGATACCATATAGGCCGCCGCCTGTCGTTTGGTGCCTGTCGTTTGGTGCCTGTCGTTTGGTGCCTGTCGTTTGGCGCCTGTCGTTTGGCGCCTGTCGCGGGCACTGCCACATTGGCCGGGCGACGTCGCCCGCACCAGTTCCGCATGGACAAGCTGGGGCAGAGGCCTTAGGGGTCGCGCTTTGCATCCGACCGGGTGCGCTGCCACGGACTTCTCGCCATGATCCCGACCCTTGCCGACGCCCTCGCCGAACGTGGATACGACACGCTGACCCCGGTGCAGGAGGCGGTCTCGGATCCCGCACTCGATCAGGCGGACCTTTTGGTTTCGGCGCAGACCGGATCGGGCAAGACCGTCGGCTTTGGCCTCGCCATCGCGCCAACGCTGATGGGCGACCAGCCCCGGCTGGGACCGCCCGCGCAGCCGCTGGCGTTGATCGTCGCGCCGACACGGGAACTCGCCTTGCAGGTGCAGCGCGAATTGCAGTGGCTCTACGCCAAGGCCGGGGCGCGGATCGTGTCCTGCATCGGCGGCATGGATGCGCGCGAGGAACGGCGCGCGCTGGATCGCGGCGCGCATATCGTCGTCGGCACGCCGGGCCGCTTGCGCGACCACATCACCCGTCGCTCCCTCGTGCTGTCCGACATCCGCGCCGTGGTGCTGGACGAAGCGGACGAAATGCTGGACCTCGGCTTTCGCGAAGACCTTGAGTTCATGCTGGGCGAAGCGCCCGAGGATCGCCGGACCCTGATGTTCTCGGCCACCGTGCCCTCGGCGATCGAACAGATGGCCAAGAAATTCCAGCGCGACGCCAAGCGGATCCAGACCCAATCGGCCAAGGGGCAGCACAGCGACATCAGCTATCAGGCGGTTCAGGTCGCCACCCATGACGCCGAAAACGCGATCATCAACATGCTGCGGTTCTACGATGCGCCCACGGCCATCGTCTTTGCCAATACGCGCGCGGCCGTGGCCCGCCTGACAGCACGCATGTCGAACCGGGGCTTTCTGGTTGTCAGCCTCTCGGGGGAGTTGAGCCAGGACGAACGCACCCGCGCCCTGCAATCCCTGCGCGACGGGCGTGCGCGCGTCTGCATCGCGACGGATGTGGCGGCGCGCGGCATCGACCTGCCGAACCTCGAACTGGTGATCCACGCCGACCTGCCCACCAACACGGAGGCGCTGCTGCACCGTTCGGGCCGCACCGGACGCGCCGGGCGCAAGGGCATCTCGGCGCTGATCGTGCCGGACAAGATCGCGCGCAAGGCCTCGCGCCTGTTGCAATGGGCCAAGGTGCAGGCGGAATGGGTCTACCCCCCGACGCCAGAGGCGATCCTCGCACTGGACGAAACGCGGCTGTTGAACGATCCCGCCTGGGCCGCCGAAACCACCGAGGCGGAGGCCGAATTCGCCGCCCGTCTGGTGGAAAGTCACGACCCCAAGACCATCGCCATCGCCTGCCTGCGGATGTATCGCGCAGGCCTTTCCGCCCCAGAGGTCCTGAATGCGCCCTCCGCGCGCAACGAACGCACGCCGCGCGACGAGCGGGCGGAATTCGGCCCCTCGGTCTGGTTCGGCCTGTCGGTCGGGCGTGATCGGGGCGCGGAGCCGCGCTGGATCCTGCCGCTGCTGTGCCGCACCGGCAAGCTCGACAAGACCAAGATCGGGCGCATCCGCGTGCTGGACACCACCACCTATGTCGAGATCTCCGAAGCGGCGGCGGGCGAGATGATGACGGAACTCGGCCCCGAGGGTCTGCTGGAAGACGAGATCTACGCGACCCGTCAGGACGGCGTCCCCGAGGAGGTCAATCGTCCACGTCCCCGTGGGGATCGGCCCGACCGTCCGGATCGCGGTGATCGCAAGCCGCCGCACCGCAAATCGCCCCGCCCGGATCGTGGCCCGCGCGACGAGCCGCGCCAGCGCAGCGAACGGGATGAGGCGCCTCGCCCCTCCGCGCCGCCAGCGGGTGGTGGTGGTGGTGCCGCTGCTGACGCGTCCGGGGACGCCCCCCGCAAACCGCGCCACAAGGCCCGGTCCGACGATGCCACGCCCAAGCCGGCCCGTGCCGTCTGGGGTCGCGGCCCCGCCGCGCCGGCCGAGCGCGAAGATCGCAAGCCGCGTGACGGTGACAAGCCCAAGTGGGCCGGGGATCGCAAGCCGCGCGATGCGGACCGCCCCTCGGGTGATAAGCCGTTCAAGCGGAACGACCGCGACGACAAGCCCCGCGGCAAACCGGCGGGCAAGTCCGGCGGCAAGCCCGAGGGCAAACCGGCCGGAAAATTCGGTGGGAAGCCGGGCGGCAAACCCGACGGAAAGCCTGCCTACAAGGGCAAGCCTGCGCGCAATGCCGCCGACCCGTCGGCCCGCATGGCCGCACCGCGCAAGGCCGGCGCAGGCGCCAAAGGCGCGGCCAAACCCGGCGGCAAGGGCGGCAAACCGGCCCCTCGCAAGGGCGGCAACGCCCCGCCCC
>PAPR01000030.1 GCA_002709085.1 Pseudooceanicola sp. | reverse complement strand
TTCGGTCGGGCTGTTGCGGCGGTTGCGAGGGTAGTAGGGTTTTCGGGTCCTTGCAGGGCCGGGATGGCGTCACGCTCGGTGCAGCAGAAGACGGCTCGGGCCTGTGACGTGAGCCAGCTCGCACACAGCACGGAGGCTCTTCCGACGTCCATCTGCCCACGTTTCGCTCAATCGGTGTTGCGCTCTATTTCACAAAATCAAACGGCTACCGAGGTTCTCTCGATAGCCGTCGCATTCATGTCCCTGTGGCCGGAACGAGCCGGCGGGCCACGGGGATCGCTTGGACTTGCGTAAGTCGAAAAAGCTTACATCATGCCTTCACGTTGCGCTTTTTTGCGCGCCAGCTTGCGGGCACGGCGAATCGCTTCGGCCTTCTCGCGCGCTTTCTTGACGGAGGGCTTCTCGAAATGTTGCTTGAGCTTCATTTCCCGAAACACGCCTTCGCGCTGGAGCTTTTTCTTCAGGGCGCGGAGCGCCTGATCAACATTGTTGTCACGAACAGAAACCTGCATGTGGTGTCACCACCTTCCTAGGTTAGAGTTGCAGAATTTGCAGGAGGTGGCCGTATAGCCCCCTTTGCCCTATCTGTCCAGTATCCCGAGACCGGAGAATTTGATGACCGAATTGCAGAACCGCCTAATCGACGCCATTCTGACCCATGTCGCCTTTGAAGGCTGGAGCGAAGCCGCCTTTCGGGCCGCCGTATCCGACGCCGGGGTGGACCGGACCGTCGCGCGCGGCCTTTACCCGCGTGGCGCGCGGGACCTGGCCCGCGCTTGGCACGAACGCGGCGACGCCCGCATGGTCGCCGCGCTGCAAGAGAGCGACCTGAGCGATTTGCGCTTTCGCGACCGCGTCATTCGCGCGGTGCGCCTCAGGATCGAAACCATTGAGGACAAGGAAGCGCTGCGCCGCGCGATGTCGCAGAACGCACTACCGCTCAATGCGCCTGACGGGGCGCGGATGCTCTGGCAGACAGCCGATCACATCTGGAACGCGCTCGGTGACACATCGGATGATTACAACTGGTATACCAAGCGCATGACCCTGTCCGGCGTGATCGGCGCCACCCTGTTGTTCTGGCTGGGCGACGACAGTCCGGACCAGCAGGCGACCTGGGAGTTCCTCGACCGTCGCGTAGATAATGTGATGCAGTTTGAAAAGGTAAAGGGGCAGCTTTCCTCCGGTCCGCTGGGGCGGCTGCTGGCCGGACCTGTCTCTCTGCTGGGTGGCATCAAACCGCCCCGGTCACGCGAGGATCTCCCCGGCCATCGAATGTGACCCTGCCCCTATGCGGCGTGATCCATGGACATTCCGCCCCTCGAACGGAATAGTCCGCAATGATGAAGGAGGACCCCATGACCGACATGCGCGCCATTGAAATCAGCCAGCCCGGCGGCCCCGACGTTCTGAAACCCACCCGTCGCCCCCGCCCGGAGCCCGAGGCCGGACAGGTGGTGATCAAGGTGGCATATGCAGGGGTCAATCGGCCCGACGCGCTGCAACGCGCCGGCAACTATGCGCCGCCGCCCGATG
Source organism: Pseudooceanicola sp. (assembly GCA_002709085.1). GTDB lineage: Bacteria > Pseudomonadota > Alphaproteobacteria > Rhodobacterales > Rhodobacteraceae > Pseudooceanicola. The sequence continues at coordinate 39,432 of PAPR01000030.1, read as the reverse complement.
CCTCGGACCTGCCGGGATTGGAAGCCTCCGGCGAAGTCACCGCCGTGGGCCAGGGGGTCAGCTGGCCCGCCGTCGGCGATCAGGTCTGTGCACTGCTGCCCGGTGGCGGCTACGCGGAATATGTCACCACCCCCGCCGCGCATTGCCTACCCGTCCCGAACGGCATGGGCCTCAAAGAAGCCGCCTGCCTGCCTGAAACCTATTTCACCGTCTGGACCAACGTGTTCATGCGCGGCGGGCTGAAGGCCGGGGAACGTATCCTGATCCACGGCGGGTCTTCGGGCATCGGCACAACGGCGATCCAGCTCGCCAAGGCCTTTGGCGCAAGGGTATTTGCCACGGCCGGCTCCCCCGAAAAATGCGCGAAATGCGAGGCGTTGGGCGCCGAACGCGCAATCAACTACCGCGAAGAAGATTTCGTTAAGGTCCTCAAGGCCGAGGGCGGCGCGAACGTCATCCTTGACATGGTCGGCGGCGACTATATCGCACGCGACGTGTCCTGCATGGCGCAAGACGGGCGACTGGTGTTCATCGCCTTCCTCGGGGGACCGAAGGCCGAGCTGAACTTTGCTCAGGTCATGGTGAAGCGTCTGACGATCACCGGCTCGACCCTGCGCCCCCAATCGGACGCCGCCAAGGCCGATATCGCGCGGCAGTTGCGCGAACATGTCTGGCCATTGCTCGACTCGGGCCGCATCGCGCCGGTGATGGACAGCACGTTTCAACTGGATGACGCGGCCTCGGCTCATGCGCGGATGGAGACCTCGCAACATATCGGCAAGATCGTGTTGGAGGTCGGCTGAAAAGGCAACGCCGGTTCGGTTGGGCTTGGCTCTGCCAGCCTGTCGGTCTCGCTTCATCCTGGGGGTGGAGAATACCGCAACCGCACCCGCATCATAAGAAAAGCGCGGCCCCGAAAGGACCGCGCTTTTGTCTGTCACAAAGAAGCGACGATCAGGAGTCTTTGTCCTCATCGTCCTCCGAAGATTTCGGCAGGTTAAAGAAGCTCTCCGCGTCGACGATGGTTTCTTCCTTCGCCGGCTCGTCATCATCCGACAAGGAAAAGGTCTCGAGGCCCTCGATCGCGGTCGGCATGCGCGGCTCTGCCTCCATGCCCAGCGATTGCTCGGTGGACAGCAGCTTCCGGCGTTCGTCGTCGGACATGGCGGAACCTTCAGCGGCGCGTTTCTGCGCGGCCTTCTGAACTGCGGCGTCCAGCTCTGTCTGCTTGCACAACCCGAGCGCGACCGGGTCAATCGGCTGCATGTTCCCGATGTTCCAATGGGTGCGCTCGCGGATCGACTGGATCGTCGGCTTGGTGGTACCGACCAGTTTTGAAATCTGCGCGTCGGACAGTTCAGGGTGAAACTTCACCAGCCAGAGGATAGAGTTCGGGCGATCCTGACGTTTGGACAGGGGCGTGTAGCGCGGCCCGCGACGCTTTTCCTCGCCCACGGCGGCGGGATTGAACTTCAGCTTCAGCTTGGCCAGCGGATCCTTTTCCGCCGCGTCGATGTCGGCCTGCGTCAACTGGTTGTTGGCGATCGGATCGAAACCCTTCACACCGGCCGCGACGTCACCATCGGCAATGCCCTGAACTTCCAGCTCATGCATGCCGGTGAAATCGGCGATCTGCTTGAAGGTAATGGTGGTGTTGTCCACCAGCCACACGGCGGTGGCTTTGGCCATGATAGGGATACCCATGTGTCTCTCCTTCCGAATCCTGATGCCCGAATACGGCTCTCCCGGCGCCTGCCGGAGCAAGCGGCACCTGGCGGTGCGGGTTTCCGTTGTCGGGGAACTTGGCGGCTATATAGTGCGGGTCGTCGGATATTGAAAGAGAGAATGATGTTGCACCTTCTGGCAAAGGCCCACCGCAGGGGATCGGCATGGGCCCGAATGATGAGACCCGTGGCGATCATGGCGTGCCTCACCTCGCTCCTGTCACTGAGTCTGACCGCGCCGCTACGGGCGGAGGGCGAGCGTGCCGGGGAGTACGACTACCTCGTCCTGTCACTCAGCTGGTCCCCGACGTGGTGTGCCCTGGAAGGGGATTCGCGCCAGTCCCCGCAATGCCGGACAGACCGCGATTTCGGTTGGGTCTTGCACGGGCTCTGGCCGCAGAACGAACGCGGCTACCCGTCCTATTGCCCGACGACACAGCGGGCTCCGACCCGTGGAATGACGGCCGAGATGGCCGACATCATGGGCGCTTCGGGCGTCGCGTGGCACCAGTGGAAGAAGCACGGCACCTGCACCGGGCTGGATGCCACGCAGTATTACGCGTTGATGCGGCTGTCCTACGACAAGATCACGCGCCCTCAGGCCCTGCGCGACTTGGGACGCGATGTGACTTTGCCCGCGTCTGTCGTCGAAGAGGCCTTCCTGGAGGCCAACCCCAGCCTCAGCGCGGATGAGATTACCATCACCTGCCGCGAGGGGCGCATACAGGAGGCGCGCATTTGCCTGACCACGGACCTCACCCCGCGACGCTGCGGTAACGACGTGATCCGCGATTGCCGCATGAAGGACGCCTTGCTGGACGCGGTACGCTGACGAAGACCGCCGGAGGGCCAGCCCTCCGGACCACCCGGAGTATTTCCGACGAGATGAAGCCTTGGGACTCCTAGAAAGCCTTGCGTGCGCGCAAGGCCGCCGTGATCGTGCCATCGTCGAGGTAGTCCAGTTCCCCGCCGATCGGGACGCCCTGCGCGAGGGAGGTCAGCCGGACCTGCCCGTCGAGCTGGTCGGCAATGTAATGCGCCGTGGTCTGACCATCCACCGTGGCGTTGAGGGCAAGGATCACCTCGGTGATATTCTCATCCGCAATCCGATTGACCAGCCGGGGGATGCGCAATTCTTCCGGGCCGATGGCATCCAGCGCGGAAAGCGTGCCGCCCAGCACGTGATACCGCCCCTTGAAGACCGCCGCGCGTTCCATCGCCCAAAGGTCCGCGACATCCTCGACCACGCAGATTTCGCCGGTTGCGCGTTTCTCGCTGGTGCAGATGTCGCAGAGTTCACCCGCGCCGATATTGCCGCAGCGCGCGCATTCGCGCACAGTGACGGCAACGTGATGCATCAAGTCGGCCAGCGGGGTGAGCAACAGCTCCTTCTTGCGGATCATGTGCAGCACCGCGCGACGCGCCGAACGAGGGCCGAGACCGGGCAACCGGGCCATCATGTCGATCAGCGAATCTATGTCGCGGCTGGCACTCATCCCGGTCGTCGCGTCAGAATGGCATCTTGAAATCGGCGGGCAGGCCGAGACCTTCGGTGAGCTTGCCCATTTCCGCCTGGTTCATCTCCTTCGCCTTGATCTGGGCGTCCTTGATCGCGGCGAGGATCAGGTCCTCGACGACTTCTTTTTCTTCGGGGTTGAAGATCGACGGGTCGATGTTGAGCGCAGTCAGATCGCCCTTGCCGTTGGCCGTTGCGGTGACGAGACCGGCGCCAGAGCGCCCCTCGACCGTCATCGACTCGAACTGTTCCTGAAGTTCGACGACCTTTTGCTGCATCTCCTGCGCCGACTTCAGCATCTTTGCCATGTCGCCCATCTGGCCCAAGCCTTTGAACATCTCGCTCTCCTGATCGTTTCTCCGCCTCGGCGGCGTCATTTCGGTTTTGTTAAACACTTCGTGGTTGATATTGCGGCGTAGGGTGCGGATCGCAACCCCGGGGACGCGATCAATCCTCTTCGAAGGGGTCCCATTCATCCTCGACCTCCGCCAGCGCCTCGCCGGCGGCGGTGGCGGCCATGTCTTCGGGGGTGCGGATCGCGGTGATCCGAGCCTTGGGAAAGGCCGACAGCACGGCCCGCACGAGGGGGTGGGTTGATGCCTCTTCCTTCAGCGCCAACTCCTTGGCGTCTCGTTTGGCGGCGATGGTCTCCTGCCCGCCCTCGTTGACGACGATGACGCCCCAACGATTGCCGGTCCAGCCCTGCAAGCGCGCGCCAAGTTTCTGCGCCAGATCGCGCGGCGCATCCGGTGTCGGGACGAATTCGATTCGCCCCGGTCGATAATTGGCAAGCTGGACGCAGGTTTCCACGTCCACCAGCAACTTCACGTCGCGATTGGTGCGGATCAATTCAACCACATGCTCAAAGGTCGGATAGTTCGCCAACGCCTGATCGACGTCCTCGGCCAGTTGGGCGACCGGGCCGTGAACCCGCCCGCCGGGCGCAGCGCCGCCACGCGCCATCGTGGCTCCGCTTGCCGAAGAAGACGATCCGGATGCGCCGACGCCCCCGCCACCGGGCGGCCCCGACGGCTGTGGCTGATCCTTGATCCTGCGCACCAGGTCCTCGGGCGAAGGCAATTCGGCCACATGGGTCAACCGGATCACCGCCATCTCGGCGGCCATCATTGCATTCGGCGCCGCGGAGACCTCCTCCAGCGCCTTGAGCAGCATTTGCCACATCCGGGTCATCGCCCGCATCGGCAGACGCCCCGACAGATCGACACCGCGTGCGCGTTCGTCCGGTGAGATTGTCGGATCCTCCGCTGCGTCCGGCGTGATCTTCACCACCGAGATCCAATGCGTCACCTCGGCGAGATCACGCAGCACGGCGAGCGGGTCCGCACCGTCGGCGTATTGCGCGCCCAACTCTTCGAGCGCACTCGCCACATCGCCCCGCATCACCATTTCAAAGAGGTCGAGCACGCGGCCCCGATCCGCAAGGCCCAGCATCGCGCGCACCTGATCGGCGGTGGTCTCTCCCGCACCGTGTGAAATCGCCTGATCCAGCAACGAGGTCGCATCCCGCGCCGAGCCTTCGGCGGCGCGCGTGATGAGCGCCAGCGCATCCTCGGCAATCTGTGCCCCCTCGGCCTCGGCAATGCGCTTCAGCAGGTCAATCATCACCTCCGGTTCGATCCGGCGCAGATCAAAACGCTGGCAGCGCGACAGCACCGTGACCGGGACCTTGCGGATTTCGGTTGTGGCAAAGATGAATTTCACATGGGCAGGCGGTTCTTCCAACGTCTTCAACAGCGCGTTGAAGGCATTGGTCGAGAGCATGTGCACTTCGTCGATGATGTAGATCTTGTAGCGCGCCGAGGCCGCCCGGTAATGCACGGAATCGATGATCTCGCGGATGTCCCCGACCCCGGTGTTCGAGGCGGCGTCCATCTCCATCACATCGACGTGGCGGCCCTCCATGATCGCCACGCAATGCTCGCAAGTGCCGCAGGGATCGGTGGTCGGTCCGCCCTCTCCGTCCGGGCCGATGCAGTTCATGCCCTTAGCAATGATCCGCGCCGTGGTCGTCTTGCCGGTACCCCGGATCCCCGTCATGATGAAGGCCTGCGCGATCCGGTCCGCAGCAAAGGCATTGCGCAGGGTGCGCACCATGGCGTCCTGACCGACGAGGTCGGCAAAGGTCTCGGGTCGGTATTTCCGGGCCAATACCTGGTAGGCCGGTTTCGGATCGCTCATCTGTGCCTCGGGATTCTGTCGACACCCGAACCTAGGACGCCACGCAGCAATCGTCCACCAAGCTTTGGCGGAACCATTTACCGTGTCAAAAGCTTGGTTTGACATCGCCACAGGAGATCGCCCGTGAAGCTGAGAAACGTGCGCCGCAGCAGCAACATTGAGGATCGTCGCGGGAGGCGAGGGCGCACGCGACGCGGCGGAGCGATTGGCGGGCTCGGTGTCGGCGGTGTCCTGCTGGTCCTCGCGATCGGATATTTCACCGGCATCGACGTCTCACCCATCCTCGGCGGCTCACCCAGTCAAAGCGTCAGCTCGGCGCCGCGGGATTTTTCGGCAGCCGAACAGCGCGCGTCGGATTTCACCTCCTCCGTCCTCGCCACGACCGAGGATGTTTGGTCGCAAGTTCTCCCCCAGCAGGTCGGGCAGGAATATGTGCCACCGACGCTTGTGCTGTTCTCGGGGCAGACGACCAGTTCCTGCGGCGGAGCGACTGCCGCGACAGGTCCGTTCTACTGTCCGGCGGATCAGAAGGCCTACCTCGACACACAGTTTTTCGCGACCCTGTCACAGCGCCTCGGCGCTTCTGGCGACTTCGCCGCCGCCTATGTGATCGCGCATGAGGTCGCCCACCACGTGCAGAACCAACTCGGCGTGCTGGGCCAAGTCGATCAGGCGCGCCGCGCCAGCTCCACCGCCGAGGCCAATGCACTGACGGTACGGCTGGAGCTTCAGGCCGATTGCCTCTCGGGCGTCTGGGCCACCTATGTCGAAGGTCTGCTGGAACCCGGCGATCTGGAAGAAGCGGTAAACGCGGCGCGCCAGATCGGAGACGACACGCTGCAACGCAATGCCGGGCGCGTGCCCCAGCCGCATACCTTCACCCATGGGACATCCGAGCAACGCGCGCGTTGGTTTACCAAGGGCTATGATGCAGGTGAGATCGGGGCATGCGACACCTTTCAGGCGCGCAGCCTCTAAGGCTGCCACGCCCTGCGGCCTCTCTTATCGCCGCCCCGAGTCTCCACGCTTGGCCCGGCCCCGGTTGGTGCCTTCGTTGTAAATGCGTTGCTGACCCTTCTGCCGGCTGCGCGTCTCGGCGACACCGGCGGTGTAGACCTGCTCTTCACGTTTCAACTTTCGCCACCGTTCAAGGCGTTCCTTGTCGAGTGCCCCTGCCGCGACGGCCGCCGTGACCGCGCACCCCGGCTCGCTTTCGTGGGCACAATCGCGAAACTTGCACGCCTCGGTCAGCGCTTGAATATCGGCGAACAATTCACCGATTCCCGCGGATGCCTCGGCCAATCCCAACTCGCGCATTCCCGGCGTGTCGATCAGCCAGCCGCCGGCCAGCGTCCGGCGCATCTGGCGCGAGGTCGTGGTGTGCCGCCCTCGCGCATCATCCGCGCGGATCCCGGCTGTCAGCGCCTCTTCCCCGGTCAGCGCATTGCGGATCGTCGTCTTGCCCACGCCCGACATTCCCGCCAGCGCCAGCGTCTGCCCCGGCCCGCACAGCGCGTCGAGCTGCCGGACATCCTCGGCCGCCTTCGCATTCACCACGATCGCCTGCGCCAGCGGAGAGATCGCCGCGGCGCGCCGTGCGAAATCGTCAGGATCATCGCATTCATCGGCCTTTGTCAGGACGATGACCGGCGTACAGCCCGCCTGCAATGCCATGGCAAGATAGCGTTCGATGCGCGCCACATTGAAATCGGCGTTGCACGAACTGACGATGGCCAGCGTATCGACATTCGCCGCGATCAACTGAGCCGCAGATTCGGCCCCCGCCGCGCGACGTGCAAGAACCGTGCGGCGGGGAAAAACCCTTGCGACCGAGTCATCCGCCACCACCACCCAATCTCCGACGACCAGCGGCGTGTCTCCCGGCGCGAGTGTCATCGGACCATCGGGGCCGACCGCCTCTGCCCGGCTGCGATGGACGGATGTGATCCGAGCGATCGGACCTTCGCCGTCCGCCACTTCGGCAGCGAAATGTTCCGACCATCCAAGGTCGATCAAGGCATCAGTGGTCATGAACCCGCTTTCCGATTCGCCGCGATAGAGCCACGCCCAACGGCGCGCGCGCATATCATCGAAAGAAACGAACCTTTGGTCGAGCGTAATCGTCCGCCGACCGGCCCCAAAGGGTCGGACACCACAGAAAACGAACGAAAGGAAGGGTGAGAGGCTGGACAACGACCCAAGCGGGGCTCGTTACGGCTGCTTCCTTCCGGATCTGACCGGGTTGGCGAGGCGCTCGCCCGCGCCAACCTCTCACCGGGGTACATAAGGGGGCACGGTGATTCCCGCAACCCCGTGCCACTTTGGTTTGTGCAAATATCCCCGCCGGAGGCATCCGCGGCCCCCGGTCAGAGCCACAACCGATCACCCGCGCAACACACCGCCGGTCGCCTTCGTGACCTTCTCGACCACCTTGGACGCGATCGCCTCGATCTCGGCTTCCTTCAGGGTCTTGTCCTGCGGCTGGATGCGCACCGTTACGGCGATGGATTTCTTGCCTTCGCCGAGCGATCCGCCGATGAATTCGTCAAACACCCGCACGTCCTCGATCATGGCCTTGTCGGCACCGGCCGCGGCATTGATCAGGCTCAGCGCCTCGACACCCGCATCGACGACAAAGGCAAAATCCCGCTCGACCGCCTGCAAATCACGCAAGACCAGCGCCCCGCGCGAAGCCCCGGATTTGCGCGGCAAAGGCACCTCGGTCGGCCAGAGGGTGAAGGCGACCACCGGGCCCTTCACATCCATCTCACGCAGAACCTTGGGATGGATTTCCCCGAACACGCCAAGCACCTTCTTGGGGCCTAGGCAGATCACGCCGTGCCGCCCCGGATGCCACCATGCATCGCCCGTGCGCAGGATCTGAAATTTCGCCGGCGCGCCGATGGCGGCCAGCAGCGCCTCTGCGTCCGCCTTGGCATCGAACAAATCGACCGTCCGCGATGCGCCGTGCACATCCTTGGGACCCGACCGGCCCACGAGAACGCCGGCAACCTGTGCGCCCTGATCGCCCGGTTCGCCGCCGTGCCAGGTCGCGCCGATCTCGAACAGGGCCAGATCACCCTGTCCACGCGCCTGATTGCGCGCCGCCGCCTGCAAGAGACCGGGCAGCAGCGAGGGGCGCATATGGCTCATCTCCTGACTGATGGGATTGGCGACCATGGTGGCGTCGTCACCGCCCCCGAACAGCGCGGCAGAGGCGCGATCGATGAAGGAATAGCTCACGCATTCGTTGTACCCAAGGGCCGCCGCCGTGCGCCGTGCCACCTGTTCGCGCTGCTGCATCGGCGTCAGGATCGGGGCCGGAACGCCGGGACGCGCACGCGCCATCGGCTTGGCCTCCAGCTTGGTGAGCGAGGCGATGCGCGCCACCTCTTCGACCAGATCGGCCTCGCCCTGAACATCGGGACGCCAGGACGGAACGGCGGCCATATCGCCCTCCATCACGAAACCCAGACGCTCCAGCGTCGCGCGCTGGACTTCGCCCGGAATGTCCATCCCGACGAGCGAGGAACAGCGCGCGGTGTCCAGACGGTAGGACCGGCTGACGTCGGGCACCGCCCCGGCGACGACCACGTCCGAGACACTGCCGCCGCACAAATCCACGATCAGCGCACAGGCCCGGTCCAGACCTTCCATGTTGAAGGCCGGGTCGATGCCGCGTTCGTTGCGGTAGCGCGCGTCGGAATTGATCTTCAACGCCCGCCCCGCCTGCGCGATGGAGACAACATCCCAGACCGCCGCCTCGACAAAGACGTCCTGCGTTTCGGGTAGGCATCCGGTGGAGAGGCCACCCATGATGCCGCCGATGCTCTCAACTCCATTGTCATCGGAAATGACCAGCGCGCCAGCCGGCAGCACATATTCCTTTTCGTCCAACCCGGTGAAGGCCTCGCCCCCGCCAGCGCGATGAATGCGCAAACCGCCGGCAACCTTTGCCGCGTCAAAGACGTGCAGCGGGCGGTTCAGGTCGTGCGTGAAAAGGTTGGTGATATCCACCAGGGTTGAGATCGGGCGCAGGCCGATGCTCTTCAGCTTGTCCTGCAACCACGCGGGCGAGGGGCCGTTCTTCACCCCCTTGATAAGCCGACCGGCAAAGACGTGGCAGCCGTCCTGCGCGTCCTCGGCAATCTCGACCGAGATCGGGCAATCGCCGTCTGCATTTAGCGAATATTCCGGCATCGGCTTGAGCGTTCCCAGCCCGCGTGCCGCCAGATCACGCGCCACGCCGCGCACGCCAAGCGCGTCTGGTCGGTTCGGCGTGATCGCGATCTCGATCACCGGATCGACGGCGGCAGGGCGGTTCACGGACAGCCAATGTGAGAACTCCTGCCCGATCTCGCCCGAGGGCAGCTCGATGATCCCCTCGTGTTCGTCAGACAGACCCATCTCACGCTCCGAGGCCATCATGCCGTGGCTTTCCACCCCGCGGATTTTCCCGACGGAGATCGTGATATCCAACCCCGGAATATACATCCCCGGCTTGGCCAGAACCACGGTGATCCCCTCGCGGGCATTGGGCGCACCGCAGACGATCTGCTTTTCGCCCTCGTCGGTCTGGACCATGCAGACCCGCAACTTGTCCGCGTCGGGGTGCTGCTCTGCACTGACCACCTTGGCGATGGTGAACCCCTTGAGCGCCGCGACCGGATCCTCGACACCCTCGACCTCAAGCCCGAGGTCGGTGAGTGTTTCGAGGATCTCATCCAGTGGCGCCTCGGTTTCCAGATGGTCTTTCAGCCACGAGAGGGTGAATTTCATGATCTACTCCTCAAACCGTTTGGCGAGGTCTTTATTGTCGCCCATCCGGTACAGTTTAAATTCGCGCAACACGCGCAACGTCGGCTTTGCCGCGAACAGCAGCGAACCGATGACAAAGAACCATGTCCCCGCATATTGCAGATCGGCGTAGAAGAACATCACCGAGCCGACCAGAAATGACAGGGCGGCGGCGAAGTCGATCAGCGTATAAAGCAGCTCCGCACGAGCATAGAACCGTTGCATTTCCTCGGACTGATTTGCGACGCTGTGGCGGAAGGGTTTCATGTTTCTCCTAATTCGGGTGCGATCCCTTTAGGTTCATCAACATTTTGCATATCGCAGATCAAAATAGGTGGGCCCACGCTCAGAACTTCAACCCGACACGTTTCTCGAGTTCGAGTTTAAGAGAAGCAATCGCCATATCGACAAGCAAGTTTAAGCCGACATCACCAACTTTAGCTGCACCTCGTTTGATCTTATTCCATGCTGTGTCTTCGCGAATTGCTTCGAGGAAGTCCATTCCTCTCGACGTTAATCTAAACGTACCGGCACTGAGCTTGGTGGCCAGTCCAGCGTCCATCATTAACAACAAATGGAACCGTTCACGATGCTCGTGCTCTCCTGGCAAAGCGTTACCGTCCGGTTCGAATAGGACATAATCATCTTCCGCTTCGTACTTGAATAGCATCGCCCGGATTAGATCATTGTCTCTGCGCATCAAACTCCGCCCCGGATCGTCGGCACCTGCAAGGCGCTGAACCCGTAGTGCCGCAGCCACCGCAGGTCTGAATCAAAAAACGCCCGCAAATCAGGAATTCCGTACTTCAGCATCGCGATCCGGTCGATCCCCATGCCAAAGGCAAAGCCCTGCCATTCCGCCGGGTCGACGCCAGCCGCCGACAGCACCTTGGGGTGCACCATGCCGGAGCCGAGAACTTCGAGCCAGTCGTCGCCCTCACCGACCTTGACGGTGCCGCCTTCCCAGGAACACTGGATGTCGACCTCGGCCGAGGGTTCGGTGAAGGGGAAATGCGAGGCGCGGAAGCGGGTTTTGACGGTGCGGCCGAAATAGGCGGTGAAGAACTCCTCCAGCACCCACTTCAGGTTCGCCATGGAGATGTCGCGGTCAATCGCCAGACCCTCGACCTGATGAAACATCGGCGTATGCGTCTGGTCGTAATCCGCGCGGTAGACACGGCCCGGAGAGATCGTGCGGATCGGCGCGCCCTGCGCCTGCATCGCGCGGATTTGCACCGGCGAGGTATGGGTGCGCAACACATGCGGCGGGCGGTCGTCGCCCTCGGCCCGGTGCATGTAAAACGTGTCCATCTCCGCGCGCGCAGGGTGATGGCCCGGAATGTTCAGCGCGTCGAAGTTGTACCAGGCATCCTCGACCTGCGGCCCTTCGGACACGGCAAAGCCCATGTCGGCAAAGATCGCCGTGCATTCTTCCCACACCTGAGAGACCGGGTGCACGGTACCGAGCCGGCGGTCACGCGCGGGCAGCGTTACGTCGAGCCATTCGGTTTTTAGCCGTTCGTCAAGTGCCGCATCCGACAGGGCGGCTTTCTTGGCGGCGAGGGCGGAGTTGATCTCGTCCTTCAGCGCGTTTAGGGCCGGGCCGGCGGTCTGGCGCTCTTCGGGCGTCATCTTGCCCAGCTCGCGCATCCGCAGGCTGATCTCGCCCTTCTTGCCGACCGCCTGCACGCGCAACTCTTCCAGCGCGTTCTCGTCCGGGGCTACGCCGATCGCATCAAGGTATTTGGCTTTCAGATCGTCCATCCGGGTCCCTCCGGTCATGTTCGCTGAACCTGCTACCCAGACAAAGCGCAAGAGGCAAGGCAGAGAGACCGCGCAGATACCATTCAAAGCCGCTTAAAACCGTCGAGATAGTCCATCGCAGCGCCACATTTCTGACCCTTGGAGGGCACGGGCCACCGTCAGAACAGTTCTACCGGCCAAGAACGTCGGCCCCTGAAACCCAAACACAGACATAAAGGAAGACCCATGCAGCTTCTTAAACTCGCCGCCCTCACCGCCTCTTTCGCCCTCGTTGCCGCCTCGGTTCAGGCGATCGGCGCTTACCGCGACCCCAAGGTCCCGCAGAACGTGCAACAGACTGGCACGCAGTGGATCACCACGCAGGACGGTTGCTCCTATTCCCGCACCCAAGCGCCCGGATATCCAGTCCAGTGGATCCTGGTCATCAACCCGCACCACATCGGCCAGCCTCTTGCTCATGTGAATTGCGCACCGCTGCTGCGCAGCTGAAACTGGCAGCGATCCGTCCTTTATGTGGGACGGATCGCGCCCCTTGCCTCACAGATCAGAACAGCATCCAGATACCGGCAAAGAGCATCATCAGGTTCTCTGTCAGCGACACGAAGCCAAGCGGCACCTCGGACGATCCGCCCATACAGGCGCATTTCAGCTCCCGCTTATCGACATAGACAGCCTTGATGACCGACACTGCGCCGACGCCACCGATGAAAATCGCGATGGGGGCCGCGAGCAATGGCAGGGCGGTGAGCATCAACAGACCGGCCAATGCTTCGGCCACCGGGTAGACGTAGCCGTACCAAACCCATCGTTGCGCCAGCAGGTCGTAGTTAAGGAACATGGTCGAGAAGCTCTCGATGTCGCGCAGCTTTTGCAGCGCCAGAAGGCACATGGAAAACGCGATAAAGACCTCTAGCGCGCGGGCCGACAAGATCGGCATCAACGTGCCAAAGGCCAGGGCGACGGCCATCAGAAACGCCATGCCAAAAACCGCGATAACCGGTTGGTAGGTCGTGCTTCCTTCCTCGCGCACCGGTTGACCGAGGTATTTGCGCACCTCCTCGTATCCACCGATCCGGTCGCCGCCGATATAGGTTTGCGGGGTCGTCTTCACCCCCGCCTCGGCCATGAATTCATCCGTCTCATTGCGCGTGGTCAAAAGGTGGTCTTCGACCTCGTAGCCGCCTTTTTCGAGAAACGCCTTGGTTTTCAACCCATAAGGGCAAAGGTGTTTTGGCATCGACATCCGGTAGAGCACGGCCGTTTTCGCGCCCTCCTTGCCTTGCGTGTCCGATAGCGAAGGGGCTTTCGTTTCAGCGGTGGCGTCGGTCATCTCAATCTCCTTGCGGCAATGGGGACACAACAAAGGGACACGGGGCGAAGTTCCCGGACCGCCTGTCCTCAGAGAGGCCGCGCAACCGCCGCGCACGTGCCGTAAAAACGCCAGCATCACTTGGTTAGTCTTGGTTAACCCGAGCGATTGGAACCGACACAATGCCCCAAGCTGCCCAAACCTATTCTCATGACACCACCCGCATGCCGCTCGCACTGCGTCTCGTATCAAACACCCTGACTATTCCCGCGGCCCTCGCGCGGAGTGTTCAGCGCAAACGGCAAAGGGCCGAGGTCCTGTCGGTTCAGCGCCTGTCGACCGAACATCTGGCGGATCGGATCGCGCTGACTGTGCTGACCGGGCACCCGGACAAAAAGGCGCTCGCCGGGCCTCTGAATTCGGCCATTCTGGAGTGGTCGGCACGCGATTGGCCGGCGCTCGGCCAACGTCTAGGCAAGCTGGACCGACGTCGCGCCGCGCTCCCCTCGGGTGCCCGCATCGCCCCAGCTATCGCGATTGAATTGTTCCGCCATATCGCGGGCCCCGAGACCTGTCGCAAACTGGACCGGGGCCAGCCGGTCAATGAAGCGGAATTGCCCGACGCCCTGTTTGAACCTCTGCTCGATTGCATTGTGCTGGCAGAGCCCGATCCGGCGCTGCATTTCCTGGCTGCGCAGCTTTTTCTCGAACTGGGCTGGGCACGGCACGGCAGTGACCAGACCCAGGACTTGACCCCGGACAGGCTGGACGCCGCGCGGACGTGTTTCGACACCGCCCATCAGATTCTCGAAGAGATCGCACCGCAGGCCCCGCATTCCGCCTATTTCGCAGAGGTCAATTACCGGGTTCGCGCCGCCGAAGGCTCCACCATGGAAGACCTGTTCAGCCTGTTCACCCGCTGGCGTCGCAGCGATCCGACAACGCTCACCCCGTTTGCGGTGCATGGTCTTAATATGTTGCCGCGCTGGTATGGCGAGGCGGACTCGGTTTCGTCATTTGCGAATATCGCCTGGGCCAAGACCCATGAAAAAATGGGGGCCGCCGCTTATGCCGCCACCTATCTCTCTGCGATGGAGGTCGATCCGCAGATCATGCTCGGCATGGATGTCCCGGCCTTTCGCGAGGGCCTGATGGACATGATGCAGCACAGTGACGATCCCGATGTCACCTGCAACGCCATCCTGCGCATCCTGTGGGAAGTCAGCGCGGACGCTCACGGCCTGACAGGGCGGGAGGCGACCAGCCTGCGGCGCGCGCGGTGCGAATTGCGTGAGCTGTTTTTCTATCTCGTCCGGCATGCCCTCGGACCCGTGATGCCGGATGTCTGGGCCGGTCGCTGGACAGAGGCCAAGATTCTGCACGCGGTTGCCGAAGCCTTCGAGGCCGACATCCAGGCCGGTCACCGGGTCTCCATCGGGCTGGACGGGGCCAAGGTCCTCACCACCTGACCGCCGCCACAAGGGACGCCAATATGCAAAAGTCCGCCCCGAGGGACGGCCTTTGCTAATTCGTGGTGCATATGGGGCTAAGGGCTCGGAGCGCAATGTCGGCTTCGAGCCCAAAGTTCTCGATGCTGCAAAGTGGGTGAAGGTCCACTTTGGATTTCCCATTGACCTCATTCAGTCGCTTTTCTCTTGCGGAAGCAAAAAATCTCCGCGAGGTGCGATTGGCTAAATGGTCAGCTCCCCAGAAACCGGAGAATTGTCTATCAAGACGCTTTTCGGTTTCTGGGGTCTGAACTGGCCCCCCTTTCGATCGGACACTTGGGCATAACCATGGAGGCTTGGGGATATCCCTAAGCACGTGCTTATGTCTGACTATGAGATCATCACCGATGGCGGCCGCCGGCGCCGCTGGTCGTCATCCGAGAAGCTGCGGATTGTGGAGGAGACGCTGGACGAGACCGCCAGCATTTCCGCCGTTGCGCGCCGCAATGGCGTCGCGCCGAACTTGCTGTATCGTTGGCGGCGTCTGATGCTGGAGGGAGGGGCCGTGGCCGTGTCCGGGGACGATGACGTCACAAGCAATCGCGCCGTCCGGCAGATGGAAGACCGCATCCGCGAGTTGGAGCGCCAGCTCGGGCGCAAGACGCTGGAAGTCGAGATCCTGAAGGAAGCGCTCGACAAGTCACGCTCAAAAAAACTGACGTGGCATGTGCAGTCGCAGCCGAAGGACGGTTCCCAATGAGCGTCGTAGCCGAGACCCTGGGCGTCTCCAGAGCAAACCTGCACGCCCGCGTGACGGGAAGCGCGAAGCCGCGTCGGCGCTACCATAAAGCGCAAGACGGTGAATGGCCGAACGCCATGCGTTCGAGTGAGGCCATGAACGTGGTGCCGCTGATCACCAAGCTCGTGGCAGCGCGTCCGACCTATGGCTATCGCCGCATCACAGCCATCCTGAACCGGCAATTACGGGCGCAAGACGCAGCGCCTGTTAATCACAAACGCGTCTACCGGATCATGCAGGCCCAGAACCTGCTGTTGGCGCGTCGCTACACCGAACGGTCCGATCGCGCGCACAATGGCAAAGTCGTGACCATGCGATCGAACCTGCGCCCCTCTCGGCAGATTTGCCTTGCAAATCGCCTGCCGGTCAGCGGGTGCTCAGACGGCTTCGAGTTCACATGCTGGAATGGTGACATCGTGCGTGGCGCATTCATCATCGACGCTCACGACCGTGAAATCATCGCCTGGTGCGCCGTGGTGAACGCAGGCATCAGCGGATCGGACGTGCGCGACATGATGCTGGCGGCGGTGGAGGCGCGGTTTGACGGTCACCGTGCGCCGCACCAGGTCGAGATGCTCACCGACAACGGCTCGCCCTACATCGCCAAGGACACCCGCATCTTCGCCCGGCAGCTCGGCCTGAAGCCCTGCTACACACCGGTAAAGAGCCCGCAGAGCAATGGTGTATCAGAGGCCTTCGTCAACACGCTGAAGCGGGATTACGTGAACATCACGCCGCTGCCAGACGCCGCCACCGTCCTTGGATTGATCGCCGGGTGGTTCGAGGACTATAACGACAATCATCCGCATTCAGGGCTGAAGATGCGCTCACCACGCGAGTTTATCGCAGCTCAAACCACAACCGCCTGAGTGTCCGGTGAAACAGGGGCAAGATCAGGGTCAGGGCCGATTCTAAAGTCGAGGACTGGCCAGATCCTCAAATCGGCACACTCTGAAGGATGTCTAATCAGGTCACGGATGTCCTGAGAAACCAAGACAGCAAAGAAAAGGTTCGGCGCTTCGGCATTGCTGCCTTGGCCAGCTTACGCGCCTGATCTGCACGTTCCTGACGTCCGATTTTCATATAATGTGCGGTATCAATCGACCCGTCAGGGTGGCGCTTAATCTCTGGTGTTTCATATTTTTGCATGGCGAAAACTCCTTGATGTGTTCTGCACTCAAAGAACCACATTCGCCTCGCCATAGCTTGAAGGCGCTCTTTAGGTTTTCTTGTGATTTCAATATTTCTGCCTGGTCTGGACCCGAAGCCCTTGATTATCGCCGCCATATTGCCGCATCAATGTGCGATGGCATATGAATTCGCAAACTGCCTGATCGACCCTGACAAGCACCTGTTTTTGCGCGATGGGCTGCCGGTTCACCTCGAACCACAGGTCTTTGATCTGTTATTGTTCCTTGTCGATCAAAAGGGTCGATTGATGACCAAGGACGACCTTGTCGAAACCGTCTGGCACGGGCTAAGCGTTTCTGACGCGACGATCAGCGCACGGATCAACGCCGCCCGAAAGGCTGTCGGAGATACGGGGCGGGCACAGGCCATTATCAAAACAGTCCATGGCAGAGGTTTTCAGCTGAATGTCGAAGTGAGAACAGCCGAAGCCGCAGCGCAAACGCCCGATCCCGAGCGCTCCGATACGCAAAGCATTAGATTCACCCGATCCTCTCACGGCGCAAGAATTGCGTTCTCCAAGAGCGGGAATGGCCCGCCTTTGGTCCGGGTTGCCCATTGGCTTTCACACTTGGAACTTGATTGGCAGAGCCCGGTCTGGCGGCCATTGATCGAAACGCTTGATCGCAAGAACACGCTTTACCGTTATGATCAAAGGGGCACAGGGCTGTCCTCTCGCGATCTTGTTGACGCGGATATTGATGCCTTTGCCGACGACCTAATAGCCGTTGCCGACGCCAACAATTTGGATCGTTTCCCGATCTTCGCAGCGTCGCAAGCAGTACCGGTCGCCATCCGCTTTGCCCAACGGTATCCCGAGCGGGTCAGCGGATTGGTTTTGTATGGCGGGTATGTGAAGGGACGCTCATTGCGCGAAGCGGCACCGGGCGACATTGATGAAGAAACTGTAATAGGCCTCATCAGGGCAGGTTGGGGCAAGGCGGACAGCCCATTTGTAAATGCGTTCTCGACCCTGTTCTTGCCAGATGCCACACCTGCGCAGTTGGCAAGCTTTGTGAAGATGCAAACTGAAACGATATCGCCGGAAAATGCAGCACGTTTGAGACAAATAATTGACAGGTTTGATGTATCAGAAGTATTGGCGTGCATTCGCACGCCCACACTGGTCATTCATGCGATCTCAGACGCGATACAGCCTGTCGCACAGGGACGATTACTCGCAAGTGAAATCGAAGGTGCGAGGTACGTTTCGCTTGAAAGCAGGAACCATATCCCTCTCCCTCAAGAGGAAACATGGACCATGATGATGCAAGAAATTCAGATGTTTTTAGACGGCTCACAGGCTTAATCATAGCGGTCCTACGTCATCAGGACACTTCCAGAATAAATGGAAGCAGACCTTCGGACTTGTGGGTCGAACGGCAGCTTCGTCCCGCCAAGCCGACCTCCGGCGCGAAGGACTCCCGAAGATTTCTTCGGGAAGATTTGTCGGACATAGCGTCAGGCCCACAGGGAGCTTGGCCACGAGTTACACACGAAATGCAAAAGGCCGCCCCGAGGGACGGCCTTTGCTAATTCGTATCCGACCAATTCAGGCCAGTGCGGCTTTCGCCTGATCGACGATCGATCCGAAGGCGTCGGGCTCATGCACGGCGAGATCGGCCAGAACCTTGCGGTCCACCTCGATCCCGGCCAGCGCCAAACCGTTGATGAAGCGCGAATAGGTCAGCGCTTCGTCATGCGACCGGACCGCGGCGTTGATCCGCTGGATCCACAGGGCGCGGAAGCTCCGCTTGCGGTTCTTGCGGTCACGCGTGGCGTATTGGTTGGCCTTGTCGACCGCCTGGGTCGCCACCTTGAAGGTCGTGGACCGGCGACCGTAGTAACCTTTGGCCGACTTCAGGATTTTCTTGTGACGGGCGTGGGTGACGGTACCGCTTTTGACTCGAGACATGCTGTTTCTCCTCTTAGCGGTCGTACGGCATCATGGACTTGATGATTTTCGCATCAGGTTCTGACAGGACGGTGGTTCCGCGGGCGTCGCGGATGAATTTGGTGCTGCGCTTGATCATGCCGTGGCGCTTGCCGGCCTGGCCGCCGATGACCTTGCCAGTCGCCGAAATCTTGAACCGCTTCTTGCAGCTCGATTTGGTCTTCATCTTGGGCATTTCCGTCTCCTTGGTCTTGAACGGTTGTAAGCGCGACTCGGTATGCCACTTGGACCGGTCGCGCGGCTGAGCGGGCCGTATAGGGCGCGCGGCCCTTCATGGCAAGTGAAAAGCGGGGACGTCACACCGGCAACATCCGGCCCTTGCCCGGCTCTCCTCCCACCCCGAGGAACCGGCCCGACCTAAGGGATGACGCGCGCCAACACGCGGATGATGACATGCGGCACCTCGGTCAGCGTCATCTCGGTGGGATGGTTCTGCCACCCCCACCCCAGAACCGCCGCCCCCAGGATCACGACGACCAGCGCAACCCAGGGCCCCCGGCCGTCCGCATAGGCAGAAATGGCCGAGGGGATCGAAAGCATGAGGATCAGGATCCCCGCCACCATGATGAGATCGCTGTCCATCGAGCTATTCCTGATCAGACGGAAAGATCAGCCGTTCCTCACAGGGCGCGACCCGCAGGATGTTGGTCGTGCCCGGCACGTTGAACGGAACCCCCGCCATGACGACGATCTGGTCCTGTTCGGTCGCGAACCCCTTGGTCCGCGCCATCCGCGCACCGTTGACCACCGCTTGTTTGAACCGGCTGACCTCGCCCGTCACGTAGCAGGTCACACCCCAGCTCAGCGCCAGCTTGCGCGCCGTATCCCGTAGCGGGCTGAGCGCCAGGATCGGCACGCTCGGCCGTTCGCGCGATGTCAGCAAGGCCGTGGTGCCGCCTTGCGTGAAACAGCAGATCGCCTTGATATCGGTTGCCTCGGCAATCTCGCGTGCGGCCACGACGATACCGTCGGCGACGGAACTGCGGATCACCTTGCGCGAGGCCTCTATCACCTCACGGTAATTCGGATCGGCCTCGACCTCGCGGGCCACGGCGTCCATCGTGCTGACGGCTTCGGCGGGGTACTGACCGGCGGCGGATTCTGCCGATAGCATCACCGCATCCGTGCCCTCATAGATCGCCGCTGCCACGTCCGAGACTTCGGCACGCGTCGGCACGGGGCTTTCGATCATGCTTTCCATCATCTGGGTCGCAACGATCACCGGCTTGGCGGCAGCGCGACACATGCGCACCAGTTTCTTCTGGATCGGCGGCACGTTCTGAACCGGCAGTTCGACCCCCAGATCACCGCGCGCCACCATGATCGCGTCCGAGACCTTGAGGATCTCTTCAAAGGCTTTCACCGCGGCCGGCTTTTCGATCTTGGACAGGACGGAGGCCCGTCCACCCACCAGCGTCCGCGCTTCGGTCACATCCTCAACCCGCTGCACAAAGCTCAGCGCGAGCCAGTCAACGCCCAATTGACAGACGAACTCCAGATCGTCGCGATCCTTCTCGCTCAACGCGGCAAGGGGGAGGACGACGTCAGGCACATTCACGCCCTTGCGGTTGGAAATCGTGCCGCCCGCGATCACCTCGCAATCGGCAAAATCTTCGCCCGCCGCGAGAACCTTGAGGCGGATCTTGCCGTCGTTCACCAGAAGATTCGATCCCGCCTCCAGCACTTGGAAAATCTCGGGGTGCGGCAGGGTCACACGGGTGGCGTCCCCTTCGGCATCGCTCAGGTCCATGCGGAACTTTGCGCCTTCGACCAGCTCTTCGGAGCCATTGGCGAAAACGCCCACGCGCAATTTTGGCCCCTGCAGATCGGCGAGAATACTGATCGTGCTGTCAAGATCGCGCTCCACCTCGCGAATGATCCTGTGCCGCTCGCGGATTTCGTCGTGGCTGCCGTGGCTCATGTTCAAACGGAAGACGTCGGCGCCGCATTCATGCAACTTGCGGATCATCTCGTAGGTCGAAGACGACGGCCCGAGGGTCGCCACGATCTTGGTATTGCGCTGCCGTCTCATGCTCGCTTCCTCACTGCGCCGGGGCACCGGCCTTTTCGCAAAGGCTATCAATGCGCCGTGGGATTTGCCACCGACAACTGGCCCGCACGTGCAATCCGCGCAGCGATTGACGATTTTCGCCGCGGCTGTCAGCCTTGAGCAGGCATCACGCCATCACGAGGGATCACCATGGACGACCAAACCCGGATCGAACTCGAAGCCGCCGCTTTTCGCAAGTTGCGCGATCATCTGATGAACGACCGACCCGACGTTCAAAACATCGACCTTATGAACCTCGCCGGATTCTGCCGCAACTGCCTGTCTCGCTGGACGCAGGAGGCTGCGGACGAGCGCGGTATCGAGTTGACAAAGGAGCAGGCGCGCGAAGCGTTCTACGGCATGCCCTACGATGCGTGGCGCGCGCAGAACCAGACCGGCGCGACAGACGATCAGCAAGCGGCGTTCAAGACCGCCTTTGCACAGAACGTGTCGAAAAAGGACTGACGTTGCGCGCCTTACGGCCCTGCCGGGCGCTGGCACCGAGACGCGTCAGGCACGGAGCAGGGTCACGACCGTATCGCCGTATCCCTTATGCTCCAGAAGGGTAAATCCGTCGGGGGCCTCTTGCGGACCCTGCTCCTCCCAAACGATGAGCGCGCCGGGCGCGATCCAGCCCATGGCCAGCGCCGAGGTCAGCCCCTTGATGCCTAGATCACGTCCATAGGGCGGATCGAGAAAGATCAGATCGGCAGCCTCCTCAGCCTGCGGCAACCGTAGGGCGGAACACTGCATCACCCGCGTGCGTTCCCTAACGCCAAGCGTCGCGATATTCCCTGCCAAAAGCTTTTGCGCGACCCGGCCATCGTCCACGAAGCTGGCCTGCGCCGCACCACGCGACAAGGCCTCCAGACCCAACGCGCCGGTTCCCGCGAACAGGTCTAGAACCTGCGCACCCTCAACCGGATCACCAAAACGCCCGCCCAGCAGCAGGTTGAACAGGCTTTCGCGCACCCGGTCTGTCGTGGGACGCAGATGCGCCCCGGCATCGCCCTTGCCAAGACCTGTCAACTTGCGACCGCGAAACGCCCCCCCGATGATCCGCATGGCTCAGCGCAACAATGACTTCAGATCGGTTGACGCATCGCCCACCGTCGCGGCACCGGGGGATTTTCCTGCCGCCAGCAGACGCTTGGCAACCATGAAGGCGCGTGGGTCGTTCATCGCATCCACCGCCAGCAGACGGTCCCCCGCGAAATACCAATGCGAACGCGCCGCGCCGCTATCGCGCACCACGACCCGGTCGTGGCCGGCGCTGAGGCCCGCGATCTGCAACTTGACGTCGTATTGATCGGACCAGAACCAGGGCTCGGGCACATAGGGGCGGTCGCCGCCCATCATGTTCTGCGCAACCCGTTCGGCCATATCGATGGCGTTGGGGACGCTTTCCAGCCGCATTCGCGTCTCGCCAAGCGGAAAGCTGGCGCAATCGCCCGCCGCCCAGACGTCAGGAGCAGAAGTGCGCCCACGGTCGTCCACCGCGATCCCGTTATCGCAGGAAAGCCCCGCCTCCGCCGCCAATCTGTCGTCGGGCAAGATACCGGTGCCCGCAATCGCGAAATCCAGATCAAGCACTGTGCCATCGGTCAATTCGGCCCCCGTCACACGGTCGCCGCCCAGCAGCCGTTTCAACCCGACACCCTCGCGGATCGCCACACCATGCCGTTGGTGCAAGTCGCGGAAGTAATCGGATGTTTCGGGGCTGGCGACCCGTTGCAGGATACGGCCCGCCATTTCGACCAGCGTGACCTCCAGCCCTTGTTTGGCGGCGACGGCCGCTGCCTCCAGCCCAATGTAGCCGCCGCCGATGATCAGCACGCGTCGACCTCGGCGGATTTCGGGCTGCATCGCGTCGATATCAGACAGCTCACGCACATAATACAATCCGCCCAGCGCGCCCCCGATCGCATCTGGCAAGCGGCGCGGACGCGACCCCGTCGTCAGGGCCAGTTGGTCATAGCCCAGCACCTCATCACCCAGCGTCACTGTCTTGGCCGCAGGATCAATTGTCGTGACCTTAGCGTTGGTCCGCAGGTTGATATCGCGAACGTCATAAAAGGCCTGTGGGCGCAGGATTAGCCGGTCCCTCGGCAAGTCCCCCAGAAGATAGGCCTTGGACAAAGGCGGACGCTGGTATGGCAGGGCCGGCTCGTCGCCGATCAACGTAAGTTCACCGGCGAAACCGGCGTCGCGCAGTTTCACGACGAGCGAGGACCCGGCCTGCCCGGCTCCGATGACGATGATCTGCGGCAATATAATAGTCCTTTTTGCACTGGCGGCTATCGCGACAGGGGCTATTCTGTCGCCCACATGAACTGGATACCGAGAGGCAAGACCAATGGCAATTTCCAAAGGCGATACGCTCCCTGATGCGACGCTTGTAGAACTCACGGGCGAAGGCCCCAAGCAGGTCGAACTGTCCGACCGCCTGGCAGGTCGCAACGTGGTGATCTTTGCACTGCCCGGCGCCTTTACCGGCGTCTGCACCACCGCGCATGTGCCCAGCTTCATCCGCACGGCGGATCAGCTGAAATCCAAGGGCGTGGATGAAATCATCTGCCTGTCCGTCAACGATCCCTTCGTGATGGACGCCTGGGACAAGCAAACCGGCGCAGGCGACGCGGGCATCCAGATGCTCTGCGATCCCGACGCCGCATTCACCAAAGCGGTTGGCATGGATTTCTCGGCCCCGCCCGTTGGATTGATCAACCGGTCCAAGCGCTACGCGATGTATGTGCAGGACGGCAACGTTTCCGTCATTCAGGCCGAAGAGAACCCCGGCCAATGCGATATGTCCGGCGGTGAAGCCATGCTGGATGCAATCTGAGGCTGGTTGTACGAGACCCGCAGGGCTTCTGTCCTGCGGGTCTCAAGGTCACGTCAAAAAGACGTGGAATACCCTACGATCCCCCAACCGATGGTTCGCCATTCTGGCGGGTTAGCGGCAGGTCCGGTTTCCCCGGAATTATCGAGCGGTTGTACCGCCGGGTTATCAGCCCACTATGTGTAGAGAAATCAACTAGGTCAAGTTAGGCCCGGTCAACTTTTAACTCAGCCGAAATCTTTGCCAGCCATTCTCTGACGGAACGATCGACCTGCAGTCGCGACCTTCTCGCCAATTCGCATCGGTTTGGTACCGCGGCACCTGTATGACCAGCCAGCCTACCTTGCAGTTGGCCCGAGGCTCAAACCAATTGATCCAGTTTCCGCGCCAGCTTTGCGTCCAGCGCGGACAATCCGCCAACGTCATGCGTGGTCAGATTGACCTTCACGGTGTTATAGCTGTTGCTCCAGTCCGGATGGTGATCCCACTTTTCAGCATAGATCGCCGCCCGCGTCATGAAGCCGAAGGCATGCGGGAAATCCTCAAACGTAAAGGTCTTGGACAGAGCCTTTCCGTCATCGGAGACGGTCCAGCCCGTCTTCATCAAGGGCGGCAGCAGGGTATCGCGTGCGGTATCCGAGAGTCGCTCGGTCATTCATGTTCCTCCTGGGTGTCGCGGCGAAAGGGGCCATAGGCGGTCAGCACCTCGATCTCCTCCTCTACCGCTTCGGCCTCTGCGATCAGATATTGCCGAATTGCGCGGGCGAAACCCGGCTCCGCGATCCAGTGCAGGGAATGGGTCTCTGTCGGCAAATATCCGCGCGCGAGTTTATGTTCGCCCTGCGCGCCGGCTTCGACGCGAGACTGCCCTCGCGCAATGGCCGCCTCGATCGCCTGATAATAGCACAACTCGAAGTGCAGGCAGGGGTGATGTTCGACACAGCCCCAATAGCGACCGTAAAGCGTATCCCGCCCGATAAAGTTCAACGCACCCGCAATCGGGTGCCCGTCGCGCATGGCCAATACCAATAGGACATCGTCGCGCATGCTCTCATGGACAGAGCGGAAGAAATCGCGCGTCAGGTAAGGCGTCCCCCATTTGCGCAGGCCGGTGTCTTGATAGAACTGCCAGAAGTCGTCCCAATGCTCCGGCTGGATGTCGTCCCCAGTCAAGGCAACGATCTCACCGCCGAAAGCCTGGGCGGTGCGGCGCTCTTTCCGGATCGTCTTGCGCCTGCGCGAACTCAGACTGGCGAGGAAATCTTCAAAGGTCTCGTAGCCACGATTCATCCAGTGGTATTGCTGGCTGGACCGGTGCATCAGCCCCATGCTGGTCCCCGACCCGACCTCCGCCTCATCACAGAAGGTGACATGGAGGCTGGAGACTTCGTTTTCGGCCGCAATCTGGACGGCGCCTTGCAGCAGCGCGGCTTGCCCGGTCGCCTCGAACCCCGGACGAGTGAGGAACCGGCGCCCCGTGACCGGGGTGAACGGTACGGCAATCTGCAATTTCGGATAATAGCGTCCGCCGGCGTTCTCGTAGGCATGCGCCCAGTTGAAATCGAAGATGTATTCGCCCTGGCTGTGCGATTTCGCGTAAAGCGGTGCGGCGGCGATGAGCTCTCCGTCCTTGTGCGCGGTCAGATAGCGCGGTTGCCAGCCCGTCCCCGGACCGACCGATCCGCTTTGCTCCAACGCCAGCAGGAACCGGTGCGTGGTGAAGGGATCGACGGGCGCCCCCCCGTCCGCGACCTCGGGACAGGCACAGGCGTCCCAGTCACTGGCCGCAATGCGGGACAGGCTGTCGTGCGCTCGGACCTCGATCAGGGTCTCGTTATCCGGGTCTGTGCCATCCATCGCTCCAATTTGACCTTTCCTGCGCGCGGTTCAAGTCGGGATCGCGGCGGGGGAGCCCTCAAATGTCACATTGTCGGCAACTTGGCGGGCCTCGGCCTCTGCCTCGGGGGAGCGGATCGTCCAACAAAGGATGGGCAGCCTTCGCGCCTTGAGGAGCGCGACGCGGGGGTTGGCGAGATCGCGGGCATCATGGCTAATGAATTCTGCGCGAGAGTGCGGGATGTCGGGCAGGTTGCGCAGACGTTTGCGGCGGGCGGCGGGTACGAGCGGCCAGTCGGCCTTTTCAAAGGCGCATGTGGTCAGACCGCGCGAGATTTGCGGCGCAAGCCCACCAAAGACCCGCACCGAATTGGGATTGAATGACATGACGGCCACGTCACCCACGTAGCCCTTCAGTACGGTCGCGGCCGCCTGTTCCAACCGGCCCACAGCTGCGCCGAGGCCTCCGTCTTGATCCTTTATCTCAATTAAGAGAGGCACTTGCCCTGCGACCTCAACCAGCACCTCGCTGAGCGTCGGGATCCCGAATTCGCCTCCGAGCAGTGGCAAACGGGCCAATTCCGCCGCTGTGCGCCTCTGGATCGGTCCGCCCACCCCGGTCAGTCGCGCGAGATCATAGTCGTGAAAGACCATCGCTTGCCCATCCGCCGAGAGTTGCAGGTCGACCTCGATCCCGTAACCGGCGCGAACCGCGGCGCGAACCGCCTCGATCGAATTCTCGGGACGCCCCTTCCCCTTGTCGTGATAGGCGCGATGCGCCAGCGGCGCACGCAGAAATGCAGCTGGCAAGGGCATCAGGCGATCTCGAATATGCCCTCAATCTCAACCGCGACACCAAAGGGCAGCGCAGCGGCTGACACCGCAGAGCGAGAGTGGCGCCCCGCGTCCCCCAGCACATCGACCAGCAGGTCAGAGCAGCCGTTGATCACCTTGGGCTGATCCCCGAAGTCACTGGTGGAATTGACGAAACCCGTCAGCTTGACCACGCGTTTCAGCCGCGACAGATCACCCTCGCAAGCCGATTTCACCTGCGCCAGCAAGGACAGTCCGCACAATTTGGCGGCATTCGCACCCTCTTCGACGCTCATCGTGTCGCCCAGCACGCCCTTGATGAAACCATCGCTGTCCATGCTGACCTGACCGGACACAAAAACGAGGTTGCCGCTGATGACGAAGGGCACGTAATTCGCCTGGGGAGCCGGGCTGTCAGGCAGGGCGAGACCCAGCTCGGCCAGGCGGTTTTCGACGGGGTTGGTCATGACGCTTCCTTTCAGTATGGCGCGACGCTAACCGGCAATCCGGTGAATGCAAGGGAAAGCGGTCGCTCAACTTTCACGAAACGCTTGTGCGAAATATCCCGCCAGCGGTTGCAGCAGATAGGACAAGGGGGTCCGGTCGCGCGTTCTGATGTAGGCCTCCACCGGCATTCCCGGTATCATGGGCAGATCGGGAGGCAGTCTGGCACGTTCCTCGTCGGACAGGATGATCTCGACCCGGTAGTAGCGCCGGCCCGAGGATTGGTCACTGAAGGCATCCGCCGAGATGTGCGCGACCCGCCCCGACAAGCGCGGTGTGGTGCGCGGATCAAAGGCAGACATCTGCAGATCGACGGGTTGGTCGATCCGCAACTGGTCGATATGGATCGGCTCTACCCGGGTGGCAACCACCAGGGGGCGACCCTTCGGAACCAGGTACAACAGCGGATCGCCTGGTTTGAGCACAGATCGGGTCCCGAACACCTGCATCCCGTAGACCGTGCCGGCAACCGGGGCGGCGATATCGAGGCGCTCCAATTGGTTGAGGAGCGCGCGGCGCTGCGCCATCATCTCCATCTCCCGGTATTGCAGGTCGCGCAGCTGGGTGATCGCCTCCTCACGCCGTCGGGTGCGCAGCTGCACCAGCTTGATGTCGATCTCCGTCCTTCGTCCTTCGGCCTCGGCTTCCTGCGCTCTGAGGTCCCCGAGGGCGCCGCGCATCATCGCATGTTCCCGGCGCAAGGCCGAGACACGCGAGGCCTGCGCCAACCCGCGTTGCAGCAGAGTTTGCTGGTCCGCCAGTTCGCCATCGATCAGCGCGATCTGTTCCACCAGCGCGGTCTGCTGGGCGGCGAGCCCCTCGATCTGGTTGCCGATCTGCTCGCCGCGCTTGCGCAGCTGCTCGACCTCGGTCGCTACCGAGGTGCGGCGCGCCTCGGTCAACCTCTCCTGCCCCCGCATGAGGGAGAGGGCACCGGCGTCCCTCAGCGCCACGTCACGCAACAGGGCGGGAAAGGTCACGGCAGTCCCGTCCCGCTCCGCCTCCAGGCGGCCACGCCGCGCGAGCACTTCGAACAGCTGACTCTCCACGATGGTCAGTTGTGACCGCAGGATTGTGTCGTCGAGACGGATCAACACCTGATCCGCCGTGACACGGTCCCCTTCGCGCACGAACACCTCTTCCACAACGCCGCCGTCGAGGTGCTGAACCACCTGACGATTAGTGTCGACCTCCAGCTGACCCTGCACGATAACCGCGCCTGAAACGGTGCTCAGCGCGGACCAGAGGCCGAGACCGCCGATCACCACCGCCAGCACCACGAAGCCGATACTTAACGGCGCGCGCACGGACCATGTCTGTCGAGTCATCATTGCAGACCGCCCTGGCCCGCCACACGGACTTGGGAGGCGTTGCGCAACACATGATCCAGCACCTCTTCGCGGGGACCAAAGGCAGTAACAGCACCATTATCAAGCTTGAGGATCAAGTCGCATTCCCGGATCGCCGCCGGCCTATGCGCCATGATCAGCGCCGATTTTCCGTCGGCCTTCATCGCGCGGATGGCAGCATTCAGGGCGAGCGTCCCCTCGTTGTCGAGGTTGGAGTTCGGCTCATCCAGGACCAGGATCAGCGGATCGCCATACATCGCGCGCGCCAGGGCGATGCGCTGGATTTGCCCCCCGGACAGACGGCTGCCGCCGGCGTCGATACGGGTGTCGTAGCCCCCAGGCAGCCTCAGAATCATTTCGTGGGCGTCTGCACGCATCGCCGCCCTGACGATGGCTGCAGGGTCGGGGGAAGCGTCGAGCCGAGCGATATTGTCGGCCACGCTACCCGCGAATAGTTGAACCCGTTGCGGCAAATAGCCGATGTAGCGGCCCAATCTCTCGACATCGTAGTGGTCCAGCGCGGCCCCTCCGAGACGGATCGCCCCTCCCGCAGGTTGCCAGACACCCGTCAACGCCCGCGCGAGACTGGATTTGCCTGCGCCCGTGGGGCCGATCACCCCGATCGCCTGACCGGGCGGGAGCGATAACGACACCATTCGTAGCGCCGCCGTCGCCTCCCCCGGCGGGATCACGGTGATCTGCGTAACGTCGAGCCGCGCCTCGGGCACCGGCAGCAGCGTGCGGTGCGACACTGACGGAACGTCGCGCAGTGCATCTGCCAAGGCATGCCACCCACGCATCGCTGCCTGCACTGTCGGCCAATGCGCGATCACCATCTCGACCGGGACCAGCGCACGCCCCATCAGGATGGAGCCCGCAATCATCGCCCCGGCGCTGAGGGCATCCTGCAGCACTAGGTATGCCCCGAGACCCAGCATCGCGGATTGCAAAAACAAGCGGAACGTCCGGGTCGCGTAGGTGAATCCCGCCGTCAGCTCCGCAGTCTCAGTCAGCGCGACCAAAGCCGCGTTGCGAAGGCTCAACCATCGCGCGGAGGCGGCGGATTGCATGCCGAGGGCGGTGATCGCCTCCCCCTCCGCGCGAATGTGATGGGCCAGCGCCTCGCATTGAACCGTCGCCTGCGCAGCAGCGCTTTGCCCCGCCCTCGTGATCATCTGGTTCAAGATCGCGACAAGGATCAAAACGCCGCCCCCCGACAGGGCCAGCAGGGCGAGCCAAGGGTGAAAGATCGCGATCCCGGCGAGGAAAACCGGCGTCCAGGGCAGATCGTATGCCGCCACCAACGCGGGCGAAGCCATCAATTTGTGCACGGCGTCGAGATCGCGGATCCCATTGTGCCCCTCCCTGCCCTGCGCCGACGCCGACCGCCGGATCGCCGTGTCGAACACGCGGGCATCAAGGCGCGACTGGAACCGTGCCGCCGCCCGCGACAGAACCCGCGCACGCACGAGGTCCAGCAGGCCCATCCCCAGAAACAGAAACGCGGCGATCAGGGACAGTGCGGTCAGCGTCGCCATCGAGCCAGAGCCAAGCACGCGATCATAGACCTGCAGCATGTAGATCGGCCCGGTCAGCATCAGCATGTTGGAGACCGCGCTGAACAGACCGACCGCCCAGTAAAGCGCGCGATTGGCACGACGCGCCGCGCGCAATTCATCGTATCCTGTTTGCTGTGGCCGTCGGTTCATCAAAGTCGGAGCCATTCATCGGGTTTCGGTCAGCCCCTGTTCAGGGGAGTGTCATTCTTTCATTCCGCGCCAGACTGGCACGTGATTGGTCGCGTCCGCCCTACCGGCCCGCAAGGCGGCACAAAGCGGGCTGGCGTCAGACCCGTCCGGGTGCTATTGCCAAAAAGGTTCACAATTCTTGTATTGCGCAAATTCATGAATTTTTTGATGCCAGCCCTGCGGAAAACCGCCCTCATCAGCGGTGTCCTGACAATCGCTGCCTGCACCGCGCCGGTCGGCACGGGCATCAATGACCCGTGGGAAGGCACCAATCGGCGAACGCACGCCTTTAACAAGCGTGTCGACAGCGCCCTGCTGCGACCCGCCGGGAACACCTATGCAGGCTCGATCCCGCAACCGGTCAGCACCGGGATCAGCAACTTTGCCAGCAACCTCGCGACACCGTCACTTGTGGTGAACAACACGCTGCAAGCGGATGTTGAGGGCGCATACGTCAATTCCTGGCGCTTTTTGCTGAACTCGACGCTCGGGCTCGCCGGACTGATAGACGTCGCGACCCAGTTCGGCCTGCCGGAACACGACACCGATTTCGGGCAGACCCTGCATGTCTGGGGCTTCGGCGAAGGGAATTACGTCGAGCTTCCCCTACTCGGCCCCTCGACCGAGCGTGATACCGTCGGCCGGATCGCCGACATGTTCACCAATCCGCTGAATTACATCATTGAGAGTCCAGAGAAATACGTCGCGCGCACCGCAAGCATTGCCAAGCGCGTAGGTGATCGTGGACGATACGGGCAATCCTTGGACAGCGTATTATACGACAGCGCGGACAGTTACGCGCAGGTGCGTGGGAGCTATTTGCAAAATCGTCGCTATGAACTTGGCGGCGCTATAACGGCAGACGCGGACCCCTACGACGAAACCTCAATTTCAGGCGATCCCTATGACGACCCTTACCTTCAGTAAAATGACGCGCCGCCGGTTTCTGGCGGGCGGCGCTGCGGGGTTGGCGCTGGCGCTGGTTCCGACCCCTTCGTTCGCGCTGACGAATGCCAAGGCGAAGGCGCTGGTCGACAATCTGGTGGCAGAGATCAACAGCGTGATCGCGAGAGGCGGCTCGCCCGCCACGATGACACGGGCCTTCGAGAAAATCTTTGCCCGCTACGGCGACGTCAACATCATTGCACGCTCGACGCTCGGGCCGGATGCGCGCCGGGCGACTCCGGCGCAGATGTCAGCCTTTGTCGAGGCTTTCGCCGGATACATCGCGCGAAAGTACGGAAAACGTTTTCAGGAATTCATCGGTGGCCGGATCGAGGTAAATTCGGTGCACCCGATCAAGACTTGGCACGAGGTCCGTTCGACGGCTTACCTGCGGGGCGAAGCGCCATTCGAGCTGAAGTTCCTGATTTCAGACAGATCAGGCCGAGATTTGTTCTTTGACATGGTGATTGAGGGAATCTCCCTCCGCCTGTCCGAAAAGACCGAGATCGGCGCGATGCTGGATCGCAACCGCGGCGATATCGACGGTTTGGTTCGCGACCTGCGCGCCGCAGGGTAACCACCGACGAACGCGCCAAGAGCGCGTGGCAAGCAGCCAAGGCGCGCTCTGGCGCCCTCAGCCCAGCCTAGTTGCGGATACCAAAGAGGTTTCGGATCAGACGCTCGATCGGGTCCTGACGCTGCGGTTGCGACCGGGGTTGCGGGGCGGCGCGCGGCGCCCGATTGGTCTGGGCGACATCCGGCTCTGGAACGCGACGCTCGGGACGGGCCATCGGCAGTGGATTGACGGGTAGCCCATCGTGGACGCGCACCATCACTTCGTGCCAGATCTCGGCTGGCAGCCCCCCGCCCGTCACGCCGGTCAATGGGGTATTATCGTCATATCCCATCCAGACGCCGGCCACGTAGTCCGCACTGAACCCGATGAACCAGGCGTCACGGGCCGCCGACGTCGTGCCCGTCTTGCCCGCGACATCGCGGCCCGGCAGCGCGGCGCGCCCGCCGGTACCGCTGGTCACGACATTGTGCATCATCCAGATCAGCTCCTGCGCGGCGGATTCGCGGATGACCCGTTCACCGATTCCGCCCTCTGCTTGCATCAACGCTTCGCTCTGACCCTGAAGCTTCAGCTCTACCAAGCCATAGGGGGTGACCGACGAACCGCCGTTGAGAATGCCGGCAAATGCGCCCGTCATTTCCACCAGGGTGGATTCCGAGGCGCCCAGGGCCAGCGCGGGCCCCTGAGCCAGATCGGATTCGATGCCGAAGTCGCCCGCGATCTTGCGCACGAGGTCCAACCCGACGGAATCGGCGACCTTGACCGCCGGGATATTGAGCGAGTGCTGCAAGGCTTGCGCCAGCGTGACGGTCCCGCGGTAGCGCCGGTCATAGTTCTCGGGCGACCAGGGACCGGAGCCAGGGATATTGATGGTAAGCGGTTCGTCCTGAACGGTGTCGTCCCAATGATAGCCCAACTCCAGCGCCGTGGCGTAGACGAAAGGCTTGAACGCCGATCCGGTCTGGCGCAGCGCCTGGGTCGCGCGGTTAAAGGCACCCGAAACCTTGGTCCGGCGTCCCCCGACCATGCCGCGCACCGCGCCATCCGCGCTCATCACGACGACGGCAGCCTGCGCTTCGGAGCCTTCCTTCACCTTGGTGGCAAAGATTTCGGCCAACCCCGCCTCTGCCGCGCGCTGGATACGTTGGTCGAGCGTGGTGCGGATCACCACATCCTCTGTCGTTTTGCGGGTCAGGAACTCAGGTCCCGAGGCCATTACCCAATCGGCGAAATAGCCGCCGGATTCGGCTTCGGCCGCCTCGGACAACTGGGCGGGGTTTGCCAGCGCGTTCCGCGCTTCGGTTTCGGTGAGGTAGCCCTGATCCCGCATCAGCCTGACGATCACCGAGGCGCGGTTCTGCGATCGGGCAAGGTTGGCGGTGGGGGCATAACGCGTCGGCGCCACCAGCAGACCGGCCAGCATCGCCGCCTCTGCCGGAGTGACATTGGCGGCGGATTTACCGAAATATCGCTGGCTCGCCGCCTCGAAACCGCGCGAGCCCGCGCCGAGGAACGCGCGATTCATGTAGATCGTCAGCACCTCGTCCTTGGAATATTTCGCCTCAAGTCCCATGGCGTAGACCGCTTCGCGGATCTTGCGCCAAATGGTAGAGGCGCGGCAGTCCGCTTCATAGGCCGCCTCACTGGGCCAGACGGCGGGATCGTAGGGATCGCCTAGGCAGAGCAGCTTGGCCGTTTGTTGCGTGATGGTCGACCCGCCGTGACCGGATAGGGGCCCGCGCCCCTCGCTCAGGTTGATGCTTACGGCAGAGGCGATCCCGCGCGGAGACACCCCGAAATGCCGGTAGAACCGCTTGTCCTCCGTCGCGATGATGGCATGCTTGAGGTAGGGCGACACGGTATCGGCCGTCACGACGCCACCGAATTGGTCGCCGCGCCAGGCAAAGGTCTTGCCCTCGTTATCCAGCATCGTCACGGAGCCACGGGCGCGACCGTCAAGCTGATCCTCCAGCGGCGGCATCGAATTCGCCACATAGGCCACCGACAGCCCGATAATCAGAACCGTAACAAGCGTCAGGCGCCAGGTCACACCCCAGATGAGCCGGACGATCCAGGCGACCAGCGCCGCCAGCAGACCAATCGGACCGCGCCGCTTGCGCGGGGTGCCGGACCGGCGAGCGGCGCCCTTGGTCGGTTTCGCCTTGCCGCGGGTGGATTTGGGCGGGCCGGACCGCCCCCCGCCACCATTGCCCGTGCGCTTTGATCCGGCAGACTTGCCCTTGCCGCTGGAGGTTCCATTGCGGCGATCAGCCACCAAGGGTGGTTTGCGTCGTCCTGAATCACTCATGTGGTCCTGCCCGGTACCTGTTCTTTGAGGCTAGATATAGACGGTCTGCCCTTCGATGTAGAGGGGCTTGCGAGGTTTTTCATCGTTCCACATTTGCATAATAATTAGTCATAAATATCTCGCCGCCTAAAAAATAGGCTTTCAGGTCGCTAATAATCCGCCTGCAGCCTCCCCCGACTTCCGCATCGCCGACCCTGACGTCTTAGCTTGCCATGCCAAAGGCGGGGTTAACGCCCCCGCGATGTGGAAGGGAAAAACAGTGAAACTCATCATTGCGACAATCAAGCCGTTCAAGCTGGAGGAGGTCCGCGAAGCACTGACCGAAATCGGCGTGCGCGGCATGATGGTGACGGAAATCAAGGGCTTCGGGTCCCAGTCCGGCCATACCGAAATTTACCGTGGCGCCGAATACGCCGTGAACTTCGTGCCGAAGATCAAACTGGAAATCGCGGTTGCGACCGAGATGGCCGACCAGGTGGTGGAGACCATCACCAACACAGCCAAGACGGGCAAGATCGGCGACGGAAAAATCTTTGTGCTGGATGTCCAGCAGGCGGTTCGAGTGCGGACCGGCGAAACCAACGCTGACGCGCTTTAAGACCCGCGGAGAGGGAAAGGAAAGACCAATGAATACCATGACAAAACTGGGCCTGGCCGCGGCGCTGATCGCGCTGCCGAGCTTCGGGTTCGCCCAGGAGGCCGACATGACCCCGCCGAACGGGGAAATCGGCTACATCTTCACGACCTTCATGTTCCTCGTCACCGGTTTCCTCGTGATGTGGATGGGCGCGGGCTTTTCCATGCTGGAAGCCGGTCTGGTGCGTCAGAAGAACGTGACCATGCAGCTGATGAAGAACATCTCGCTCTTTGCCATCGCGTCGATCATGTACTACCTGATCGGTTACAACCTGATGTATCCGGGCGACGGCTGGACCATTACGAATGTGATTGGCGCCTTCTCCTTTGCCGGGATGGAACCGGTCGGCGGCAGCCCCGACACCGATCTGACCTATGCCTCCGTGGGATCGGACTTCTTCTTTCAGTTGATGTTCTGTGCCACCACCGCCTCGATCGTCTCCGGCACCCTGGCCGAGCGGATCAAGCTGTGGCCCTTCCTGATCTTCACCGTCGTCCTGACCGGCGTAATCTACCCGATCCAGGCGTCGTGGAAATGGGGCGGCGGCTTCCTTGATGCGAATTACGGCTTCCTCGACTTTGCCGGCTCTACCGTCGTGCACTCGGTCGGTGGCTGGGCGGCCTTGGCCGGGGCGCTGATCCTCGGACCGCGGATCGGCAAGTACAAGGGCAACCGCACAGTGCCGATGCCGGGCTCCAACCTGACGCTGGCGACCCTCGGGACGTTCATCCTGTGGCTCGGCTGGTTCGGCTTCAACGGTGGCTCGCAGCTTTACATGGATACGGCCGGCAACGTCGCGGACATCTCGCGCATCTTCGCCAACACCAACACGGCGGCTGCCGGTGGTGCGCTGGCTGCGCTGATCCTGACGCAGGTTCTCTACAAGAAGCCGGACCTGACCATGATCCTGAACGGTGCGCTGGCGGGTCTGGTCTCCATCACCGCCGAACCGCTGACGCCCAGCCTTGGGTCCGCCACGCTGATCGGCGCTGTCGGTGGTATCCTGGTCGTGCTGGCCGTGCCGATGCTGGACAAGCTCAAGATCGACGATGTCGTCGGCGCCATCCCGGTTCACCTCGTCTGCGGCATCTGGGGCACGATCGCTGTCGTCTTCACCAATGGCGATGCGACCCTCGGTGGGCAGTTGATCTCCATCGTGATCGTCGGCCTCTTTGTCTTCGTGGTCTCTGCGGTGTTGTGGTTCATCCTCAAGATGACCGTGGGCCTGCGGGTCAGCGAAGAAGCCGAGATCACCGGTCTCGACGTCGCGGAGCTGGGCATGGAAGCCTACCCGGAGTTCTCCAAGGGCTGATCTTTCCATCAGCGATGAAACCCAGACCCCGGCGTTCGCGCCGGGTTTTTTTCATGGCGCAAAGCTTTATCGGACAGACGAGCAGTTCGCACAATTTCCGTTACACATCGACGGAGCGCGCGCTCACCCATTGCATCGTCGATCCGTGCGGTAAGCTGACGCCCGATCATCCTCACCCCGCGACCGGACTATTCCAGCGTCTCGCACAGAGGCGGCAGCGCCCGGTCAAGCACGGCCAGCAGGTCGCCCTCCAGCCCTTTTATGAACCAGCCCTTTTATGAAACGGAGCCGAGCCCACTGGCTGGCTTGTCTCCACTATGTCATGCCGGGATGAGGGGGATGATATGAAACGCGGGCATCAGCCTGCCGAGCCTGACCAGACAATCAGCGAGGCACCCCGCCCCCGACGGGCATCTGCTAGCCGCAATAGACGTCGATCACCCGGTCACCCGAGTCGAGCTTGATGTTCAACCGGTCCGGTCGGTGATCCAGGGTCAGCATCGCGTCCGGGCCGAAAATCCGCACTTTCGGACCCGCCTCCAATCCTTCGGCGGTCACGGCATCCTCACCCTCTCCCAGCAAATGCTGGTAGGTCTTCGCGTTACAGGTGTCAGCCATGTCGCCCGTCGGAACGTCACCCGTCGGCACGCCCTTGATCCCAACGCCCTGCGCCACGGCACAGCCCGCCGTCAGCGCAATAGCGAGCATCGGAAGCAAACGTATCATGACAAAATCTCTCCCCGCCGTGGATCACATGAAGGGATCTATCCCGAACACAACTTTCCTCAAGCCTGACCGTTGAATTCCGCTCTCAACTCGCCCACCCTGCCGCATATTATACGGAGAGCCATCCCATGCGCACACAAGCCGCCGTCGCGACCCAAGCCGGAAAACCGCTGGAGATCATGGACGTCAACCTCGACAGCCCCAAACCCGGTGAAGTTCTGATCGAGATCAAGGCCACGGGCATCTGCCACACCGATGAATTCACCCTTTCGGGCGCGGACCCCGAAGGGTTGTTCCCTGCGATCCTCGGCCATGAGGGCGCCGGCGTCGTGGTGGAGGTGGGCAAAGGCGTCACATCGCTGAAACCCGGCGATCACGTCATTCCGCTCTACACGCCGGAATGTCGCGAGTGTTATTCCTGCACCAGCCAGAAAACCAACCTCTGCACCTCGATCCGCGCGACCCAAGGACAGGGTGTCATGCCGGACGGCACCAGCCGGTTTACCACGCTCGATGGCGACCCGATCCTGCACTACATGGGCTGCTCGACCTTTTCCAACCACACCGTCCTGCCCGAGATCGCGCTGGCCAAGGTGCGCGAGGACGCGCCCTTTGACAAGATTTGCTATATCGGTTGCGGCGTCACCACCGGCATCGGCGCTGTCATCAACACGGCCAAGGTCGAAATCGGCGCGACGGCTGTGGTCTTTGGCCTCGGCGGTATCGGGTTGAACGTGGTGCAGGGCCTGCGTCTGGCCGGCGCGGACATGATCATCGGCGTCGATCTGAATAACGACAAGAAGGCGATGGCCGAACGCTTTGGCATGACCCACTTCGTCAATCCGAATGAGCTGGGCGAGGACCTCGTCCCCTACCTCGTCGACCTGACGAAACGGCGCGGCGATCTGATCGGCGGCGCGGACTACACCTTTGACTGCACCGGCAATGTCGCGGTCATGCGCCAAGCGCTGGAATGCGCGCACCGGGGTTGGGGTGAATCGATCATCATCGGGGTCGCGCCCGCCGGTGCCGAAATCGCGACCCGTCCATTCCAGCTCGTCACAGGCCGGACCTGGAAAGGCACCGCCTTTGGTGGCGCACGCGGTCGCACCGATGTGCCCAAGATCGTCGACTGGTACATGGACGGCAAGATCGAGATCGACCCGATGATCACGCACAAACTGTCCCTCGCCGACATCAACAAGGGGTTCGACCTGATGCACGCCGGGGAATCCATCCGCTCCGTCGTGCTTTACTGATACCGATCAAAACGCGCTGAGATAAGTTCCCGTGCGGAAACAGCCGGGTCTTTTCGCGTACAGATGACGTCGATGCGATAGCTCTTTCGCAACCGACGAATTTCGCGCTAACTGCCCGCAACAGGAGGCCCAATCCCATGCCCGAGACACGCCCGCTATACGCTGTTCTGATCGACGCCGACAACATTCCCGCCCGCTACGCAAAGGCGATTCTCAAGGAGATCACCAGCATTGGGGAACCCGCTTTGCGTCGCGTCTATGGGGACTGGGGATCTGACAGGCTGCGGCCATGGACAGAACAGGTCCGCGCCCTCGGCCTAGTAGCGCATCAGGAGACGGCGAACACCAAGGGCAAGAACGCCAGCGATATCGGATTAGTCATCGACGCGATGGATATCCTGCACACGGGCCGCTTTGACGGCTTTGTGCTGGTGTCGTCGGACAGCGATTTCACGGCCCTCGCCAATCGGGTGCGCGAACAGGGGCTCGACGTCATCGGGATCGGGGAGTCCAAGGCGCCGGAAAGCCTGCGCAATGTCTGTAACCGCTTTATCCTGATCGAGAACATCGTGGAGGACGCCGCGCCGGACACGGATGTCACCGCCAAACCGGCCGCCAAGATGAAACCGATCGAGGCCCAGCCCCTGATCCTGCGGGCCATGGAAAAGATCGACACCGACGACGATTGGGTGACCATGGGCCAGTTGGGGCAATACCTGACGGCCGAGAACCCGGATTTCGACACGCGCTCTTATGGCAAGCACAAGCTGAGCGAACTGATCGGGGACCTGAAAATACTGGAAACCAAACGCGGCCCGGGCAATCAGCTGATGGTCAGACGGCTGGACTGATCAGCGCACCGTAACGCGCCAGATAGAGTTCCCCGCCGAACGTATGACGGTGTCACACCATTGCGGCGACAGCTCCGCTTTGAGATCGAACAGCCGTTGATACTTTCGTCGCGCGACGTCGATGAACAGCAATCACTTGTCCGGGAAATAGCTGTAGAGCGTCGCTTTAGATACTTTCGGCGGCGCGCGCGATGTCGTCCACGGTCGCCTCCTGGAAATCTAACGCCAGGAATATCTGTCGCGCGCCTTCCAACATTTGTGCAAACTTGCGCCCGCTGCGTAGGACCTGACGCGTAACGCTCAGGCACAGACCTCCCCGACCTTTCTCGGCAATGTAGGCCCTCGCGGTCACGTGCACCAAGATCTAAGGTGACATTGCGCCTTCCCGTGCCCGTTATTAGAATAGTTCTAAATCAGGAGAAACTCATGCGATTCTTCACACAGCGGCGCCGTTTCAGTGATCTGAGCGAACAGGAGGTCCTCGCCCTCGCGATCTCTTCCGAAGAGGACGACGCGCGGATCTACCGAAGCTACGCAGAGCGTCTGCGCACGGACTTTCCCGACACCGCACGTATCTTTGACGGCATGGCAGAAGAAGAAGACACACATCGCCACTGGCTGATCGACCTCCATGCCAAGCGGTTCGGGCCGGTCATCCCGCTGCTCCGTCGCGAACATGTGGCGGGGTTCTACGCCCGACGCCCCGTGTGGCTGGTCGAGAACCTCGGGATTGATACGATCCGGGCCGAAGCCGCCGCGATGGAGGCGCAGGCCGAACGCTTTTACCTAGCCGCCGCGCAACGCACCAGCGATGCCGATACCCGCAAGCTGTTGGGCGACCTCGCCGCTGCGGAGGCGGTACATCAGCACAGCGCCGAGCGGCTTGAAACCGAACATCTGGATGATGAGACGCGAGACAGTGAAAAGGCCTCTGCGCATCGGCAGTTCATTCTGACATGGGTACAGCCGGGGCTGGC
>PAPR01000029.1 GCA_002709085.1 Pseudooceanicola sp. | reverse complement strand
CTTGGCCAGCTGCAAGGTGACCATCATTGCAACGCAAACAAGGAGAAGAGCAATGACCACGAACTGCATCAAATTCACCAGCGCCGACATCGAAACCGCCAAAGGCGTCGGCTCCATCTCGACCCTGACCTTCGACCTCGACATCACGGTCGAACCCGTCGCGAGCTCGAACCCGATGGCCCCCACGCACCGCGTCCTCGGCCGCTCCCCCCGCGGCAAGCTGGTTGAGTGTGGTGGCATCTGGAAAAAGCAGAACAAGGAGACCGGCGCGGACTATTACACGCTGACCATCCGCGATCACGGCTTCAACGCCAACCTCGGCAAGGCCGCGAACCAGGACGATCTGTCCCTGCAGGCCGTCATCCCCTGGGGCCCGAAAGACGCCGCCTAAACCAAGGGCCAGACCGCTCCGGCGGTCTGGCCTTTTCTCGTTCCGGGGAATGGCAGCAGTTCGGGTCCGAAACCCGTGTCCGAAGAACGCCGCATATTTCGGAGGCTGACACCGAGGCGGATAGTCTGACTGGATCGATCGCAGAAGCAGCTTTGATCGTTCTGTTGAGGGACAGAGTGGATCGCGCGAACCCGAGGGTGAGCCGAAAGTAAGCAGAGGAAAACTGGGAGCCCACTTGGCGAGCCAAGCGCACCCCTCCGACGGTCGAGCAACCGGCGCCTGGGTATTCTTGGTGAAGCTGCCGGGGGTGCCGAACTCACCCTGTGTCGCGAGGTTGGAAACCGCAGATCAAAGTCATACGTCCGGGGGGCGACGTCGCACGCCGGGGTCGCCGCCGCGCACCTTTCCGTCGACCTGTTGGCCTTTTAGATCGCTAGCCCGGGGTCGAGCGGCCGGCAACGCCGGGGGCAGGTTTCTGGACGGCTGACGCCTTGAGCGCTGCGGGGCATCGCCCACAACAAACCTGCCCCCGGCGTGCTCCATTTCATTGCGCCCCGTGCCGGGTGCAGCCCGCTCTCATGCCCCCGGTCTTTTCCACGATCCGTCCAACGACGATCAACGGAAAGGATCACACCATGACACTCGAACAATCCATCGACCTCGCCGAACTGCAAGCCGACATGGCCTTCGATGCCTACCTCGCCGCCTTTGATGAAGACGCCCATCCGGAGACCCTCGACAGCCTCGAGACCGAGGCTCTGATCGCCCGCAGCCGCTACGACGATCTGCGCACTCTGGGACTGGGTCACTGACCCAGATACCCCTGCGGCTCTTCGGATCCGCAGGGGTCTGACGTCGACTCTCAGAAGCATCGTGCCGCCCTCAGAGGGTATGATCCGCGCCATCCCGCGCGGGCAGTTTTCGTGTTTCTGGCGCCCGATCCGTGAACGGCTCGGGCGCTCGGATTGCCTGACATCGCGTGCTGCGCCAGCACAAGTTTCAGAAGATTTTTTTGACCAGATTGCCTTGCCTCGATGAGGGCGGCGGCGCTCCGTGTCGCGCTGCGCAGCGGTCATGAGTGCATCCCATTTCATGCAAAAAGACACAATATGCAAAACGTAATATTGCGCAATATGATTTAGTGAGGTATAAGCGAAGGAGAGAAGGAAGACGTTGGCAGGATATGGCCAATGTTTGCACATTTTGTCCGAGGGGTCTGACCCGTGCCGAGGCCAGCGAAAAACCTGAAGCTTGAAGAGCGCATCGAAGTCGCGCGGCGCTTTGCGGCGGGCGAGAGCGCGAGGGAGCTGGCGGCGGCATTCGGCATCTCCCCGCGCCACGTGAACCGGCTCGCGAAAGAGGAGGCGGGCGAGGGCATCGCGGTGCGCGATCCAAGCGAGACGGTGGCCTTTCGGGCGAGCCAGTCCGAGCTTGCAGCGTTCGATGCCGAGTGGCGCGCGCGAGGCTATGCCAACCGGTCGCAGGCGCTCAATGCGGTGCTGCGCGGTCGCTGCGGTTTTCTCGATGTACCTCGTGATCTGGTCTCGGAATTCTGCGCCGCATGGCGTCAGGCGAAAGATGTGAGCGACGCCGGATTGGTGCTCGCCAAGGCGCTCCATCGCGGTCGGCTCGAGGTCACGGAAGCGGATCGCGCGATGCTGATCGAACTCCTTGATCTGGCGCAGTCGATGAGCCGTGAGATGGGCCGGATGAAGGATGCGGCGCAGGCGATGCGTCATCAGGATTGGCCGCAAAAGGAAGAAGGGCAGGGGACGGTGAGCGCGGTTCTGGAGGACAGCCCGCGCACGATCGAACGCGAATTGAGGTTTGTCAGGAATGGCTGATCCGCTCGCCCTCTACACCTCGGTCATGGGGCGGCTCTGGGAGGATGAGCGCATCCGGGGCCAGGCCGCGGCGCGGATCGACGCGCGTCTGGCGGGGCGTCGGCAGGGGCGGAGTTTCGCGCGCGTCGGATCCCTGTCGGCGCGCAATGCGCTGAAGGCGGCCTCGGGTCAGAGCCGGGCGGCGGTGTTCAAACGGATCCGGGCAGGGGGCTGCAAGACGCGTGCTTCGCTCGGGGCGCAGATATCCTACATCAACGACAAGGCGGTCTACACCTACTCGACGATGACCAACGCGCTGACCGATGCGGCGGTGCTTTCTGAGGAGCAGAAAGAGGACATCATCGAGGACTGGGCCGGTACCTGGCGCGGCTCGACCAAGCTCGGGTTCACCTCGCACATGCTGCTGTCCTTCCCGACCGACGTGACGGTCGACCAGGTGCGCGACATCGCGATGGACTGGACGGAGCATTTCTTCGAGAGCGGCGAATACGGCGACCAATGGGACTATGTCCTCGCGGTTCATGACGACCGGGCGCACAAGCATGCCCATATCATCCTGAACAATCGCGGCGTGGAAACCGGCACCTGGTTCTCCTGCTGGGCCGAGGGGGTGATGTCGCCGCAGCTGATGCGCGAGAAGCAGGCCGAGATCGCGGAGCGCTATGGCGTCATGCTCGACGCCACCACCCGGCTCGAACGCGGCATCTTCGAGAAGCCCGCCGGGATCGAGGAGATTTACCGCGCCAAGGAAGAGGCCCGTCTGCCGCGCGAGATCGTCATGACGGCCCATGAATCCGCCGTCGCGCAGGCGCAGGTGGTGGGCTTCGCCAAGGACTACAAGAACCTCGCCGACTTGCTGGACCGGATGGACCAACGCCACATGGCGCGCGCCCTGCGCGGCATGGCGGACGGTCTCGGCTCCGGCACGCCGTGGAATTTCACCGAAGGAGAGATAGACATGAAGGACATCAAGACCGTCGGTGATGCGATCGACTATTCCGAGCGCACGATCGAGGCGCTGAGGCTCAAGGCCGAAGAACTGGACCCGGCCGAGCGCGCCGCGTTCGAGGTTAAGGCTGCGCCGATCATCGCGGACCTGTCGCAGATGGTGCCGGACCCGGACCTGCGGGCGCGCTTTGGCAAGCAGCTCGAAGAACCCTATCCGCCGGGGGCGGGCAGCGACGTGCTGATTGCCCCGCTGCAGTCCGGCAAGGACGAGGGCCTGCGTGACGTGCTCGAGCGTGCAGAGGAAGCCGGAATGGACAGCGAGGAACTGGTGGCGCGCATCTCGGCGGGCGGCACGCGGAACTACGGCATGGCCCAGGACTGGGTCGAGCGGGACATGAACGCGGTGCTCGCCAAGGACGGTCTCAGCGTGGAGACCGCCAGTGACGACCAGCTCGATGCCGCGCTGGAAAAGGTCGACGGCGTGATGGACGCCCTGATGGAGCGCGCCAAGGAACTGGGTGTCCAGATTGGTCGGACCCTCGCGGACGAGGAGGAGGCGACATTGCCCCTTATCGACGAGGATGACCGGACGCCCAATCCTTACCTGCAGGACCTCGCTGACATGTTGCGGGACGGCAAGCTCAGCGAGGAACAGGAAGAGACAGTCGAGCGGACTCTGCAATCCGAGCTCTTCAAGGAATTGGGTGAGGAGGGCTTGGCCGAGCTTCGGCGTGGCAACTACGAAGTGCTGGATGCGGCCTTGCCGAGCAAGCTCGACCAGATCACCGTCACGCAGGAATTCCTTGAGATGACCTTCGAGGAGACCCGCGATCAGGTCTTCACCAACCGCGCCGCCGGATTGCAGCAGGCCAAGGCGACCGAAGTGGCGCGGCTGCGCGGCCAGCAGGAGTCGCAGGAGCTGGGCCGCGATCTCAGTCGGGACCGCGGTCTCGACGACGAGATGGAATTCTGAGGGGGAGATGACCACCATGACCAAGACACTCCCCCTCTGGGCCGCGCTTCTCTTCGGCGTGATCTGCGGTGCCCTCATCGGCACCATCGTTGCCGCCTTCTACCTGACCCTAGCCCTGAAAACCGGGTTTCAGAGCTTCGACATGTTGGCGCTCTGGAAGGCGAGCGCCGGTACCCGCGCGGCACATCCCGAGGCGTTCAAGGTGGGGTTTGGGGCCGTCGGCTTCGGGGCCATCGGGCTTGGCGCCCTGGCGCTGGCCTGGACCTGGAAGAAGGAGCGCGACGACTACGGCTCGGCCCATTGGCAGACCAAGGCGGAGCTGAAGAAGAACGACATGCTACAGGCGCCCGGCAAGGGCTTTGTCTGCGGCAAGCTTGGCGCGCCGACCTCCAAGGCCGAGTTCATCTCCTCGACGACCATCCCGCATGTGATGATGGTGGCGCCGACTCGTGCCGGTAAGGGTGTGGGTTTCGTGATCCCGAACCTTCTGAGTTTTGCAGGCTCGGTCGTGGTGCTCGACGTGAAGGGCGAGAATTTCGACAAGACCGCGCGGCTCCGGGCGCTGAACGGCGACGAGGTCTATCGGTTCAGCCCCTTCGACTGGGCCAATGCCACGCATCGCTACAATCCGCTCGCCCGGATCGCGAAGGCCCCGAGCTTCGCGCAGCGGTTTACCGAGGTTTCGATCCTGGCCGACCTGTTCCTCGACAAGGACAACAAGCAACTCGACACCTTCTCCGAGGCCGGCAAGTCGATCTTTGTCGCCGCCTGTCTGCTGGCGATCCAGCGCGGAACGCCGAACCTTGGCGAGGTAAACAAGATCGTTGCAGGGGGCGAATACAAGAACGCCCAGTACAAGACCTATGCCGACGAGGCCGAGGAAGACATCCTGCGCGAGCTCTGG
This sequence comes from Pseudooceanicola sp., assembly GCA_002709085.1. Taxonomy (GTDB): domain Bacteria; phylum Pseudomonadota; class Alphaproteobacteria; order Rhodobacterales; family Rhodobacteraceae; genus Pseudooceanicola. The sequence goes on along the minus strand of PAPR01000029.1, from coordinate 9,773 downwards.
ACCAACGCGGCCTCAGCTTCGTCGCGGCTGCTGACCTCGAACATCCAGGCGCTGATGACCGCCGGTCTCAAGCAATGGGACAATCCGGCGGTGCGCTCCGCCACGAAGGCGAGCGACTTCGACTTCTCGACCTTCCGCAAGACCCCGCAATCGCTCTACATCGCGGTGTCCGAAGATCACATCGCGACGCTGGCCCCGCTCCTGCGCCTGATGTTTGCCGATCTCATCGCCTCGATCCGCCTCAACGAACCGGGTCCGGACGAGCCCTGGCCGGTCATGATGATGATCGACGAATTCCAGCAGATGGGGGCCATGCCCTATCTCGAACGCGCGATCCATTCGCTGGCGAGTTACGGTGGCCGCGTCGCTATGATCGCGCAGTCGCTGGCTTCGCTCGACCGGATCTACGGGCCCGAAGGCCGCGAAAGCCTCGAGAACGGGGCAGGGCTGAAGCTCTACATCACCCCGCGTGACCAGCGCACCGTAAAGGAGGTTTCCGCCGCAGTCGGCAGCACCACCCGCGAGGCGGTGACCCGGATGTATGGGCGCAACAAGGGATTCCTTGGCGCGACCTCGACATCAGCGCGGCTGGAAGAGCGGCCGCTCCTCTCCGAGACCGAAGCGCGCCTCATGGATCCCGACGAGGTCATCATCCTCGCTTCGCCCCAGCATCCGATCAAGGCGAGCCGGATCAAGTATTACGACGATCCCTTCTTCAAGCAGATGCTCGCCCGCCAGGAGGGTAAGCCCTTCCCCTATCCGCCGAGCGTGCAGGGTGTGGGGCCTTGGAATGGAATAGTGGGCGGCGACGGTGGAGAAGAGGTCGTCGCAGACAAGCGGGCGAAACCGGCCGACCGCGCGCCAGTCCGGGATCGCTCGCAGCGTCGCGAAGCGCGTGCAATGAGCGTGAGGATGATGGAGGCCGAGCGCGGGCAGCCTGAGCCCGAGACGCTCGAGCGCGAAGCGGCTGTGCCGCAGGAATGGGAGGCGGCGCTCGACCGGCAGGAGGATTTCATCGAGGAGTTGTTGGGCGGGTGAGGGGGCTTCGTTGTGAACAGCTTTTCTGGGCCTTCACGCCACCCCAAAATATACTGCGGTCGCAGCCCACTTTTGTGACATGCGCTGCGAGCGCATACTCCGGAGATGGTCAAACAGGCGAAATATAGGACGAAGCAAGGGTAGGCCCGCGCTAATGAGTAGGGGGACGTCCGTCCAGACCGAGAGCCGTTGAAAAGGTGTGGGCGCAGGCGCAGACGACCCACGGGCCATGGCTTTCGCCTGAAGCCATAGCGTAGGGCTTGGTCTTGACGGAGTAAGGGGCCGCAGGCCCACACGAAACGAAGAGAAAAACGTCTGCCCATCAGGGCTGCCAAATAACGCGCAATGGATCGAAGCCGCATGGCCGAGACAACCCGCTGGCTCGGTTGACGAAAGCCCGATCTGCTAGAATATGCTATTCTAAGGTGTGGATGCACTCGGATACTGAAGAGTTTAGCGTGGCGTAGACGCGTAGGACTCATCTATGCTCAAGCTATGAAACCGACTGATTTGCTTGATTTTCTGCGTAGCCGAATGTCGATGACGGATGTCTATCAGCCAGTTATCGTCAAAGAACTATTGCTCAACGAAGGCACTTGCACCAAGACCGAACTGGCAACAGCCCTGTCAGGTCATGACCTAGCAGTGCAGGAATATTACGAGCGTATCGTTATGCGCTGGCCCAAGATCACACTCACAAAGCACGGCATTATCGACTACGAGCGCGAAGGCTCTGTCTTTCGTCTTCTGCCGTATCCTGCGCGTGAAGAAGATCGGATTGAAGCCATGGCACTCTGCGATGAGAAAATCACGATCTGGCTAGAACGCAAAAGATCGCGTGAACAGGCACCTGAGGCAGGAGCCTCTGTGCGCTATGAAATCCTCAAATCAGCCAAAGGGAAGTGCCAGCTTTGTGGAATTTCCGCAGAAATTCGACCGATTGATATCGACCATATCATACCGCGATCAAAGGCCAATAAAGACGGAAAAGTTCGTCTGAACGGGCAGCTTATTGATGTCAACGATCCCAAAAACCTTCAGGCGCTTTGTTTTTCATGCAATCGCGCGAAAAGAGACAAGGACGAAACGGATTTCAGGCGTCGCGACAAACTGGTGCGCGATCACATCCCTGACTTAATCCGCGCTGAAGGGCGAAGCCCTGTCATCAAGACACTTGAGGGCAAAGCTCTCACGAGCGCCCTGTACGATAAGCTGACGGAAGAACACGCAGAACTGCTGGCGGCGAATGATTCCAAGCAAAAGCACGAGGAACTGGCTGATCTCCTAGAGGTTATATTCGCTCTCGGCGAACAATACGGCGTGAGCAAGGAAGAGCTGCTGTTGTTCGCGGAGAAAAAACGCAATGCACGCGGCGCGTTCAACAAAGGATGCTTCTACCAAGGCGACGAGGGGTAGCCAGTCACGTACTGTTTGGGCCGTAAGGTTTTAGAGTTAGCGTAGAAAATAGCTCAACACACTAAACGGTTGCGGCGCACTTGATGGACGACAGTTTCTTCAGTTCTCTCGAAGCTGCAAAAGACGATGGCCCTTGAGATAGACTCCCTTTTCGGCAAGCGCCTCACGCCATCCGTTTTCCAACCCGATACGGCTGGTATCCTCAAAGAGTCCCTTGCTTTCCTCGACCCGCGTCAAGCGCTCGAACTTGGCACGGAGTGGATGATCGGCGGCAATGAACAGCTCTTTCCTGTGCAGAATGGGACGGTTCGCACTGTCCCGATAGCGGCGCGTTTTCACACGAAAAGTTTGCAGATGTACCGTCAACGCTTCATCCAAGGGCGGATGCGGGTCGTCATCGAATCCCGGATAACTCAGATAGGATACTTTAGGTTCGTCGCGATGTAATTTGATGATGTTGGCTCCCTCAACCCGCCCGAGATAGCCGCGTGCACACCCTTCGTACAAGCGCAGCAGGGGTGAGAGCATCGGCAAAGCGGTTTCATGGATATAGAGAGCGCTCGGCGTAAGTTTACCGAGCCCTGAGTCCTGACACGCCTGTTCGACAATTCCGGGCTGGCCCAGAGAATAGAGAAGTGTATCGGCTTGAGTGCAAGCCTGCTTGTATGTGGAAAAGAACGCCTTCACATCCCGTTGTAGGGATAGCGGCAACTTTCCGAAGGCGGGGCGACCCTCGAACTGCGAAAGCGCAAGATAGATCAGAAGATCCCGTGCGCGCTCTTGCCCTACGGCATCCCAATCAGACTCCTCCGTTGCATAAAGCACAACGCGAAATGCTTTACGGATAGAACCGAAGACATCGATCAACGCAGGCGTGTTGACCAACTCGTCATCATGGGGCAAGCGCCCGCGCTCACCCATAAAGTCCACAAGCGGTGCCAGCAGCGTCTCATGACGGGCATAGAGTTCAGCGGATTTGCTAAGTCTGGGGGCAATAAGTCGGCGGCGGTAGCGCGAAGCCAGAAATTGGGTTCGGGCTTCCTCGCTGCGAAAGACGTAGAACACGCCAGGCGCAGCCGGAACGGACTTCACCGCGAGGACGGTATCAATCCAGTGGCGCAATTCCTGTTGCTCGAAAAATTTTTGGAACGTACCGCGCCCTGTTAGGTAGCCGTCCGCATACTCGGTCGTTTCCCGCAATGATTTGGCTTCAAGCGTCAATCGTGCGCTCACCACCAGCACTTGTTCCGCAAGAGCCCAAGCGCGGCGGAGCGTATCGGCGCGTTCATTGACGTTCTCGATGACGTTGACGACGTAACCGAAATTGACGACCGATGCGCTGCGCCGCTCATGATCGGGTCTGTGAACGGGGTCCCAACCGCTGGCATTGTGTCCGAGAAAGGCAAGATGGCGCAGGTCGTCGCCACGACCGCAGCCATAGTCGAACAGGTGCATGTCCTGTTGGAGGATGCCGTCGGCCAGTATGCATTTCAGGGGGCGTGACGGTTCCGCCCGACCGATAGCCGTTCGTCCCCGCGCACGAAACTTATCGTCTACACCGGACACGTCATCAGGCAACGAGTGCGACGAGATCGTCGATCTTGCGCAGCTCCTTGTTGCCCGCAAGGTAGGATATGCCGCGATGCAGATGGAGCCTGAATTGCTGCGCCACGGTTTCAGCATCGACGCCGAGCCCGTCGCGGACACAGCGCTCTTTGACCAGGGCGATATAAAGGTCGGCATATCGTCCGCCGAACACTTTCCAGCTCATCTCGACATTACTATCGGCAGGGATTTTCGCTTGCGGAGGCACGCTCTGTTCCGCCAGAGACACGCACAATGCCCAACGACACAACACGTTCCAGTGCTCGATACCCGTGACGCGCTTGAGTTTGATGAGTTGGTCTTTGGCCTGCTGGGAGAGCCGGATATGTTCGATTGCCATTATGCGGCCTCCTTGGACGGAAGATATCCCGTCGCGATGCGGGTCGCGCCCGTCTTGTCATCGTAGGTGAGCTGGTAAGTGTGTCCGATCCACGGACGCAGGCGCTCGTGATAATCTCCCGCAATCTCTTCATCGGTTGAAAGCAGCAAAATCTGGTGGCTGGCATAAGGAAGGTAGCGTTCGACGAGATGCATGCGGTGCACGGAGTCGAGACGTCCGAGCGGCGTGTCGATGGCTGTCGGTAAGGGCCGGCCTGAAGCCTTTGCTAGGCCCCAGAGGAGAGCGATTGCCAGAAGCTGGCGCTCGCCCGCAGACAGTCTTTCGGCACTCAACAGGTCGTCATCGCGACCGAAAAGCGTCAGCGCATAATCTTCGGGATCGATTGAAAGACGTGTGACAAGCCCACCCTTTCGCAAGAGTTGTTTGTAGCTTTCGAGAACCAATTGCTCGATGCGTCGTACATGGCGAGCGATGACGGCGTGACGGAATGCTTCCAGCGTCCCGCGCACTTTTCCCGAATGGCGAAGAATTCGCGAGCGGTCATCACGTCGTCCCTGATCTTTCGCGTCTGCTTCCAGCAGTCGGGCAAGTGACTGCTCCTGTCGTTCGAGTTCGCGCTGTTGCCGTTCGATGTCCTGCCCCATTGCGGCATACATGGCTTCGAGTTCGGCAATGTCGCTGCGAAGCTCGTCTCGTTCTTTGGCCACGTCCTCCACCGTGTCAGAGCTCGGTATACTCTCATATTCCACACGGGTTTGTTCCTCATCCCGACGACGGCGGTTTTGTCGAGAAAGATGGTTGCCTGCGTCTGCCGCAAGCTGTTCCAGATCGCCCCGCAACAGAGAGTGAAGATCACTACGTACTTCCGAAGTGATATCCAGAACCGTGTCCTTCTTGCCCAGCTCTGCACGCTTGGCGCGGTCGGACTCGAAAAAGTCTTTCAGAGCATCCAGAACCTGCTTTTCGGCTTTCCGGCCGCGCAAATGTTTCAGGATGGCTTTATCTCTATCGACAAGCGCGTCAGCGAGATCACGGGAGCGACGGCATTCCTCTTCGTGCCGGTCACGCAACTCGGCAGACTCAAGAAGAACGCGGGCAAGGATTAAGGGCGCGGCCCCGCCTGCAAAGTCACGCAGGGCAACTTCTCCGTCCTGCACGGCTTGCACGGCATCCGCCCATTTTTTCTCGATAGCATCTTTCTGATCGTAGAGGGCGCCGCCGATCTTTCGGTACCTGTCCTCTGCTTTCCGCAAGGCCCTGCGCTGCTTGTCGATGCGATGTGTTTGCAATGACGCGCGCTCCTGTTTCAGGGCATCTACGCGCCGACGCAGGTCACGCACCTTATCCTGGGCGGATGTGATTTCAGTGTGGCGCGGAGCATCCTTTTCTTCCGAACGCTTGCGGCGTTCATAGACCAGCAAGTCCTTTTCGAGCTGATCGACCATATCCAGTCCCAGCAAGTTCTGAATCGCTGCACCGATCAGAGCGGAAGAATCCGATTGTGAGGCATACGCCTCGACTTGCTCGCCATCAAAAAGAAACAGATGGGCGATATTGGCGGGAAAGAACTCTTCGACCTGTGTTGCCCAATTATCGGCCAGTGTAGGTTCAGCATGGCCGTTCTTGAAAACCTCGAACCGCTCTTTGCATCCGTTGCCAGTGATCTTCCAGAAGCGACGCAGGTGGTAATGCTCTTCCGTACCCTCGACAGTATGGCGAAACGCCATTTCGATCCCCGCCTCGGTGTTGCCCCGTCTGCGATGAATGCAGCGCGACAGATACTCTGAGTAAGAAAGCGAACCACGGTTGGAGCATTTGGCATGGGCTCCGAACAAAACCAGTTGGAGAGCATCAAGGAACGTCGTCTTCCCGCCGCCGTTCAAACCGCCGATAAGAACAATCGGCTTGCCAGGTTCCGGCGGGGTCAGCTCGATGCGTTGCTCACCCTGATACAGACCGAAGTCGTGGAGAATGATCTCATCAAAAATCATTTGCAGCCCTCATCAACAAGGGCCAACGAATTGTCGATGGGCGCAAGCTCATCGGTGGCCTTTTCACGAGCTTCACCGAGCGCATCGCGGCGTGTCCGCGCTCTTTCGATAGCATCCTCTTCGTTGTCATAGAAATTGCGGTAAAAAGAGGCTTCCAGCGCATCAAACAAACCCGCCCGACGCAGCATCGATTTGTGGCGCTTTTCTACGGACAGTAGTTCTCTGACGAGCTGAAAATGAAGCTCGTCACTTTCGCAAATATCGCGCAACAATTCCATTTCCGTGGCGCCCATGACCAGATTGTCGTCGAGGCTACCGCCCGGATAGGCTTCGCTTGTTGCCTCTTCGTAGACGCGCGGTAGCGTGTCTTCGATTTCGTGTTTCTCGACGACCCAGATGCGACGGATTTCTTCGAGCTCTTCGAGTGTGATCAACTCGATGTCACACACCGTATTCGGACCGTTTTCCCGAATATGCCGCTGGGCTTCCAAAACCTGTCGAAGCCACATTTCGCGGGCGTTTTGCTTGTAAGGCCCCGGAATTGGACGGTCGTGGAAGAGCTGGACGGCTCCGTTCATGCGCCTGAAATCCCGTAAAGGACGGTCACCGTCAGGTGTCTTGGGGGGATCAAGTCTGTTGCGCAGCTCAAGAAGCGGCAGCATCCACTCCTTTTCCTCATCATTCTGGATCATGGCGTGCATGGATTTGTCTTTCTCGACAAGCGTGCACACCCAGCATCCGAAGCGGCTATCGCCGCAACTCGGTGTAGTGGTGTCAACAACAAGCGGGCATTCCCCGTCAGCCGAAGCCCCTTGATACATCGTCAGCAGGTCTTTGTTGTTGTAGCCCCATGGGTTTTGCACCTGCATGAGGAACATCCACACGTCATCATTCGACCAGTCTTCGACGGGCGAATAGACGTAGGAGTTGGGCAAACTGCCGTTCGGACTCAGACGGTCGCGAACCCGCTTTCGCTCAAAACGCTCCATGACCTTGGCGCGGGCCGTGCTTTCGGCTTTCCTCGTGCCGAGAACGAGGATGGCCTCGCCGTGTTTCTGAACGACCGAGCTGATGAACTGTGTTGAAGGGTTGATCTTCAGCCGTTCGGTGCACCATCTGAACTTTGGTCTCGGAGCGGGATAACCGCGACCGATCAGATTGACCCAGAATGTGTTTTCGGGTGCAGGCGTTAATTTATGCGCGGTCAGCGGCAAGCCCTGATCCGCAGCTTCCTGTCCCATGCGTTCAAGAGACTTCGAAACCCAGAGCGAGACGACGGGATTTTCGACCAACGTGTCGGTACTGATGACGTAGACGGGTTTGGAGCATTTGTCCTTCGGCAGATCAGCCAGCGCCAGCCAGACAAGCTGCAACACGGCGGTCGAATCCTTTCCGCCGCTATAGCCGACGACCCATGGGATCTCATCGGAAAAGTAGAGATCGACAATCTCCTGCTTGAGAGCGTCAATCGTTTTCTTGAACCCGGCTTCCGAGAATGCCGAATTACGCTGTGGCTTTTTTGTTGCCATTGGCCCCTCGTTTATATGCGTCTTCGACGCGCAGTTCATCATCCGTAAGCTCAAGCCCCAGATGGGTCTTGATAGCATTCGCAGTCAGGACGACGTTCTGATGTGCTTTTGAAAGCTGTCCGCCGACCAAGGCGCGACCTTCCCACATCTTACTGTTAGCCCGTCGCCAGTCTATGGCCTTGAGCTTGACGATCTTCGACTGCCAAGTCTTCGGATACTTGGAAATCAGCGCCCGGCCTGCGCGAGCCAATGCTTGCAGCACGACGCCGTGCGTGTGGATAAAGTCGGTTCGCACTTCGCCTGCGGTAAGGTCGCCGTTGCGTACCCGTCCCCATTCGTCAAATTGTTCGGCCACAGCCTCCCAGAATTCCAGAGCGAGTCGCGCCGCATCGTCAGGCGTCGTCTCGGGCATCCCTGTCAGAAGTTCGTTTGTGGCGTGATATATGGCGCTCAAGGTAAAAAGCCGTCGGGAACGCGGCGCGAGGCTGGTCTTTTCCAGCTCGACGACATCGCGGAAGATATCAGAGCCTGCGATCAGAGACTTGGCAAGGCGGGCCGCTTCATCTCGATAGTCATAGAGAATACTAAGTGAAGGCGACGGTCTGATGGCGTAGCGATTGAGGTCCGCAAACATCTGCTGGCAACGCTCCAACCCTTTGTCGAGGAAGAACACAACCGCGATAGTCTCGTCTCCGAGCTCGGGATGATTGCGCAATGCCTGATCAATCGCTGCGCGCCGATGCTGTCCGTCATTGATGATGAAGCGCGCCGACATAGGAATTTTGAGTATGCCGATTCGGTTGGCCTCGCCGTCTCCGGCAAAGGGCGCGAACGCGATATCGGCATCAATCGAGACCGTAATGGCTGAGAAAACGTAGTTATCCACATTTTCCGTGATGTATCGCGAAAGCTCGGGAATGCGGGCTCTGTTGAGCTGACGCTGGGCTCTCAGTTCGGGGGCGAGTTCATCCTCATCGAACTGGAATAGCTTCGGCAAAAGCCGCATGGGACACATGGAAACATAGTATTCCCGTCGCGCCTGGATGCCCCTGATGGCGGGGAACTGGTACTCGAAGCCGTCGCTCATATTTCTTTTCAAACCGGTGGGTTGTACGATACAAACATACTGAATCACATCGACCAAAGTTTGTCAAATATGAAACATACGTTTGCACCTACATACAAACAAGAAGACGGCCCCGTTTATCTGGATTGCAACGCGACAGCGCCCGTTGAGCCGCGCGTTCAGGAGGCCGTGGTGCAGTGGATGGCGGATGGTCTGGGCAATGCAGGAAGCCGCACGCATGAGTTCGGGTTGCGGGCAAAACGGGCCGTGCAGCTCGCCCGTGAACAGGTCGCTGCGGTCGTCGGTGCGACGGGAGACGAAGTTGTCTTCACCAGCGGCGCGACAGAGAGCAACAACATTGCCCTTCTCGGTCTGGCGGCTTTCGGGGAAGAATCGAACCGACGTCACATCATCTCGACGACGATTGAGCACAAAGCCGTGCTGGAGCCTTTGGAAGTATTGGAGGCCAAAGGGTTTACGCTGACCTTGGTCCCTCCCGACAGCGCCGGACGAATTGCACCAGAGGCCATCGCGGACGCCCTGCGCCCCGAAACGCTTCTTGTCTCGGTGATGCATGCGAATAATGAGACAGGCGCGCGCCAGCCGCTTTTGGAAATCGCAGAGCTTCTGAAAGACAGCGACGCCTACTTTCATGTCGATGCCGCGCAAGGCTACGGCAAAGACCTTGAGCCTCTGCGGTCCGAGAGGATTGATCTGATCAGCGTGAGCGGACACAAGATTTACGGCCCGTTAGGCGTGGGCGCGCTTGTTGCGCGTCGGCGCGGCTT
>PAPR01000028.1 GCA_002709085.1 Pseudooceanicola sp. | reverse complement strand
GAGGTCGATCTGATCCTTGTTGCTGCCGCGCTCCGTCGTGACGTAGGGCATGGAGAACCGCTTCACGTTGGAGGCGGTGACAATCGCATTCTTCGCGATAACGGATTCCACCGTCTGGGCCCAACCGCCAAAGGGCAACTTCGGCGCGCAATCCACGGTCCAGGTCAGCGCGGCCGTGTTTTCGCTATGTTGGAGGACCAGCGGATTGGACGTGCCGGTGGAAACCTGATTGTAACTATTGTCTGCGAAGGTGATATTCTTCATACGACCGAAATCGAGGTTTGCAAAACTCGTGTCCACCCCTTCCACCCGGTCAATGCTGGCTGCGACAATCCTGAACAGGTTTCCGGTCACGGCCATACCATTTATGAAATTCCCCGCGCCGTGTGGGCGCACCGTGATATATGTGAACCAGGGCGCGACGTGGCTGGCCAGAAAGATATTGTCTGAGATATTCATCGCCGAAAAACTTAACTCAGATGAATACTCCGGGGCCTGGTCATGTTCGTTGGCCCATTCGATATGACAATTGTCGACGTAGTTCCCGATGAACGACATGCGTGCCGACATTTCCGTGATCACCAGCCCCGCCGTTCGTATCGCGTTGGAGGCTGAATCGCCCTGAAAGAAATGGTTGCCCGAGAATATGGAATTGGCGCCGCCGACAACCCCGAAATGGCGCAGATGCATCGCGCGATTATCCCGGACCTTCACATCATTCGCATTGACGTTGAACCCGACGGACACCCTGTCCTGTCCCAGCTTGGAGCTTTCGTGTGACAAAAACTGACACCGATCAATCATCATGCCCTGACACCCGGACCCATGCGACGTGATCCCGCGATCCTTGGGCGCGGTGATAAAACAGTCGCGCAGATGGAAGATCGCGCCCGAGGGGGCGAGCAATATGCCGGAACATTCGCCCCAGCACTGAAATTCGATATCCGACATCTCGAACTTGTCGAGCTTGGAGAAACCGCTGAAATCCAACAGGTATTTATACCTCTTGAAAGTATAGGTCTGCGTTCCGGCCGCATCATAGAGCGGTTTCGACAGCGTGATCTCACCCGCCCCGACATTGGTGTCGCGCACATAAACCTCGCGCCCCACCCCGTTTGCGGTAATGTGCGAGCCGACCGGAATGTTGGCGACACCGCTGACGTTGGTCAATTTCAGCGGGTTATCGGGTGCGTAGGTGGCCTGCGCCGTCACGGTCGTCGTGTCCCAGGCGGGGCCCGCGATACATTCGAGCTGACCGTTGTGGATCAGACGGCGGGTCGCATAGCTCTGCTTGTTGGGGACAGCCGCCTGCATATCGATGGGCGCCGTCACCCCGACGCGCCGCCCGCCAAGGTCGAGGGATTCGTGATCGGTGTTGTTTAACAGCGCCTGAAACGCCTTGCGAAACGCCAGGTCTTCACTGCCCAAGGCGTCGATATAGGTCGGCAGATCGAAATCCTTGGTCAGGGACAGGATCTTGTCCGTCGCCATGCTCACTGTCCCTTCGAACCGCACGCGGCTTTGCAAAACGAGACTGTCGGAGAGGCGATGCACACCCGCCGGCACCATGACCAATCGTCCGTTCGCCGCCGCGTCCGCCGCCTGAAACGCCGCCAGATCGTCGCTGAGCCCGTCTCCCCGCGCACCGTAGTCGCGCACGTCGACCCATGCCATCATGTCGCGCAGAAAGACGCTGGTAATATCCTCGATCACCAGGTCGTCGATCCGCACGGTCCCGCCATTCGCCCCGGTGAGGTCAAGGCCAAAGTGACCATAACTCGGGCCCTGCCCCCAGATCATGTCGACGCCCGACCGACTGCCGGAGCCGATGGTCGCAGTGACCTCCACCACTTCACCATAGCTGGTCAGCGCAACGCTCGACCCGACCTCGACCAGACCGCTGACATGCCCGCCCGCGCTGCCCGCCCAGGCGGCGATCCGCACGCTCGGCAATGCGCCGCTGATCGCCTTGATCCGTGCGCGCACCCGCAGATAGCAGCCGGGCAGGATCGGCGTCTGGCCCATATAGCGCAGTTTCTGGGTCGAGCTGGTTTTCAGCACCTCCAGACAGCCGCCGAAATCCTGATCGGCCGGGACATAAGCCGCGTTGCCGGTGCCCTCATAGGTGTCCGAACCCGGCGTTCCGTCGCCGCTGGACCAGACGTCGAGACCGTCTTCAAAGGCGGTCGGCATGAAAAGGATTCCCTCGGTGATCGCCTTGTTCATTCTATTCCCCTTGTGTTCGGCACGCACGGCCATGAAAGGCCCGGCGGGACAGGCCCGCGCAGGTTGGGGAATGGAAATACCGGGGGTAGGTTAACGCCGCCCTAGACCACCGTGACGTTGCATCACGCAAAACAGGCTATCAGAGACGGCAAAGCGGCTTCAGGTCGCCAGTGGAGGTGCCGCGACGAACTGCACGCCGTTGATTTTCCAGCCGTCGTCCCCCTCAATCATTTCGTAATCCAAGAGATATAGGGTCCCCTTGGAATCGAGAATTTCGACCCGTTGCAGGATTCGTCCGCCTTCCTCCCTCAGGTCCAGCATCCGTACCTTGCCGGGATCGCGCACCATTGGATAGGACCGTTCGACCATCAGGCCGAACCCCTCGGCAGAGCCGTAGTACCTCTGAATCATCGGACTGGCGTAGCTGTAGGCGCGGTCCAGATCATCGACGCGAAAGGCGTCGAACTGGTGGGTGACGATCTGGCCGGGGTCCCCCTCCCCGGCCCGGGCCAGCCCGGCAAAGGCCAGCAGGGTGAGGACGCAAAGCAGCGGTGCAATACGCGGAATCATGAACATGATGGTGCCTCCTGACCTCAAGACGACGTATACCAATTACGCAGCCATCGCCGTTCAGGTTTCACCTTTTCACAAATACGCCCGCCGGAGGCAGGCTTATCCAAGCTCGCCCGCCAGCCCCCTATCGATCAGCGCGACGGTCTCGCCCACGCCGTAGAGGGCGATAAAGCTGCCGAACCGCGGCCCCTGAGAGGCCCCCAGCAGCACCTCGTAGAGCGCCTTGAACCAACCGCGCATCGGATCAAACCTGTCGCGACCCACGTCAAACACCACCTGTTGCAGCGCGTCGCCCTCGACCGCGCCATCGTAGGCCACCAGCCGGTCGCGCAGATCGATGAGCGCCTCGCGCTCGGCATCGGTCGGGGCGCGGAACACCTTCTCCGGCTTCACGAAATCGTTGTAGTAGCGCACGGCAAAACCGGCCGCGGCGTCAAGGTCGGGGTGCGTGGCCGGCGTCGCCTCGGTCGCATAGCGGCGGATGAAACCCCACAAGGTTTCCTTGTCTTCCGCCCCCGCAACGGAGGCGAGGTTCAAGAGCATCGCAAAGGGCACCACCATCCGACTTTCCGGCACCTTGCCGCCGTGGATGTGCCAGACCGGATTGTTGGCACGCTGATCGGCGTCCTGACCGACATAGGCGCGCAACTGCTGGTGGTATTCGTCGACCGCCTTGGGGATCACGTCAAAATGCATGCGCTTGGCCGTCTTGGGCTTGGCGTACATGAAATAGGACAGGGATTCGGTGCTGGCATAGGTCAGCCATTCATCGATCGACAGCCCGTTGCCCTTGGATTTCGAGATCTTCTCACCGTTCTGATCGAGGAAGAGTTCGTAGGTGAAATGCTCGGGCTTGCGGCCGCCGAGGATCTCGCAGATGCGGTCATAGATCGGCGTGTTGGTGGAATGATCCTTGCCGTACATCTCGAAGTCCACGTCGAGCGCGGCCCAACGGGCGCCAAAATCCGGCTTCCACTGCAGCTTCACGTTGCCGCCGGTGACGGGAAGGGTCCATTCCTTGCCGCTCTCGTCGTCAAAGGTGATGGTGTAATCCTCGGCGTTCACCTGCTTCATCGGGACGTAGAGCACGCGGCCCGTCTCGGGATGGATCGGCAGGAAAATCGAATAGGTCTGCTGGCGTTCATCGCGCAGCGATTTCAGCATCACCTTCATCACGTCGTCGTAGCGGTCGACCGCGCGTTTCAGCACGGCATCGAACTGGCCGGATTTGTAGAACTCGGTCGCCGAATAGAACTCGTACTCAAACCCGAAGGTGTCGAGGAACCGGCGCAGCATGGCGTTGTTATGATCGCCAAAGCTGGGAAACTCTTCGAACGGGTCGGGGACGGAGGTGAGCGGCTTTTGCAGATGTTCGCTCAGCGCCTCGCGGTTCGGGACGTTCTCAGGCACCTTCCGCATGCCGTCCAGATCGTCGGAAAAGCAGATCAGCCGGGTCGGGATGTCCGAGATCTCCTCAAAGGCGCGGCGGATCATCGTGGTGCGCGCGACCTCGCCAAAGGTGCCGATGTGGGGCAGACCCGAGGGGCCGTAGCCCGTTTCGAACAGCACGTAGCCCTTTTCGGGCGGTGCGGCCTCGTAGCGTTTCAGCAGCCGACGCGCCTCTTCAAAGGGCCAAGCCTTCGAATTCATGCCCGCCTCACGCAGATCGCTCATAGGTCTCTCCAATAAAATTCGCGCGCCGGAGTAGACCGGCGAAGGCCACCTCTGTATTGCCCAGTCATAGGAGCGTCAATATTCTGCACTGCAACGAGATCCCGCCGGAGGTCCCATGAACGAAACCGCAGCCCACCCGTTTTCTCCGCAGGACTGCCTTGTCCTGCTGATGATCGCCGTTTCGCTATCCGATCAGACGGTGCGCACATCCGAGCTGATCAAGATCGAAAATCAGGTCAACACCCTGCCGATCTTTGGCAGCTACGACATCGACCGGATCACCGTGATGTCCAAGACGGTCTATGACCTCTTTGCCGAGGAGGACGGTCTGGACGCCTTGTTCGGTCTGGTGCGCGACAGCATGCCGGAAAAGCTGAACGAGACCGCATATGCGCTGGCCTGCGACGTGGCTGCGGCGGATGGCGCGATCCGCGAGGGCGAATTGCGCCTGCTGGAGGAAATGCGCGAAGAGCTGAATATCGACCGGCTGCATGCGGGGGCCATCGAACGCGGCGCGCGTGCGCGACACATGACGTTATAGGCCCGTCCGTATAAGCCCGACTGGCTAGGCCCGACTGGCTAGGCCGGTCTCTCGGTCTGGCGCATCAATCCGGACTCCGCTACCAAAATGAGCAAGATCAGGCCAGTTGCAGGACCATTCGGGCGGAATCGCGCCCGCATTTCCGGGGCGTCAGAACGTTGAATTGACCGGCATCGGTGCTGGGCGCAGGGTTCATGTCACCTAACTTGGTTGGACTGACACGATGACCCGCTATCGCTTTCTCATCCTTGGCATCGCCATGCTATGCGCCCTGCCCATCCTTGGCACTCTCTACGAATCCCGGACCGATAACGACCGGACCGTTCGCCTTTCGGTGCCTCAGTCAACGTCCCAGACCTACCGCTACTGAACGGCAGAGCCGGCGCGCGCGGGCCAACGGCTCAATCTACAGCTGTCCGGGCGCGCGTCTTCAGTCGGCGTAAGCAATGCTCCAGCGGTCCAGAAGGGCCAATTGCAACAATTTCGAGCGACGGTTCCACGCGCGCCCGCCCTCGGGACGCTCACGCTGTGCCACGCTCAGCGCATCGCGACGCGGCATGTCGGCGGTCAGAATCGCAAAGGCGAGGTCGGTCCCGTCAGGCAAGGTCGCGTAACCCGCGAGGGTGGAGACAAAGTTCAGTGTCCCGGTCTTGGCCACCACATCCAACGGATGTGATTTCAGCACCCGGTATTTGGAATCGCGCATCGGGATATCTTTGAGCAGCGGACGCAGTTCGTTGCGCGACAAGGGGCTAGCCATCGCACGGGTCAAATCGCCGGTCGTGGTGCGTGAGGAATCGCCCAGCCCCGAATGATCCACCATCGCGGTGTTGCGCAGGTCCAGCGTTTCGGCGGCCCAAACGCTCATCTCTTTCGCTGAATTGATCAGGCTTTCAGGGCGGCCCAACCGGCGCGCGGTGGCGGCCATGCCGACCATCTCCGCGGTGATATTGGTGGAATATTTCAACATATCGCGCAGGATGAGGCGCAGCGGTTGGCTGCTTTGGCCGGTGATAGCCTCCCCCTCGGGCAGCGATTCGGTGACTTCGGGGTTCTCCAGCACGATGCCGTGCGAGCGCATGAGGATTTGAAACACCTCGGCGGCATAGAGTTCGGGTTTGCGCACCGGCAGCCAGCGCGATCCGCCCTTGCCAAGCGCACTCATCGCCACGGTCCATTCGTCCCGACCACCGGCGTCGGCGTAGGTATAGACCGGCGCGCTGCGCTTGACGACGCGCATCCGGGCCATCGCGACCTCGGGGCGAAATTTGGCGGACCGGGCATCCATGGACACGCCCCATGCGCCCCCCTCGCGGCGCCACTCGAAGTGGACCCGGTTGAAATTCAGAGCGAGGCCCGAGATCGCCGGATTATAGCCGACGTGGGTGGGTTGCATGGAATCGATCACCGGTTCAAAGGCCAGCGACCCGCCCCAGACCAGGAACTTGCCCTCGACCGCGATGATGCCAGCGGCCTTTACGTTTGCCGCCAGGGTGGCAAGGTCGTCGGTCTGCAAGGTCGGATCATTCCCGCCCGCCAGCACCAGATCGCCCTTCACCACCCCGTCTTCCACCGGGCCCAGCGCGAGGATCCGCGTCTCGAACTTGTGCTCGGGACCAAGGACATCCAGCGCGTAGAGCGCGGTGAGGGATTTGGCGACGCTGGCCGGCGGCAGGGGCGTCGTGGAACCACGCGCCTCCAACGGGCGATCAGCCGTCAGGTCGAACACCGTAAACGAGGATTCGCCGCTGAGGTTCGCACGCTCGATGATGCTATCGGCGGTTCTGGCCACGGGCTTGGCAGAGCCCGGACGTGCCACCGGTCGCAGAGAGGTCGCGGGCGGCGAGGCAAAGGCGACACCGGGCAGAACCACGCTGCCCGTCAGCGCGGCCAAAACGTGACGTCGATTGAAAAGCGTTTTCATGTCGTCACGTAAAGCAAGCTTGAGCCCCACTCTCAAGGGGGGAGTTCATCCCAGTTACGTGACCCCCTGCGAGGAACTCTCCGGCCGCCAGTCGCCGGTTGCCCGCAAGGCGGTCGAGGAGAGCGAGACCATCGGCACGTTGACAAAACACCAGCACGGCGCATCGCTGCGCCCCAGCAGCGTCGAGGCACTGGCCGCAAGGCGGAACCGCCGATAATGCTGCGCCGCGCGCGAGGTGCGCGCAGAGATGCGGTCGCCCGGTCGAGCCAGCACACCGACGGGGATATTTTCCATGATCCAGTGCCAGTCCTGCCATTGGTCGAACTGAACGAGGTTATCCGCCCCCATCAGCCAGACAAAACGCGTCGCGGGATAAAGCTGCACCAGCCTGTTCAGCGTTTCGGCCGTGTAGCGCGTGCCGAGCCGCGATTCGATATCGGTGACGACGACGCGGGGGTGCTGCATTTCCTGTCGGGCGCGCCGGATACGGTCGGCCATCGGTGCGGGCTGGCGCGCCTTGAGCGGATTGCCGGGACTGACCAGCCACCAGACATGGGTCAGTCCAAATCGCCGCATCGCCTCGCGGGTGATATGCACATGCCCGTCATGGGCCGGGTCGAACGAGCCGCCCAGCAAACCGATGACCTGACCGGGATAAGCCTTGGGAAGATCGCGCCGCATCCCTTGCCTGTACCTGAGAACCCTTGCCATACCAAGGAGATAAGCGAGGCGTGCAAAAGGGCGTGTGGCGGGCCGGTCAGTCCTCTATCGGGTCGGCGTCCTCCCCGCTGAGGAACCGGCCGATCACCATCAGGCCGGGAACATTGTCGCAGATCACCTTGAGCCAGACGAGGAAGGGCACCGCCATCAGCGCCCCCGCAGCGCCCCAGAGCCAAGCCCAGAAGATCACCGCGATGAAGACCGAGGCCGCATTGAGGCTGAGGTGCCGCCCCACCAGAACCGGCGTCACCATCTGCCCCTCTATCGAGGTCAGGGTAAAGTAGACCAGCGGCGGCAGCAGCGCCGCGCCGATCGTGTCAAATGTGATGAGCGAGACCGCCGCCACCGCCGCGACCCCGATCATCGAGCCGAGGTAGGGCAGGAAGTTCAGTGCAAAAGCCACCGCACCCCAGACATAAGGATAGGGCATGTCGAGCAGGTAGAGGCTGACCCCGATGGCCAGCCCGAGACAGGCATTGATGACCGCAATAGCGCCAAGGTAGCGCGAGATCTGGCGTTCGATATCGTGACTGACGCGCAGCGCGGTCTTCTTGTCGGTCAGGCGCGGAAAGCTCTGGATCAGCTTGCGTTGAAACATGTCGCCCGAGGCGAGCAGGAACATCGCAAGGATCAACGCGATGACCAGGGCCGAACCGGTCCCGGCAAGTGAGGACAAGGCGCTTTCCAACATTGTGGGTTCGTCCACGACAACCTGCTGGACGGGTTGGCGCACGGCGCCGGGGTTTCCATTGGCGAGGCCGGTCATCTGTTCCTCGGCCTCCTGGACCTGACGCAGCTTGTCACGGATATTGTGCAGCTTTTGCTCGACCTCTTCGCGGACCTCCGGCAGGGTTTCGACCAGATCGCTGGCCGAACCGCTGAGCGCGTAGATGCCCAGCGATGACGTCAACCCGATGGAGGCGATCAGAAAAACCGCCGCGACCGCAGTCGGCACGCCACGCCGCCCCAGCCAGCGCACCACCGGAGAGAGCGTCAGCGCAAAGAGAAAGCCAAGGACGATGGGCAGCACCACCACCTTGGCGAGCGAGATTGACCAGAAGAAGAACAGGATCAAGAGCCCGCCGAGAAGGTATTCGATTCGCCGCAACGAGTTCAGCGTCGGATTCGGCGGTTTCGTCGAGTCAGGCTTGTGTGGGTCTTGCACCGGGGTCCCCTTCGGCTATCCCGACCAACGCCAATTGAGGTCGGCGGTTCCATGCCGATTGGTCGGCACTCTGCGCTGCGGGCGGGATCGCGCGAGCCGCCCATCGGTGTCGCTCCATCTGCCGGCCTGTCCGGGCGCGGCGGTCGCCTCAGATGCCGGCGGCGCGAACCGTCGCATGATTGCCCCTGCCCGGTCCTTTCGATATGGGGTGGCAAAACCCCTCATACCGACGGAGCATCCCCAATGGCTGCCTATCAATACGTCTATCACATGTCCGGTGTCTCCAAAGCTTACCCCGGTGGCAAGAAGTGCTTTGAGAACATCAACCTGAACTTTCTCCCCGGCGTGAAGATCGGTGTTGTCGGCGTCAACGGCTCGGGCAAGTCTACCCTTCTCAAGATCATGGCCGGCTGGGACAAGGATTTTCAGGGCGAGGCATGGCATGCCGAGGGCGCCAAGGTCGGCTATCTCCCGCAGGAGCCGGAGCTGGACCCCAACCTCGATGTGCGCGGCAACGTCATGCTGGGCGTCGCGGAAAAGCAGGCGATCCTCGACAAGTACAACGAGTTGGCGATGAACTACTCGGAGGAAACCGCCGACGAGATGGCCAAGTTGCAGGATGAGATCGACGCGCAGAACCTCTGGGATCTGGACGCGCAGATCGACATCTCGCTGGAGGCGCTGCGCTGCCCGCCTGACGATGCCGACGTGACCACGCTTTCGGGCGGTGAGAAGCGTCGCGTCGCGCTGTGCAAGCTGTTGCTGGAACAGCCCGAGATGCTGCTGCTAGACGAACCGACCAACCACCTCGACGCGGAGACCATCGCCTGGCTGCAACAGCATCTGATCGACTACAAGGGCACCATCCTGATCGTCACGCACGACCGTTATTTCCTTGATTCCATCACCTCCTGGATCCTCGAGCTGGATCGCGGGCGCGGCATCCCCTACGAGGGCAATTACTCCTCCTGGGTCGAGCAGAAGGCCAAGCGGCTGGAGCATGAGGCCCGCGACGACAAGGCCAAGCAGAAGACCCTGCAACGCGAACTCGAATGGATGCGGCAGGGCGCAAAGGCACGTCAGGCCAAATCCAAGGCCCGGATCGCGGCCTACGAAGAGATGGCGGATCAGTCGATGCGCGAAAAGGTCGGAAAGGCGCAGATCATCATCCCGCCGGGGCCGCGCCTTGGCGGCAAGGTGATCGAGGTCGAAGGGCTGAGAAAAGCCATGGGCGACAAGCTGTTGATCGAGAACCTGTCGTTCTCCATCCCGCCGGGCGGCATCGTCGGCGTCATCGGCCCGAACGGTGCGGGTAAATCGACGCTGTTCAAGATGATCGCCGGGCAAGAGACCCCGGACGAGGGCACGATCGAGATCGGCGATACGGTCGACATGGCCTATGTCGATCAGTCGCGCGACGACCTGAAACCGGACGACAACGTTTGGCAGGCGATCTCGGGCGGGGCAGAGATCATCGAGCTGGGCGATGCGCAGATCAATTCGCGCGCCTATTGCGGGGCGTTTAACTTCAAGGGCGGCGACCAGCAGAAGAAGGTTACCCTTCTCTCCGGTGGTGAGCGCAATCGCGTGCATATGGCGCGGCTGCTGAAATCGGGTGGCAACGTGCTGCTGCTTGACGAACCGACCAACGATCTGGACGTCGAGACCCTGCGCGCCCTCGAAGACGCGCTGACCGATTTCGCCGGTTGCGCCGTGGTCATTTCGCACGACCGCTTCTTTCTTGACCGGATTTGCACGCATATCCTGGCCTTTGAAGGCGATGCGCATGTGGAATGGTTCGAGGGCAACTTCGAAGATTACGAAGAAGACAAGCAGCGCCGCCTCGGGCCCGACGCGATGGAGCCCAAGCGGATGAAGCACAAGAAGTTCACGCGCTAGATCGCACGGACCCGAATTGAAGCGCGCCCCCGGCCCGGAACCCCTGTCGTTCCGGGCCGGTCAGGCATATCTTTGCCACCCGTTACGCGCCCTCTTCCCAGACTCACCTAAACCTGCCATACAAGAAGAGCTTTACGACCTCTACCGACTCTGCTGTTTCTCGATTTCGGCTACAGTCTTCGTTAGACCTAGGATAGCCGGGCCGCCGCACTACCGCGGGCGGCAAAGAAACAGGAGACCACGGATATGGCCACTGGCACCGTGAAATGGTTCAACACTACCAAAGGCTTCGGCTTTATCGCACCCGAGGGCGGATCCAAGGACGTTTTCGTCCACATTTCCGCTGTTGAGCGTTCGGGCCTGACCGGCCTGCAGGACGGCGCCAAGGTCAGCTTTGACCTGGAAGCCGGCCGTGACGGCCGCGAGAGCGCAACGAATCTTTCGCTGCTCTGATCGCTTTCGGTCGGCAACGATCGTAGCAAAGAAATTTCGAACGCCCGCGGTACTGTCGCGGGCGTTTTTCGTTTTCGGGCGTTATTCACAGGCATCCACTGGCGCACGAGACGGCAGTTCACCGGAACGTGAGCCGATTTACGTGGCGAAATTGACACAGAACCGGGGGGTATGGGGAACAAAGCCCAACCACCAGCGGTTACGAATCGGCCACCCCGTGGCAAAATCGGCAACAATTTTCAAAAGGCTGCCAAATATGTTTACACGTCGCTCATTCATCGCTTCCGCTGTCGCAACCGGCGCGGCAACCACGCTGGCCGCTCCGGCTCTGGCCTATACGCCGCCGGCACACCTGTTGCCGACGCGGGTCCGTATCTTCAAGGCCTTCGAGGCCGGTCAGATCGTGATCCTGCCCAAGGCCTACTACCTTTACCTCGTCACCGCGCCGCAAGAGGCAATTCGCTACGGGATCGCCGTTGCGAAACCGGGTCTGGGCTACACCGGCACGGCGACGATCCAGCGCAAGGTGGAATGGCCGACGTGGCGTCCGACCGACGAGATGATCGCGCGTGATCCGAAAAGCTATGGCCGTTTCAAGGACAACGAAGAGCGTATGAAGGGCGGGCCAAGCAACCCGCTGGGCGCGCGCGCGCTTTACCTCTTTGAAGGCAACAAGGACACCTATATCCGGATCCACGGCACGGTCGCGCCACGCTCCATCGGGCGCAATGCCTCCTCAGGGTGTTTCCGGATGATCAATGAGCACGTGATCGACCTTTACGAGCGTGTTCCCCTCGGCACCAAGGTGACCGTCCTTCAGTAAGGCACCCCCATCGCGCGGCCGCCTGCCCTGATCGGGCGGCGCCCGGCCTCGGGTATCGGCGCGCGGCGGCCGCCGGTCTGACGGATCGTCGCACAGGCACTGGCGAATCCTGTTCTGCAACCTATGCTCTGATCTGTTGGCGGACCGGACCCTGATGCGCTTTTTAATCCTGACCTTGCTTGTGGCCCTGATGGGGTGCTCGAACCTTCCGCCACCACAGCGGACGGATGCAAACCCCGTCGTCCACGATGGCAAGGCGGAAAAGGGCATCGAAAAGGCTATAGTGGTCATACCCGGCGCTCTGGCCTCGGTCCAACTATTCGCGCCAGTGCTGGAATGGGATATCCCCGACAGTACGGTCATTGCCTACCGCTTTCCCGGTGTCGATGGGCTGGAGCTGAACCACCGCGTCGATATCATTGACTCCGCCGCCCTGATCGCACGGCACCTTAATGCGTTGGAAGCCGAGGAGGTCTACCTGATCGGCTATTCGACGGGCGGGCCGATCGCGCTGGAAACCGCGCGGCGCCTCAGAACCGAGAATGTGCAGATCGCCATGATTTCCTCGGCCAGTGACTCCCCAGCGGCGGCGCTCGCCTCGCTCAAGGGGGCGCTGGATGTGATCAAGGCGATGTTCCGCGCCAAACGCCCTGGTTTGGAAGAGACTTGGGCCGAAAATTACCGCACACTGCTTTACGGGCGCGACCACTTTACCAAGGAGGAACAGGCCGAGCAGAGCCGCCGTCTGGCCGCCATGCAGCGCGGACAGCTCACCACCCCGCCCAACAAGATGACCATGGCCCATACCGCCGATCTGATGACCTGGTATCTGGAGGATCCCGAGGATCTGGCGGACGTGCGGATCGGTTTTTTTCACGGGGCGGAAGATTCGGTCTTTTCCGACGACATGACACGACGCTACGCACGACGGTTGCACGCGGACGTGTTCAAAAGCTATGAGGGCCAGGGTCACTTATTATTCGTGACTGAACCGGAACTTTTCGATGACGTACGGGCCTTTTTCGGGCTGTCCTGAGGGTATTGATGACGCACTACGATGTGATCGTGATCGGCGGTGGCCCCGCTGGCGGAGCCGCTGCGCATGTCGCCGCACAGGCCGGGTTGAGCGTCGCGCTCATCGACAAGCACAAGTTCCCCCGAGAAAAGCTGTGCGGTGGTGGCTTCACCGGGCGAAGCTACCGATATTACCAAGAAATTTTCGGCGCGCCGATCCCCGAGGACATCATCATCACCAAGCATAACGTGGAGTTTCACGCGCACGGACAGGAACTGGCGCGGATCGACGGCATCCCGCCCATTCACATGACAATGCGGCGCGATATGGATGCGGCGATTGTCGGCCATGCGCTGGCCTCGGGCGCGGTCGATCTGACCGGCGCGGCGGTCGAGACGCTGGACCTCGATGCGCGAAAGGTCGGGCTGAAGGGTGGGCAGCACCTGACCTACCGCGTGCTGATAGGCGCCGACGGGGCGAATTCGCTGGTGGCGCGGACGCTCTACGGTGAGGCCTTCGATCATGCGCGCATTGGCTTTGGCCTTGAGATCGAAGCCCCCGCCCCTGCCGCGGACGCCCCGGTGCGCATCGACTTCGGCGCGGCGGAATGGGGCTATGGCTGGAACTTCCCCAAGGCTGGCTCCGCCACCATCGGCATCGGCGGCGTGCACGGGCGCAACCCGGACATGAAGGCCGCCATGCAGCGCTACCTTGCCAAGTTCGACGTGGCCGGCACCCCCAAGGTCAAGGGCGCGTTCCTGCCGTTCGGCGACGTGCGCCGCTGGCCCGGCCGGGCCGAGGTGCTGCTGGCCGGGGATGCCGCCGGCCTTGTCGATCCGATCACCGGCGAAGGTATTGCCTATGCGATGAAGTCGGGCGCCTTGGCGGCAGAGGCAGCGGCAGAGGCGATTGCCGCCAACCACCCGCCCCGTGCCCTGACCCTCTATCGTCAAAAACTTCGCCCGATCCATGGCGCAATGTTTCACGCCCGCTGGATCCGCCAGATCATTTTCGGACGGCCCTTCCGCAACACCTTTGTGCGCGCCTTTCGCGGCTCCGGGACGGTGCGCTACCAATATCTGCGCCTGATGGCCGGAGAGATCGAGTATCCCGCCCTCGCCTGGGCGACGCTGAAAAAGGTGCCGTCCTTCGTGTTGCGCAGCGCCACGGGACGCTGAAACCGGACCCTTCGCGTCGCGCTGGCGACCGTTTCAGCCCTCAGCCCTCAGCCCTGGTCTCGACCCTTCCGATCAGTTCCTCAACCCTCGGACCGATACGCTCAACAATCCGCGCCACGCCGACGGCCTTGGGATGGATGCCGTCCATTTGCATGTATTTCACATAGGCAGAGGGGTCGCCATCGTCGCCGATCAGGGCCTGAAAATAGTTCGGCTCGTAAAGGGCGCCGTAGGTCTCGGCCAGTTCGGGGTGGATGCGATCAAAGGCCTTTTTGTAGTCGGCACCATAGTTTTGAGAGGCGTAGAGACCGATCACCAGCATCTCGACACCCTTGGATTGTCCGATCTGCAGGATCCCGTCGAGGTTGCTCCGGGTCTCTGCCGGATCGACGCCGCGCAGGATGTCATTCCCGCCAAGCGTCACGATCATCGCATCCATTCCCTGCGTCAGAGACCAGCTGACCCGAGCGAGGCCGCCGCGCGTGGTATCACCAGAGACACCGCCGTTGACGATCTTGACGTCATGCCCGCGCGCCTGAAGCCAGCGCTCCAGCTGCGGCACGAGGCCGTCCTTTGCCGGCAACCCGTAGCCCTGGGTCAGACTGTCGCCCAGCGCGAGGACCTGCGTCGTCTCGGCCATCGCGGGCGTGCCGAGCGCAAGTCCCAGAATAACCGCCGCCGCCTTGCCTCGCCGCGCCAGATGCCCATATGTCCAGTGACGCCGCAACGCAGAGATACCTGACATGACCGATCCGATCCTCTCCCTCACCGATGCGCGTCTGACGCTGGATGGCAATGCGGGGCCGGTCGAGATCCTGCGCGGCATCTCCCTCGAGGTCGAAAAGGGCGAAACATTGGGGCTGGTCGGGCCTTCGGGATCGGGCAAGTCGTCTCTCCTCATGCTCATGGGTGGGCTGGAACGCGCCACCGGCGGACGGATCGCCGCATTGGGTCAGGACCTGACCGCGATGGACGAGGACGCCTTGGCGCGCTTCCGTAGGGAACATATGGGGGTGGTCTTCCAATCCTTCCACTTAATTCCGACGATGACCGCGCTGGAGAATGTCGCAACCCCTTTGGAACTGGCCGGAAAACCGGATGCGTTCACGCGCGCTCACGAAGAACTGAAGAGCGTCGGGTTGGAAACACGCGCCGATCACTACCCCGCGCAGCTTTCGGGCGGGGAGCAGCAGCGCGTCGCGCTGGCCCGTGCCTCTGCCCCGCGACCCGATATCCTGCTGGCTGATGAGCCGACCGGCAACCTCGACGGGCCGAACGGCGAGGCGATCATGGAGCTGTTGTTCGGGTTGCGCGACCGGCATGGCGCGACGCTGGTGCTGGTGACGCACGCCCCTGACCTCGCGGCGCGCTGCGACCGGGTGATCCATCTGCGCGACGGGGTTCTTGATCTGGCCGGGGCCACGGCATGAGCCTCTCGGTCGACGCGCGGCTGGCGGCACGTTTCGCGGGGCGCGAGCTGCGCGGCGGCCTGTCGGGCTTTCGCATCCTTCTGGCCTGCCTCGCGCTAGGCGTCGCGGCAATCGCCGGCGTCGGCACGGTCCGCTCGGCCATCGAGGCGGGATTGGCCGCCGAGGGGTCGGCCCTGCTGGGAGGCGACGCCGAGGTCTCCTTCACCTACCGTTTTGCAACCGACGAAGAGCGCGCTTGGATGGAGCGAACCGCCGCCGGAGTCTCGGAGACCGCGGATTTCCGCTCCATGGCCGTCGTGACACGCCCCGACGGCACGGTCGAGCGCGCGCTGACCCAGATCAAGGCGGTGGACACAGCCTATCCGCTGGTCGGCACCGTCGGGTTGTCGCCCGAGATGCCGCTCACCGATGCCTTTGCCTGCACCCCCGGCCCCTGCGTGGTCGCCGAAGCCCTGCTGAGCGACCGGTTGGGGCTGAGCGTCGGGG
Organism: Pseudooceanicola sp.; assembly: GCA_002709085.1. Classification (GTDB taxonomy): domain Bacteria; phylum Pseudomonadota; class Alphaproteobacteria; order Rhodobacterales; family Rhodobacteraceae; genus Pseudooceanicola. The sequence goes on along the minus strand of PAPR01000028.1, from coordinate 16,763 downwards.
ACAGCTTGCGTCTGGGGTCCAAGGATTTCACCCTCGCAGCGGTGCTGACCCGCGAACCCGACAGCGCGACGGCAGGTTTCGGGTTCGGGCCGCGCCTGATCGTACGGCGCGCCGACCTCGACGGCGCAGGACTTTTGGAGCCGGGCACCCTGTTCGACAGCCACTACCGCATGTTGCTTGACCCGGAAGCCTCCGTGGATGCGGTAAAAGACGAGGCGACCCGCCAATTCGAGGACACCGGCCTGCGCTGGCGCGATGCGAGGAACGGCGCGCCGGGCGTGGCGCAGTTCGTCGACAGGCTTGGGGCTTTTCTGGTGCTGGTCGGCCTCTCCGGGTTGGCGGTCGGGGGCGTCGGGGTGTCGTCGGCGGTGCGCGCCTACCTCGCGCGGAAAACCGGCGTGATCGCGACGCTCAGGACGCTCGGCGCGACCCGGCGGGTGATTTTCCTGACGTATTTCCTACAGATTGGCGCGCTCTCGATCCTTGGCATCCTCGCCGGGCTGCTGTTGGGCACGTTGGTGCCGCTGACCCTCGCGCCGCTGATCGCGGAGCTGCTGCCGGTGCCGGCGCGGTTCGGCATTTTCCCCGGCACGCTGGCCGAGGCCGCGATCTACGGCGTGCTGACGGCGCTGATATTCACGCTCTGGCCGCTGGCACGGACCGGCGACATTCGCGCGGCGACCCTGTTCCGCGACGCCATGGGCGCCGGTCCGCTGCTGCCAGACTGGCGCTACCTCATGGTGATCCTCGCCCTTGCCGGGGTGCTCGTGCTGACCGCGGCAGTGTTCAGCGGCACCTGGGGGCTGACGCTCTGGACGACGGGCGGGATCGTCTTTGCCCTCGCCCTGCTGACGCTCGCGGGCTTCGGCGTGCAACGGCTGGCGCGGCGCGCGCACGAGTTGGCACGGGGGCGCGCGGCGCTTCGCTGGGCGCTGGCGGCGATTGGCGGGCCGCGCAGCGAAGCCTTGCCGGTGGTGCTTTCCCTCGGGCTTGGCCTTTCGGTACTGGCGGCGGTCGGGCAGATCGACGGCAATCTGCGCAGCGCCATCACCGGCCAGTTGCCCGAGCGCGCGCCGAGCTATTTCTTCGTCGATATCCAGAAGGACCAGATGCCGGGCTTCCTCGACCGGATCGAAGGCGATTCCGCCGTCTCCCGGCTCGAAGCGGCCCCGATGTTGCGCGGCATCATCACCCGGATCAACGACCGTCCCGCCGAAGAGGTCGCAGGCAAACACTGGGTCCTGCGCGGCGACCGCGGCGTGACCTATTCCGGCCCCCTGCCCGAGACGACGCGGCTCACCGCCGGCGACTGGTGGCCCGAGGATTACGCCGGCCCGCCGCTGATCTCCTTCGCCGCCGAAGAGGCCGAAGAAATGGGCCTGACCCTCGGCGACGAGATGACCGTCAACATATTGGGGCGCGACATCACCGGCACCATTGCATCGTTCCGCGAGGTCGATTTCTCGACCGCCGGGATGGGGTTCGTCATGGCGATGAACCCGAGCGCGCTGGAGGGCGCACCGCATAGCTTCATCGCCACCGTCTACGCCGAGGAAGAGGCCGAAGCCGCGATCCTGCGCGATATCGGCAACGCCTTTCCCAACGTCACCGCGATCCGCGTGCGCGACGCCATCGACCGGGTCGCCACCCTGCTGGCGGGCATCGCCTCGGCCACGTCTTGGGGCGCGGCGGCGACCCTGCTGACCGGCTTCCTCGTGTTGATCGGCGCGGCCCTGTCGGGTGAGAGGGAGCGGATCTATGAGGCCGCCGTGCTCAAAACCCTCGGGGCCTCGCGCGGCCGCATATTGACGAGCCTCGCGTTGCGCTCTGCCCTCCTTGGCGCGGCGGCGGGCATGGTCGCCCTGGTCGCCGGGCTGGCCGGGGGCTGGGCGGTCTGCCGGTTCGTGATGGAAACGCCCTTCACGGTCATCTGGGGCAATGCGCTGGCCATCGTGCTGGGCGGATTGATTGCCAACCTGCTGGCCGGCCTCGCCTTTGCCTGGCGCCCCTTGGCGGCGCGCCCGGCGCAGGTTCTCCGGGCACGGGATTAAGGCACTCCGGCTTCATCTCGTCAAAAATACTCAAACGACGCGGCGGTGACGTCGCCGTGCCGGATGGTCAGGTCGTCGCGCCTATCACGGGTGGCACCGGGGGGCGCTGCCCCCGGCCTTGCGGCCTCCCCCGAGATATTTGGGAAACCAAAGTGGTTATTCCGCGGCCTCGGCGAAATCGGACATTGGCGGGCAGGTGCAGGTCAGGTTGCGGTCGCCCCAGACGTTGTCGACGCGGTTGACAGGGGGCCAGTACTTGTCGACGCGGAAGGCACCGGGAGGGAAGCAGCCCTGTTCGCGGGAATAGGCGCGGTCCCAGTCGCCGACGAGGTCCTCGACCGTGTGCGGCGCATGGGCGAGAGGCGAGGCCGCGTGCGCGATGGTGCCGCTTTCGATATCCGCGATCTCTTCACGGATGGCGAGCATGGCGTCGCAGAAGCGGTCGATCTCGGCTTTGGTTTCGGATTCCGTCGGCTCTACCATCAGTGTGCCGGTGATCGGCCAGGACATCGTGGGCGCGTGAAAACCGCAATCCATCAGACGCTTGGCGATGTCGTCGACGGTGACGCCGTGATCCGCGAAGGGTCGGGTGTCGAGGATGCACTCATGTGCCACGCGCCCCTGCGGACCTTTGTAGAGGATCGGGTAGGCCTCACCTAGCCGCGCGGCGATGTAATTGGCGTTGAGGATCGCGACGCGGGTTGCCTGCGTCAGCCCCTCGCCGCCCATCATCAGGCAATAGGCCCATGAGATCGGCAGGATCGAGGGAGACCCGAAGGGTGCTGCGGACACCGCGCGGTCGGTCCCGTGGTGGGTATGGCCGGGCAGATGCGGCACGAGGTGCGCCTTGACCCCGATCGGGCCCATGCCGGGGCCACCGCCGCCATGCGGGATGCAGAAGGTCTTGTGCAGATTGAGGTGGCTGACGTCCCCGCCGAGGTCGCCGGGGCGCGACAGGCCGACCATGGCGTTGAGGTTCGCGCCGTCGATATAGACCTGCCCGCCGTGTTCGTGGGTGATCTTGCAGACGTCGGTCACGGTTTCCTCAAAAACACCATGGGTCGAGGGATAGGTGATCATGACCGCCGCCAGTTTCGCGCTGTGTTCATGCGCCTTGGCGGCGAAATCCTGCAAATCGATGTCGCCGTTGGCGGCGGATTTGATCGGCACCACCTTCCAGCCGACCATCTGGGCCGAAGCGGGGTTGGTGCCATGGGCTGACATCGGAATGAGGCAGACGTCGCGATCCCCCTCGCCGTTCGCGATGTGATAGTTGCGGATCGTCAGAAGCCCCGCGTATTCACCTTGTGCTCCGGAATTTGGCTGCATGGAGAAGGCCGCGTAGCCGGTGATCGCGCAGAGCTTGGCCGAGAGGTCGGCGAGGATACGTGCGTAGCCCTCGGCCTGATCGGCGGGCACGAAGGGGTGCAGGGCCGACAGGCTGTCCCAACTCACCGGGATCATCTCGGCCGCCGCGTTCAGTTTCATCGTGCAGGAGCCGAGCGGGATCATCGCGCGATCCAGTGCCAGATCGCGGTCCGCGAGGCGGCGCATGTAGCGCATCATCTCGGTTTCGGCCCGGTTCATGTGAAAGATCTCGTGGGTGAGGTAGTCGGTCTCCCGGATCAGGTTTTCCGGCAGATCATAGCTTTGCCCTTCGGGGACCGGGGCCGTGATGCCAAAGGCGCGCCAGATGGCGGCGATGGTATCCAGCGTCGTCACCTCGTCCAGCGTGATGCCGATCCGGGTGGTGCCGACGCGACGCAGGTTCAGCCCCTCTTCGACGGCGGATTTCATGATCGCGCCCTGAAAGGGGCCGACATCCACGGTGACGGTGTCAAAGACCTTTTTCGGAAAGACATCAAAGCCCGCGCCGCGCAGCCCCTCGGCCATGGTGACGGTGCGCGCGTGGATGCCTTGCGCGATGGCCTTCAGCCCGGCGGGGCCATGAAAGACCGCGTACATCGAGGCCATGACCGCCAGGAGCGCCTGCGCCGTGCAGACGTTGGAGGTCGCTTTTTCGCGGCGGATATGCTGTTCGCGCGTTTGCAGCGACAACCGGTAGGCGCGATTACCGCGCGCGTCGATCGACACCCCGACGATCCGGCCCGGCATCGACCGTTTCAGCGCGTCACGGCAGGCCATATAGGCCGCGTGCGGACCGCCATAGCCCAAAGGAACGCCAAAGCGCTGCGTCGACCCGACCGAGATGTCGGCGCCCATCTGCCCCGGTTCCTTGAGCAGGCACAGCGCCATGGGGTCGGCAATGGTAATGCCGATGGCCTTGTTGGCATGCAGCGCCTCCATCTGCGGGGTGAAATCGCGCAGCACACCATTGGTGCCGGGGTACTGGAAAATCGCGCCAAAGACGTCCGAGGCGTCAAGGTCGGAGGGCCGCCCCAGCACCACCTCAATCCCCAACGGTTCGGCACGGGTGCGGATCACGTCGATGTTCTGGGGGTGGCAGGCCTCGTCCACGAAGAACTTCCGGGATTTGGACTTTGACGCGCGTTCGGCCATGGTCATCGCCTCGGCGGCGGCGGTGGATTCGTCCAGCAGGGAGGCATTCGCGATGTCGAGCCCGGTCAGGTCGCAGATCATCGTCTGGTAGTTCAGCAGCGCCTCCAGCCGCCCTTGGGAAATCTCGGGCTGGTAGGGGGTATAGGCGGTGTACCACGCGGGGTTCTCAAAGATGTTACGCCGGATCGCGGGGGGCGTGATCGTGTTGTGATAGCCCTGCCCGATCAGCGAAGTCAGGACCTTGTTGCGGTCCGCGACCTCGCGCATGTAGACCAGCAGTTCGCTTTCCGAGAGCGGCGCACCGAAATCCAGCGGTTCGGCCTGCCGGATCGCCTTTGGCACCGTCTGGTCGATCAACTGATCCAGCGACGCGACGCCGATGGTGTCCAGCATGCCGGCCATTTCCTGCGGCGAGGGGCCGATGTGGCGACGGTTGGCGAAATCGTAGGGCTGATAGTCGGTCGGGGCAAAGGTCATGTCTACTCCTGCGGGGTGGTAGTCGGGGCGCTTCCCCCATAGGGCGGCGGGGCCGGACGGTCGGGTCAGTTGCGGTGTTCCAGCACGTTAATCAAATATCCGGCGGGATCGCGCAGAAACAGGCGGCGCACGCCCCAAGGTTCATTTACCGGACCGTAGGCGCAGGGGATCTCCTGCGCCCTCATGGTGTCGTGAAGGGCGTCCAGATCATCGACCTCGATGGACAGGACGGGCAATTCGGTGCCCGACCCGCCCTCGGTCGCCATCGAGATCTGCGGCACCTGCTGGTGCGCCGTCGCCGCCGATGTGGTGATGAAATCCAGCGCCATCACGATGTCGAGGCCAAAGAAGTCGCGATAAAAGGCCGCCATGCGCGCCGGATCGTCGCACAAAAGGTTGGGCGTGATGCGCAGGACGGCCATGGCGTCAGGAAATCATGTCGCGGTATTCGGCTTCGGACATGTAGTCGTCCATCTGCTCGGGTTCCGCCGGCTTGATCTTGATGAACCAGGCGTCGCCCATGGGATCCTCGTTGATCTTGCCGGGATCGTCGACCAGCGCCTCGTTGACCTCGGTGATCTCACCGTCAATCGGGGCGAGGATGTCCGAGGCCGCCTTAACCGATTCGATGACCACGCATTCGTCGTCTTTGGAGACTTCGGTGCCGACCTCCGGCAGTTCGACAAAAACGATGTCGCCCAGTTGCTCGGCGGCGTGTTCGGTGATGCCGATCACGATCTCATCGCCCTCTTCCCGCAGCCATTCGTGTTCTTCGGTAAATTTCATCGACGGGTCTCCCTGGTCGCTCAGCGTTTGAAATTGGCAGGTGTGAAGGGCAGCGTTGTGACCTCCACCGCCGCGCGTTTGCCGCGCAGCTCTGCAGAAATGATCGTGCCCGGCGTGGACAAGTCAATGGGGACATAGCCCATGGAGACCGGTGCTTGAACCGTCGGCCCGAAAGCGCCGGAGGTGATGCTGCCCACCGGGTCGGTCGCGCCGTCCGCGGGATAAAGCATGACGCCCTCGCGCATCGGCGCACGTCCCGCAGGGCGCAGGCCGACGCGTTTGCGCGGCGCGCCATTGGCGAGTTGGTCGAGGATGATGTCGGCACCGGGGAAACCGCCAGCGCGCGCGCCACCCGCCCTGCGGACCTTTTGTATCGCCCAGTTGAGACCGGCCTCCACCGGGGTCGTCGTTGTGTCGATGTCGGCGCCGTAAAGGCACAGCCCCGCCTCCAGCCGCAGGCTGTTGCGCGCGCCAAGGCCGATCGGCAGCACATCCGGGTTGCCCAGCAGCGCACGGGTCAGCTTTTCCGCCTGCGCGACGGGTACCGAGATTTCGAACCCGTCCTCGCCGGTATAGCCGGAGCGGGAGACCCAGGCCTCCGCCCCCACGAGGGTCACGTTGCGCACGTCCATGAACCGCATCGCGGCGACCTCTGGGGCGAGGGCCGACAGTGCCGCCTCGGCCTTTGGTCCCTGCAAGGCCAGGAGCGCGCGATCCGTGACCTCGACCACCTCGACCTCGGGCATCTTGGCGCGCATATGGGCGATGTCATCAACCTTGCAGGCGGCATTGACGACGACCAGCAGATGATCGCCGCGATTGGCAAACATCAGGTCATCAAGAAGACCGCCCATGTCATTGGTCAACAAGCCATAGCGCTGACGCCCTTCGGCGAGGCCCACGACATCGACCGGCATCAGCCCCTCGAAGGCGCGGGCGACTTCGGCCACCTCGCCACGCAGAAGAACCTGCCCCATGTGCGAGACGTCGAACAGACCGGCGGCGGAGCGGGTGTGCAGGTGTTCCTTCATCACCCCGGCGGGGTATTGAACGGGCATGTCGTAGCCGGCAAAGGGCACCATCTTGGCGCCGAGTTCGACGTGAAGGTCATGCAGAGGCAGGCTGTGCAGGTCGTCCATTCCGGTCACTCTCCGACCCGGAAAACGCCGGGCATCGCAGGGCGCATCAATTGCGCCACGATGCCCCCTCTGTCCTTGCGCCTGAGATCGCTATCCCTTCGGCGGGTGCAAACGCACCACTCTCCAGAGTCTGTCCACGGCAGGTCCTTGGGCCTGAGAGTTTCCGGGGCGGTTGCTCCTTCGGCACCGGCGCTTGGCCGGTTCTCCCTGTCCGTTTGAACGGATTAGCGTGACAATCCGGGGCGCGCAAGCCTCTCGCGCTGTTTTCAGATTGATGATCGGCGGGCTGCACAGGCCGTGCGCTCGACCGGAGGTGCCGACGCCCACGCGTGATAGCGAAATCAGGCACACGGGCTTGACCCCGGCCACCCGGCGCACCGATATGGGCCGTATGAGTGCACAAACAGAAATTCCGCGAGACCCGTTCTTTTTCGGCTACGGCAGCCTCGTCAACACGGCGACCCACATCTACGAACGCCATCACCCGGCGCGGCTCACCGGCTGGCGGCGGGTCTGGCGGCATACCCCGTTGCGGAACCTGGCGTTCCTGACCGCAGAGCCATGCGAGGGCACCTATATCGACGGCGTGATTGCCGCCGTGCCTTTCGCGGATTGGGCCGCGCTGGATCTGCGCGAGGCCGGCTATGACCGCGTCACCCTTCTGGACGGCATCGACCACCGGGCCGAGGACGCCGGCGACATCGCCGTCTACACCATTCCGATCGACAAGCACGGGCCCGCCGACGGCCTGAGCCCGATCCTGCTCAGCTATCTCGACGTCTGCGTGCAGGGCTACCTGACCGTCTTCGGCGAGGAAGGCGGGCACCATTTCTTTGAATCGACCGCCGGCTGGGACGGGCCGATCCTGAATGACCGCGCCCTGCCCCGCTACCCCCGGGCACAGTTGCTGAGCAAGGAGCAGACCGCTTTTGTCGACCGGCATGTGGCGGACCTCGGCGTCGAGGTCGTGACGGAGTGATCGATGGATCGCGGCGCGATTAGCCGCGCGCCGAACCGATCGCCGGGCAAGGTGGCGCGGCGCGATCACCGCCTCGCGGCATGCGATTGGCACAGCGCCGCGCGATTGGCGCAGCGCCCAGCCTCTCGGGTCACAGATCGCGGGCGCGGATTGTCTGAAGCAATGGCAGCAAAGCGGCCATGTCCGGCCCACGCTCCTGCCCCGTCAGGGCCTTGCGCAGCGGCATGAACAACCCCTTGCCCTTGCGGCCCGTCGCCTCTTTCACCGCAGAGGTCCACTGACCCCAGGTGTCGCCGTCGATCTCCTGCGGCAGCAAGGGCATGGCCTCGCGAATGAACTCCGCGTCCTCGTCATCCACCACCGGCTCCGCCCCGTCGCACATCATCCGCCACCAGGCGTCGATGTCGTCCAGCACGGTGATATTGTCGCGCACGACCATCCAAAAGGCTTCGGCCTTGTCATCGGGGACGCCAGCGGTGGCGATCCGGGTCCGCACCTGATCCAGCGGTGTGGATTGCAGCACATGCGCGGTCAGCGGGAACAGGTCCTTTTCGTCGAACTTGGTCGGGGCGGAGCCGAAGTGCGACAGATCGAACCCTTCGACCAGCTCATCGACCGAGGCGCGCAATTCGACCGGCTGGGAGGAGCCGAGCCGCGCCATCAGCGACAGCAGCGCCATCGGGGCGATCCCCTGCGCGCGCAGATCGCGAATCGAAAGCACGCCGAGACGTTTCGACAGCGCCTCGCCCTGTGGGCCGGTCAGCAGCGAATGATGCGCAAAGGCAGGCGGCGTCGCGCCCAGCGCCTCGATCATCTGGATTTGCGTCGCCGTGTTGGTCACATGGTCCGAGCCGCGCACCACATGGGTCACGCCCATATCCGTGTCGTCCACCACCGAGGCCAGCGTATAAAGAACCTGCCCGTCCTGACGGATCAGCACCGGGTCCGATACCGAGGCCGCGTCGATGGAGATGTCACCGAGGATCCCGTCGCCCCATTCGATCCGCTGCTGGTCAAGCTTGAAGCGCCAGACCCCTTCGCCGCGTTCGGCGCGCAGGCGGTCCTTTTCGGCGTCCGACAGGGCCAGCGCGGCGCGGTCGTAGACTGGCGGCTTGCCCATGTTGAGCTGCTTCTTGCGCTTGAGGTCCAGTTCCGTCGGGGTCTCGAAAGCTTCGTAAAATCGGCCCATCTCGCGAAACTTGTCCGCTGCCTCGGCATAGCGGTCCAGCCGGTCGGACTGACGCTCCACCCGGTCCCAGTGCAGGCCCAGCCAGTCGAGGTCCTGCTTGATCGCGTCGACATATTCCTGCTTCGACCTCTCGGGATCGGTGTCGTCGATCCGCAGGATAAAGGTGCCGCCCTGCTTGCGCGCGATCAGGAAATTGAACAGCGCGGTGCGCAAATTGCCAACGTGGATGTAGCCGGTCGGGGACGGGGCGAAACGGGTGGTTGTCATGCGATGCTCCTGATGCCCCGGCGCTTTGTCACAGGTGGCGCGAAATGTCCATCAGGGGCTGAGGGGTGCACGGGGCTCACTCCTCCGAGACCCGCCATAATCTGGCCAGATCGCTGAGCCCGGCGCGGATCAATTCGGCCAGAACGTCCTGATCCACCACATCGAGGCGCGTGATATAGAGACAGGCCTTGCCCAGTCTATGCGGACCGAGGCGCGACAAGATCGCGCTGTAATCCTGATACCCCGGCATGATGTAGATCGACAGCGCGGCCTTGCGCGGCGAAAATCCGGTGGCGAGGAAACTGCCGCTGCGCCCACTGGCATAGGTATAATCGTACCGGCCATATCCGATGATTGCAGGCCCCCACATGCGCGGCTGCCAGCGCGTCGTCTCGCTAAAGAGGTCGAGCAGCGCGAAGCCGTCCTCGCGCCGTCGCTCAGGCTGAACGGTGGATAGGAAGTCCCGCGGGTCGATCGCGCTCGGCTGTGTCTTGTTTTCGCTCATCACCCCGAGAGCCTAGCACATCAGCGCCGCCGAAAGGTCAGGTAATGCGGCGTGCGGTCCTCGCGCAGCGCCTTTTGTTCATACCGGGTGGAGAGCCAGTCGTCCCATGGCTCGCGCCAGTCGGCCGGGCGTTCGGCGAGCCAATCAAACCCGTGGCGCGGCACCTGTTCCAGCGTTTGGCGCACGTAATCGGGAATGTCGGTCGCGACGCGAAAGATCGCGCCGGGCTTCAACACGCGGGCCAATGGCTCCAGATGGTCCGGCGTGACAAAGCGGCGGCGATGGTGGCGCGCCTTGGGCCATGGATCGGGGTAAAGCAGGAAGGCGCGCGACACCGAGGCCTCCGGCAGCACGTCAAAGAGATCGCGAACATCGCCGGGATGCACGCGCAGATTATCGACCTTCGCCTTGCGGATCTTGCCCAGCAGCATGGCGACACCGTTGATGAAAGGCTCCGCGCCGATGATGCCGACGCCGGGATTGCGTTCGGCCTGATGCACCAGATGCTCGCCGCCGCCGAACCCGATCTCGACCCAGAGGTCACGCCCGCCGAACAGCGCGTTTAGATCAAGCGGGTTACGCTCCGGGTTCTCATCCCACCCGACGGCACCGGGGGAAAGCGCGGCGAGGTCCTCCTCCAGATAGGTTTCCTGCGCCGGACGCAGGGTCTTGCCCTTGAAACGGCCATAAAAGTTGCGCCACGGGGCGCCGGAGGGATGCTTGGAGCTCATGATGGGGTGCTTAGCGGTGTGATGGGGAGTGAGCAAGATGGGGGGGCAGCCCGGTGTGGGCGGGTGTGCCGTAATGACTTGCAGTCACCGGAATTGTCTCAAGAATGGCCTTTGTCTAAAAGGTATGCGAATACTTAATGCAGCCCCATCCGCGGAGTGCAAGAAATTTGAACTACACCGGAATCACATTGGCTGCGCTTTTATTTGTCTTTTCAACGCAGGCAAATACGCAAAGCGAACCAACCAACTTGGCACAGCTTTCGACCGACGACGACACGATCATATTTGGCGTCGAGGATATAGCAGGTGTTGACGTTGGGGCGGGTGAAGAGCGCAGCACCATCACCCTCTCGCTCAACGATAACGCAAGTGATGTCCTTGCAGAGCTGACAGGACGTAATCTTCGCCGCGAAATGCGTTTTTCAGTCTGTGAGAAGGAAGTGTTCCGCGTAACCATCAATGCTACGGTGACATCAGGCATAATCAGAGCGACATCAGAAAGAGCTGCGGCTCTCGCAATGTCTAATGTTTTGACGGGTCAAACAGATTGCGCGGAATACCTCCGGCAATAAAGTATCTAAGTTCGCATTTATTAGGCTCAGAACTCATAACCAGAATATTACGGGTGCAGCGATAGTGATGGCGGAGAGGAAGACCTCCGGGCATCTGTCGTAGCGGACGACCACGCGCCGCCAGTCTTTTACGTCTTTTGTAGCGCCGCTTGTCATATTTGACCTTCTTGTCGCGCAACTTCTGTCCGGGAATGCAGGGCGATATGCCCATATCCACAAGGGCTTCGCGAAACCAATCCGCATCACACCCTCGATCACCCAAAAGCCAACCCGCTGCTGGCAGGCTGTTCATAAGAGCTCTCGCTCCGGTATGATCGCTCACCTGACCAGCGGTCAGGACAAACCGGATCGCTCGGCCAATTATGTCAGTTACGGCATCCAACTTTGTGTTCCTACCGCCTTTGGTCCGCCCTCCCTCTCGGGACATTGCTGCGCAATCCCCTGCCGGGCAGCGATCATACGTCCACGCCCCCCATTTTGACTCGAAGGCTCGAGGCGGTACGATGTGCTTTGAGGTAGGTCGCGTCAATCGAGATCGTATTGTTGTCGGAGGCTTCGGCAGCCAGCCCCATCATGATCCGCGCGAACACCCCCATGTCGCTCCATCGCTTCCAGCGGTTATAGAGGGTCTTATGAGGACCATATTCTTTCGGCGCATCACACCACCGCAAGTCGTTGCAATTTATGAATATAATGCCGCTCAGCACGCGGCGGTCATCGACGCGCGGGACACCATGGCTCTTTGGGAAATAGGAGCGACTGTACCGTCTGATCTTGGCTCGGCCGGTAAAGGTTGCTCATAAAAACCACCTCAATTTGGGAGTTTGGATCATACCGGCCAGATTGCCTCGAGTGGATTAATGGGTGCTGAGTCTAGATTTGAGGTCGCTATCTGTCGTGACCTTTTATTTGCGCGTTCGCACAACCGATATGCCGTTCTGACGCATCAAACGAAATACGCAGCGATGCCCAACGTCCAAGCCAACTTCCTTCAGTTCCTCTGGCATAGGTGGCCGACCGTAAATGCCCAGGTTCAGACGGAACTGTTCTTTGATGTGCGCCAAGGTGACCAGATCGGATCGCTGTCTGCTGCTGGAAGTGCGTTTGCGAAATGCCCGCAAACCCGGCCTTATGTATCAAACGCACCAAGCTATTCGTCGTCGCGCTCAAAACTGTCGTGAATTTCAGTAACGGTGTAGCCCTTGATTTCACCATCCATGCGAGTGGCGTAGATATCCACGACAAAGACCATCGCAAACGGGTTGTCCTTGCCTTGTAGCATCTTCTCCTTCAGCCCTTGGATGCTTTGCCTAAAATAGACAGGCAGCACCTTGTCTGAAATATCAGGCACACGCCCCCTGTCGCCAGTGCGGCCTTTTTCCTTGCCGGGGCCGCGATTTGCTTGCTCAAGAAAAAGCATCACCTCTGAGCGTATCTTGTCGTCTTGATCCTCATCCTCGGGCTTTTTCGGTGCAGGCAGGGCCAGCGCCTTGTCTATGTTGACTGACGCCTTGTTCAGTTCAGCTTCATCGAATTTGTATTCAACAACTGTCTTCTTTTCACCGTCAGTTTTTTCATACCTGGCTTGCTTGATGCCAAGCCTTGCGCCCGTCTTTCCGACCAACGGTCGTGTGAACTCTTGGAGGTCGGCGGCATCCTCTTTGGACGGTGCTTCGAGCAATTTTGTGTCCTTGCCCCATCCAGTGAAATAGCTGATGCCGCGCCAAACGCGATTGGCAAAATCGGTCACGATCATGCCGCCATCCATCATGGCAATGCCGCCCATCATAACACCGAGAGGCGCGATCTCGGCTATGACTGACCCGGTTTCGAGCTTGGTCACAAAGAGACGGGGCGCATCATCCGAACCGCTACGATAGTGGCGCTCATAAATGCGAGAAAGGGCCGCGAAGCTGTCCGCCAAGTCAGTCAGTTCAACTGGCTGGCCGGGATCAAGCGTGATGATCAGCCTGTCGCCTTCCTCTTTCACGTCATAAGAAACCATTTCAGAGCCTCAATTCTGTGACCTCAATTGCAGCCATACATTGTAGAAAGAAAGCCATCGTAAACACACCACGGCTAATCTTGTTTGCAATGTTTTTTTCGTTCTCTTGAACGCCTATTTTCTCAAGTAAATCAGATAATTGGACGTAAGTCAGACCCTTTCTTTTCAACTCCGAGCGAAGCAGGTTTTTCGCCCGATCTGACCATTCCGCGTCCGTTTGTGCCTTTGGCATTCTATTACCTCAGTGGATAAAACCCTATTTATAGGGATATGGCCCTTATAATGATGACGTGTAAACCCTATTTATAGGGTATAGACATCATAGGTAATGAAAATGGCACAGCACCTCCTCCTTTCAGCAGCATCTCGGACGCTTTCCCTGCGTTCGATTTACAAAGCTGGCGAAGATGCGGCCTATGAGACGTTTTGCCAGATGCGCTGGCCTGAGACAGACGGTGAAGCCGTTTGCCCGTGCTGCGGCTTCGATGAAGCCTACAAGATCACCACGCGCCGCAAGTTCAACTGCAAGGCGTGTCACCACCAGTTCAGCGTGACCAGCGGCACAATCTTTGCATCGCGCAAGATGGACTTCGTTGACCTGCTGGCCGCGATCTGCATCATCGTGATGTCAGCGGATGAAGCGTCACACTGGGATGAATTGCACTTGGGCTACCACGTTGACCGCGTGAACCACTCCGAGATTTACAGCGACCATGGCAAGCACACAAACATGGTTGAGTCTATTTTCTCACGTCTACGCAACATGGTGCAAGGCCAGCACCACCACGTATCACCGTGGCGCGCCGTCGCCAATGTCGGGATCAGCGGCTCGGACGTGCGCGATATGCTGCTGGAGGCGGTCGAGACGCGCTTCGGCACCTTCCGTGCGCCAGGGGTCATCGAGGTCTTGACCGACACCGGCAGCGCCTACACGGCAAAGGAAACCCGCATCTTTGCCCGTCAGCTTGGGTTGAAACCCTGCTTCACACCGGTGGCCAGCCCGCAATCCAACGGCATGTCGGAAGCCTTCGTCAAGACGCTCAAGCGCGACTACGTCCGCGTGAACCCTTTGCCTGATGCGGAAACCGTTCTGAGATTGATAGGAGACTGGATCGAAGACTATAACGAAAACCATCCACACAGCGGTCTGAAATGGAAATCGCCTCGCGAGGTCATCAGGGCCAAAACCGAAACCGCTTAGGGGTCCGGTGAAATGGGGGCTGGATCATCTTCGATGAGGCTTAAATCCTCTTTCGACACCACGTCCCTCTCTCGTTTTGCTGTGATCCACTTGTTCAGCGTCGACATGCCGACACCCAGATCGTCAGCCACCTGCCTGCGTGTAAGCCCACTGGTCAACGCGATCCGCACAGCGTCCTTGCGAAATTCGTCCGCTTCAGTCCCATAGTTCGTCTCTTTTGCTGCAGGAAAGGCTATCAAAGGAGCGGCATCAAACCGCGACAGGTTCATCAGGCGCTCAAGTTATCCATATAACTGGGAACAGGTTCCTCCGGAAAACGCAGCACGACTCACAGAATCGTGGAAACTACAGCTGGTAAGCAATGGAGCCAAGGTTCTTCACACTCACCGTTTTCGCGCTTGACCTGCCCGTCGCCGTGCCATAAACGGCCCCGGTCTGGCGGAGTAGCTCAGGTGGTTAGAGCAGCGGAATCATAATCCGCGTGTCGGGGGTTCAAGTCCCTCCTCCGCTACCACAAAAATCCCAATAATCTCGACGACTTCCTCCTATATAGGGTCACGGGTGCCGGACCGAAATCGTTCTGGGGCGGCGCCGGGGTGGCAGATTGCGAGCGCTGTCCAGTGAGACCGTTGGTGGACGATTCCTGAAACCTGACCGGTTGTCGAAACTGTGGAGCGCCCCCCGCTGAGTGATCCATGTTAGTGCATGGTCGGCCTCTGGTCTATCGGGACGCTGCTTTCGGTAGTGGGTCAGGGTCAACATTGTCGGACATGGTGGCGGAATCGCAAACAGCAGCGCGACGACGACGGAGAGGCCTACACTTGGTCGAAAACTACTTTGCAAAGGTCACGGAGCTCAGAGGCATATCAGCGCGCTATGACAGGACGGACGCCAGCGACACCCCGTGTTGGGACCTCGCAGCCATATTGATCGCTTCAAGGTGATTGCCCACAGGGCCCAATCGAATATATAAAATCACGCGTATTCCGCCCAATGTGACGCGACGTTTTTCACATTCCGGCCCGATTCACCACCTACCCCTGATCACCTATGCGGGACACATTTTGGCGTGCCCGACCCGCGATGGAGACGGAGGTGACATGACACATTGGACCCTGAATCACAGGAAGGAAATCGACCGGCTCTACGCACTGGACTACGGCGACCGGATCGAGTTCGCCTTCCGTTTGATCCTGTCGGCCTCAAGCGCAGTCATCCACATGAACTACACGAACATGACGCTGGCACTGATCTGGTTGCAGGGATTCATTGCCGCGCATCTACTATATTTCGTCGTGCTCACAACGCGCCCCGCTGAGGCGACCGCACGGGATACCTTACTGGCCGGCCTCATATTCCTCGTGCTGCTCTGCGCCTTTATCTGGTTCCCAGTCTACATGATCGCGCAGGACGACATGGCCGTGCGCATGTCCGGGATCGCGGGAATTGGCGCGCTGCTGATGTTCCTGATCCAGCGCAGCGACACGATGAAATGGATGGTCCTGAGCGAGATCGCCCTGGTCACGCTGGCCGTCGGCTTTGTCCTGCTGCGTGAAATGCAGGCGATGCAGGATGTCGGCGCCCGCCTCGTCACCGGATTTGCAGGCGTCACGCTGATCTCTTATTTCACCCGCACCATACTGGATCATCGTCTGCGCCGGCTGGCCGCAGAGGCCGCCGCCAATCGGTCGGTGCAGGCCCAGAGGATGGAAGCTGTCGGTCAGCTGGCCGGCGGTGTCGCGCATGATTTCAACAACATCCTGACCGCCGTGACCGGTAACCTCGATCTCTACGACGCCGTCCAAGACCCCGAAGAGCGTCGCCAATTCATCGCTGAGGCCCGCCAGTCCGCCGACCGCGCCGCCGGCCTTGTCGGCCAATTGCTGGCCTATTCGCGCAAGACCACCCTGACCGTCGCGGATCATGACATGAGTGAGGTGTTCGCCCGGATCAACGTGCTCAGCCGCGGCCTTCTGCCCAGCTCCGTCGCCCTGCACATCGCGCCTCCGTCGGAGCCGCTATTGGTTCGCGTCGATCAAAACCAGTTGATCACGGCCATGATCAACCTGATGATCAATGCCCGGGATGCGCTCGCCGGGGCGGGCCACCTCTCCATCAGTGCAACGCCCGAACGGCTGGACCACGCGACCCCCATGCTGGACGGCGCGCTGCTGGAGGCCGGTTGCTACGTCCGGATCGCGATCTGCGACGACGGTCCCGGCATTCCACGCGACATCCTGCGCCGGGTGACCGAACCGTTTTTCACCACGAAGGGTATCGGCGAAGGCTCCGGTCTGGGCCTGTCCATGGTCGAAGGCTTCGCGCGGCAATCTCATGGCGG